>JALZAF010000163.1 GCA_030948505.1 Chloroflexota bacterium
CGCCAAGGGGGCGGGCCGGTCGGACGTTTTGGCGGGGAGACGTACGATGAGATCATCGAAGCCGACCGCGACACGCTCCGCATCGCCCAGCCGTGACCGGCGGCCCCTCCGCCCGCGATCGGCAATGAGCCGCACCATCCTGCTCGTCGAGGACGAACCGACGCTGCTCGAGACGCTGGCCTGGAACCTCGAGCGCGACGGATACACCGTCGTCACGGCCACCGACGGCCGAGTCGCGCTGGATCGATTCCGCGATACCCGACCGGACCTGGTCATCCTCGACCTGATGCTGCCGGAGATTCCCGGCACGGAGGTCTGTCGGATCATCCGCCAGGAGTCCGAAACGCCGATCATCATGCTGACCGCGAAGGACAGCGAGATCGACAAGATCGTGGGCCTGGAGCTCGGAGCGGACGACTACGTCACGAAGCCGTTCAGCCTGCCAGAGCTGCAGGCAAGGATCCGGGCCCTGCTGCGGCGGACAGAGGCGCGGGTCATGGTGCCGGGTCCGGCGATCGTCGACCTGGGCAACGTGCAGGTCGACCTGGCCGGGCATCGCGTCCTCCGCGACGGTGTCCAACTGCCGGTTCGGCCGAAGGCGTTCGACCTGCTCGCGTTCCTGCTTCGGCAGCCAGGCCAGGCGTTCACCCGCGACCAGCTGCTCCAGCAGGTCTGGGGCTACGACTACGCCGGCGAAACCAGGACGGTCGACGTCCATGTTCACGGGCTGCGGAGCCTGATCGAGGACGATCCAGCCCACCCCAGGTTCCTGCACACCGTCCGCGGCGTCGGCTATGTCTTCCGCCGGCCGCGTTGAGGAGACGCTGACCTAGACTCGACGGGTGGAACCGGCCGCGTTCTTGTCGATCGCCCTGCTCGCGAGCCTTGCCGCGGCCGGGCTCCTGGTGGCCCTCGTGCGCGGTCGAACGATTGGCTCGCTGCGCGAGATCGTCGGGGTCCAGCCGGAGGGGGACGTCGAGGCCGGCGTCCGGGCGGCGATCCACGCTCGTGAGACCGCGGACTGGGAGGCTCGGCGCGTGGCCGAGGATCTTGCCCACCTGGCCAACCTGGTCGGCGTCGGCATCGTGCGCCTGGACGACGGTCTGGTCGTGCGGATGGCCAACGAGGCGGCCCATGCCTATCTCGAACGGCCGCCCGCCGGACTCTCGGGGCTGACGGCGATCGAGGCATTCGGCGACCACCGCATCGAGGAGATCGCCCGCCGCGCTCGCGAGCTGGGCTGGGCCAACGGCGAGATCGTCCGGGGCGGCAGCCAGCAGACCCTGGTCATACGGGCGCGCCGGTCTCCGGTCAGCGGCTTCTGGCTGGTCATGGAGGATGTCTCCGAGCTCCGTCGCCTGCAGCGAATTCGGACCGAGTTCATCGACAACCTGTCGCACGAGCTGCGAACACCGCTGACGAACGTCCGGCTGCTGACAGAGACGCTGGCCCGCGACCTCGACCGGGCCGACCTTCCGCCGCGCATCCGCGACGGGATCCTCAAGATCGACGTCGAGAGCGGCCACCTCGTGCAGATGGTGAACGAGTTGCTCGACCTGTCCAAGATCGAGCAGGGCAGCATCCCGCTGCACCTGGATACGGTCGATCTGGGTGAGGTCGTGCGGGCATCGGTCGATCGACTTCGCCTGTTCGCCGACCGCCAGGGAGTTCGCCTCGCCACGGACGTCGCGCCCGATCTGTCGCCCGTTCGCGGCGACGACGAGCGGCTGGGTCAGATGCTGGTCAACCTGCTGCATAACGCCGTCAAGTTCTCCTCCGCCGGCGACGTCGTCACGGTCGGGGCGCGGAACGTTGGCGACGAGGTCGTGCTGTCCGTGGAGGATCGCGGCGTGGGCATCCCCGTGGCCGACGTCGGCCGCGTCTTCGAGCGCTTCTACAAGGTCGACAAGGCGCGCGTCCGGGGCAAGGGCGGAACGGGCCTCGGGTTGGCCATCGTCCGCCACATCGCGGAGGGACATGGTGGCCGTGCCTGGGTCGAGAGCGAGGAGGGCGCCGGCTCCACGTTCAGCGTGGCTATCCCGACCGGCGAGGCTGGTTGACAGCGGGATCGAGCAGCTCGCCAAGTCGCCGGCTGATGATCTCCTCCTCGCCGGGCAGGAGCGTCTCGGGCGCGACGAAGAACCCGTCCGACTCATCGGCCAAAAGATCGATGCGGGGCGGGCGGGCCCGCAGCGTCGCCAGCAGGTCGTCGCGGGCGCCGGTCGTCGCGCCGTCTAGCCGCACGTGGGCGCGGGGCGTCGGCTGTCCGGCCTCGCCGAAGCCAACCCGCGTCACCGTCACGTCGTTCCGCTCGCGACCCCACACAACGAGGTGGTCGACCACGGCCTCATAGCGCCTCGCCAGCGCCTCGTGGTCCTGGGCGAGATACCACTCCACCGCGGCGAGGAGGCCCACCAGGTCCTCCTTGCCCACCTTCATCGGCCGGCCGTAGCGCTGCAGCGGCGCGGCGTTTGCGGCCAGCCGGTCGACGTATCGAGCGCGGCCAACGACGAGGCCTGTGCTGGCCGGCCCGGACAGGCCCTTGCCGCCGCTGAAGATGGCCAGATCCGCGCCGGCCCCGGTGAACAGCCACAGGTTCTCGACCGGCGGTAGCTGGGCGGCGGCGTCCACGATCACGGGGACGTCCCGCGCATGCGCCAGCCGGACGACGGTGTCGAGTGGCAGAACGCGCGCGGCGAGGTGTGGCTTGGGAACGTAGAGGACGGCCGCGGTGGGAGGCTCGAGGGCGGCCTGGAGTTGGGACTCCTCGGTGCGGTCGGGCCCGCCGATCTCGACCAGGCTGCCGCCTGCCAGCTCGATCGCCCGCTCATACGGGATCCGATGAGCGGCGTGAATGAGGAACCGCCGCCGGTCGCCATCGAGGTCGTCGAGGCGAAGGACGCCGTCGGCAGTGTCACGAGCGATGCAGGTTGCGGCCGCCAGGAACAGCCCGGCCGCCGCTCCAGCGGACACGAACGCCGCCTCGTTCCGCGCGAGCTCCGCGAGCCGCCTGCCCACGGCGACCTGCAATTCCACGAGGTCGACGAACGAATCCGCCGCGAGCCGCATCGCGTCGAGCACCTCGGCCGGCATGAGCGATCCGCCGAGGATGGTGAACGTGGATCGCCCGTTGATGATCGGCTCGACACCCAGGCGCCGATAGATCGCGCCGCGTTGCGGGACTTCGGCCACGCGCTTCCCTCTTGCTCGGGCAGGGTCGCACTCAGCCTAGCGGAGCAATCACCCGCTCGAGGGTGATTGCCGGGTGCTGCCGCGGCGCTCAGTCCTCCTGGGCGCTCAGTTCTCGACGAGTGGCTCGTCCACGACGTGCGACGACACGAACCAGACCTGCAGCTCGTGGCGCCGAAGGACGTCGCTCATCAACAGGTCGTTCGAGCCCCAGTCGGACGACTTCTCGGTCTTGTCGATCGCCTTGCGGACCTTCTCGAGGATCGTCTCGTGGGCGTCGAGCAGGCGGTGGATCATGGCCGGCACGTCCTCCGCCCCGTCGGGCGGCCGCTGGATCGTCGTCAGCTCGGCAGCATGGCGCGGGTCGCCTACTGAGATCCCGCCCAGGCTCTGCACCCGTTCGGCCAGCAGGTCGATGATTTCCGTCTGCTCCTCGGCGTGCTTGTCGAACAGCAGGTGGAGCTGGTAGAAGGTGGGCCCCGCGACGAGCCAGTGGTGCTTCTTGTACATCGCGTAGAGGATCATCGAGTCGGCGAGGATCTCGTTGAGCAGCCGGCAGCTCTCCGATCGGGCGGTCCTGGCGAGGGCGATCGGGAGCAGCTTGGTCGTCGCAAAGCGCTGGATCTCCATGCCCAGCGGTGCGAGCCGCGGCTCCGGCGACAGCTTCGAGGGCTTTGCGCTCCGTCCGTTGCCGCGCGATCCACGCGGAGTTCGTACAGTCGCTCGTCGTGCAGTCGTTCTTCCTGCCATGTCAGCCTCCAGCGCTTCGGGTGCGATCGATCAGGGTGTTTCGCTGTCGCGTGGCCGCATGAGCACCAGCTCGGCGACCCAGATCCTGAGCCGGGCGAGATGCTCCGCGTAATGCTCCGGTCCTGATTTGCGGACCCACCAGGCCGCTTCGTCGCTGGGTCCTGGCAGGGCCTCCCAGTCCAGCAGCATCTGCGTCCGGGCAGCGTTGGCCTGGACCCAGGCAATCGACCATGGCTGGTCGCGCATCGCTTCGAGGAACGCGGCGTTGAGCGCGTCGACGTCCATCTCGTGCCCTTCGTACGTCCCGACGGCGATGCGCTCGAGCTGGATCTCCGCTTCCGCGAGCCACGTGCCCAGGTGGGCCACGACGTCGCGTACAGCCCAGTCAGGATCCCGGTAGTAGCCGGGGACGAGGTATTCCTCGGGCGTCAGCTGCCGGACGAGCGCGGCCAGCTCGTACCAGCCCGCCCGCTCCGCGTCCAGCTCGGCAGCGTACGGATGGCCGCTCGGCGCCGTCGCGCTATCGGTCATGTGGCTGTCCCTCACGTGCGACCGGGACATTGTCGCCGTTCACACGGAAAGTGCCGGCACGAGAAACACCTGATCGACGTAGCACCAGACCCACTGCTCGCCCGGCTCGAGCGAGCGGATGAGCGGATGCCCGACCGCCCGAGCGTGCTTCGACGCGTGCCGGTTGGGCGAGGAGTCGCAGCAGCCCACATATCCACAGGTCAGGCACAGCCGGAGGTGGATCCACGAATCGCCGGTCTTCAGACAGTCTTCGCAGCCAGTCGACCGCGGGCTTACGTCGCGGATCATGTCCAGGTGGGTGCAAGCGTTCACGGTGCTCACCTCATGCGCTGACGCCGGCCGGTACCCGGCTTTCCTTGCGCCGGAAGTCGAGCCGACCGTCGTGAACGTCGACGACGATCGTATCGCCATCCTGGAAATCGCCCTGCAGCAGCCGCAGCGCGAGTGGCTGGACGATCTGCTGCTGGATGGCTCGCCGCAGCGGCCGCGCGCCATAGACCGGATCGAAACCCTCGACGGCCAGCAGCTCCCTAGCCGCGTCTGTCAGCTCGAGGTCCATCTTCCGGTCGGCCAGCCGCTTGCGCAGGCTGCGCAGCTGGATGTCGACGATCGCCTTGATCTGCTCCCGGCCGAGCGGATTGAAGATGACGACGCCGTCGATGCGGTTGAGCAGCTCGGGCCGGAAATAGGCCCGCACGGCCTCCATCACCCGCTCACGGATCCGCGCCTTGGCGGCCGCCCGCTCCGCCAGGTCCACGACGCCGCTGGTCAGCGACGTTTCCGGCATGGCGTGCTGGCTGCCGAGGTTGCTGGTCATCACGACGATGGTGTTGCGGAAGTCCACGGTGCGGCCCTGGGCGTCGGTCAGTCGTCCGTCATCCAGCAGCTGGAGGAGGATGTTGAGGACCTCGGGGTGGGCCTTCTCGACCTCGTCGAACAGGATCACCGCGTAGGGCCGCCGGCGGACGGCTTCGGTCAGCTGGCCGGCCTCGTCATAACCGACGTAGCCGGGGGGCGCACCTATCAGTCGCGACACGGTGTGTCGCTCCTGGTACTCGCTCATGTCGATGCGGACGAGCGCCTGCTCGTCGTCGAACAGGAATTCGGCCAGCGCGCGGGCGGTCTCCGTCTTCCCCACGCCGGTGGGACCCAGGAACAGGAAGCTGCCCAGCGGGCGGTTCGGGTCCTGGAGTCCCGCGCGGGCGGCGCGCACGGCGTTCGCCGCCGCCGTGATCGCCTCGTCCTGGCCGATCACCCGCGCGCGCAAGCGCTCCTCCATCTCGATCAGCTTCTGGACCTCGCCCTCCAGCAGCTTCGTGGCCGGGATGCCCGTCCACTTGCTGACCACGGCCGCGATGTCCTCCTCGTCCACCTCCTCCTTGACGAGCGTGTGGCCGTCGCGGCTGCGCGCCGTGGCCGCCTGCTCGGCCTCGGCCAGCTTGCGCTCCAGCTCGCCCACCTCGTACTTGAGGCGCGCCGCGCGCTCCCAATCGGCGCGGTGGGCCGCCT
>JALZAF010000167.1 GCA_030948505.1 Chloroflexota bacterium
AGATAGGACGTGCCCCCACCCTTCGACCGCGCACTTTCGCTCCAACCGAAGCAGAGCCCCTCGTCGAGTACCTCCTCGAAGGTGACGCTCGGTACGCCGGCGTCCTTCTTGTAGATGCGGACCCAGACCCCTTCCGAAGTGGAATGGTTGCGGACGAGCCACGCGCGGAGGGCGATCCCGGACGCGAACGTCAGGATCGGCAACACTCTGGACGGGTCTGTCACTCGACCCGCGATAGTCCGGCCCACGGCTCGATCGAAGGGAGGCCGTTGCTCCCGAGGGCGAGCGAGATCTCCCCGATGTGGAACGCGTCGTGCGTCAGCATGCGGATCAGCACCGATTGGCGGGTGTGCAGTTGGACGACGTCACCGCGGATCCGCTTCGCTTCCTGCCCCAAAGTCTCGGGCGTCCAGGTCGCAAGGCTGTGCTCCACGATCTTCCATGACGATGTGAGCCCGGCGACGAGCTCAGCGGTCGATCGCGGATGGGCGAGGTCGTCTTCCCACCCAAAGCCGGTCGGGTCGGTGAACGGCGTCGTGTCGGCGCCGGGCTCGCCGAACACGTGGCACAGCCAGTACACCCGGGTTCCGGCAAGATGGGCCGCGCTCGCCCAGATCGGCCACGTCGGAGAGCCGACCGGGAGCGCCAGCTGCTCGGATGACAGCGGCGCGAGCGCCGCGACGAGACCCTCGTTGAAGAGCTGCCAACCCTGGTAGAACGGCGCCACGCCCGCGCGTTGCATCAGCAAGAGGCTAGTCGAGGGAATACGGCGTTGGGGTCGCGGGTCCGGACCTGGCCCACTTCGCGTCGATCGCCGCGCGGATCGCCGGTCGTGACAGACCTTGGGCAAGCAGCGCCTTGCTGTCGAGGGCTACGCCGACGCATCACCCGGTCACGTTGCTCAGTTCTCGCACTCCGAGCGGCGCGAGCGCACGATCGTGGACGATCGCCGCGGACCCGCGGGCGATGAGCACGGAGCACGTCGCGCGCTGCAACACCCGCCGGGCGACGCTGCCTGCGAAGAAGCGGGCGAGCCCGGGTCTGGCCCCTCGAGCCCATCACGATCAGATCGGCGGCGAAGTCGTGCGCCGCGACCAGGATCTCGGTCGCCGCGTCCCCAAAGGGAGTACTCGACTCCACCGTGTGGGTGCGGGGCTGTAGCGCGTCCAGACTGTTGACGAGCTGCAGGCGCGCCTGGCGTCGCTCCTGGTCGACGTGCTCGCTGTAGTGGCGCTGATCGACCGAGCTCAACCCACCGAAGTCCGAGTCCGACAGAGGCTCTCCGCGATCGACGACGCTCACGACGTGGAGGGGCGCGTCACCGAAGATCGCCGACCGGTCGAAGAACGCGATCGCCGCGGCCGCCCCGACCGACCCATCGTCCGCGATCACGACCCGGTCGATCTGTGCGCTGCGGGCGACGAGCACGGGGCACGGGGCGTGATCGACCACGGCCGCTGACACGGACCCGAGCATGCTCGCGAGCGGACCGCGGTTCCGAGACCCAACGACGATCAGATCGGCTCCGATCGCCCGGGCCCGCTCCACGATCGACTCCGCGGGCTGACCGACGGCACAGTGCCAGGTGACGACATGCTCCGACCCGGTCACGCTGCTCGCGAGGACCCCGAGCTCGTGCGCGAAGTACTCGTCGTGGCCCTCGGCGCCGATCCGCGTGGGTCGAGAGACGCCGAAGAGCTCGAGCTCGCTACCGCGTGGCCAGCGGACGCTCGCCATGAGGGCACGCGCCTGCTGGTCCTCTGGGGCTCCGTCGGTCGCGAACAGGACCTTCATACCGCTCCTATCTCCTCGAGCTACCGAGCTCGATCAGCTCGTCGCGCCCGCGCTCCAGCGCGCCGAGTCCCGCGAAGAGGCCGCCGAGCGCCAGCAGTGTGATGACGGGCACTGCGATCGTCACAGCGACGGCGAATACCTCAGCGGTCACGGGGATGCGCTCCGCGGGTCCACTGCTGCGCCGCATGGCTCAGGAACCGTGCCGCGACGAAGCCCCCGCCAATGGCAAGGATCAGGGCGAAGATGATCAGGGTCCCGAGGACGATTCCGAGGTCCATGCCTGGCATCTTCGATCCGGGCCCCGATGCGCACTAGGGCCGAAGGTCACGGGATGGCGGTCGGAGGTCCCTGCGGAGTACGGATCGATACGTCGGGGGTGCCCGGGGGCCGAACGGCACGCCCGTTTGAGGCCATTTGGGACTCTCCCGGCGGGTCCGCATGCCCGAATGTGCTGCTTAAGAAAGCACGTTCACATGGAGGACGGCAATGAAGCGCAGGACTCTGGACATCACCCTGGCGGGAGGCGGCTTGGTGGTTGCCGTTCTCCTTCTCGCACTTGGGTTCGCAGCGATCGGTCAATACAGCTTCTCGCAGAACTACGTGAAGGAGGAGCTCGGCGCGCAGAAGATCACCTTCACGCCTGCGAGCGCCCTCACGGCAGAGGAAACGACCTGGAAGGCAGGCTCCACGTGCCTCGTCGCCTACGGCGGCCAGCTGATGGAGACAGGCCCGCAGGCCGAGTGCTACGCGAAGTTCTACATCGCGCTCCACATGGAGAAGGCAGCGATCGCGGCCGGCTTCCCCGGCGCGACGTACGCGACGCTTGGCACGATCCGCACGGACCTCGGCACGCAGATCACCGCCGCGAAGACGGCGAATAACACGACAGGCGCCGCGGACCTCCAGAAGAAGCTGGACTCCGCAACCTCGCTTCGCACCACGATGCAGACCGGAGAGACGCTCCGCGGCCTGCTCCTGACGGTCTACGGATTCAGCGTCATCGGCAGCATGGCCGGCCTCGCGGGGAACCTCCTCTACGGGCTCGCCGGAGTCATGGCCCTGCTCTCGATCGCAGGATTCATCCACGCCTTCGTCACACCGAAGGAGAAGCCAGTCTTCGCACCGGTCGGCGACCGGGTCAAGATCCCGACGCCGGCGTAGCCACCCGAGCGGTCCCACGCTCACCAGGAAGCCCGGTCGACATCGACCGGGCTTCAGCGTGAGGCACTCGGTAGCCCGTACCGGATTCGAACCGGTGGTCTCTGCCTTGAGAGGGCAGTGTCCTGGGCCGCTAGACGAACGGGCCGGAGTCCCGCCATTCTAGGAGCGTGACGTCCGACGGGCACGTTGCGCCGG
>JALZAF010000013.1 GCA_030948505.1 Chloroflexota bacterium
GGAGGTCCCCGATCAGGGCGAGCCGCTCCGGCGCGTAGCGGTCGGACTGCGGGGAGTAGACTTCGTAGCCGCGTTTCGCGCCTTTCGCCACATACATCGCGATGTCGGCGCGCTGGATCAGGATGTCAGCATCCGTGCCCTGTTCCGGGAAGAGCGCCAGGCCGAGACTCGCGCGGACGTCAAGCGTCACCTCACCGAGCACGATCGACTCGGCGAACGTTTTCAGTAGCTGTTCGGCGAAGTGAATGGCCTCGGCTCGATTGCCGACGGTCGGGAGGAGGACGGCGAACTCGTCGCCACCCAGGCGCGCCACCAACCCGATCCCATCGACTGCGGTAAGTCGTTTGCCCACCGCGAGAAGAACCATGTCGCCGTTGTGGTGGCCGAGGGTGGCGTTGATCTCCTGGAAGCGATCGAGGTCCATGATCATGACCGCACCACCAGCGCCGGGGCTCAGAATCGCGTCCCGCAATCGATCATGAAAGAGGATGCGGTTCGGCAGGAGGGTCAGGGCATCATGGCGTGTCGCGTGTTCGCGGGCGGCCGTCTGGCGCTTGAGTTCGTCATTCTGCTGGCTGAGCCGTTTTGCGGCCTGCGACACGATCCGGAAGAGGAGCGCATAGAGAAACAGGAGGCCGAGGCCGAGGACCGCGAACACGGTGAGATCGTCCCGCAGGATGGCGGCGGCGATGGGACGGTAAGGGACGTAGATTTCGAAGGCTCCATCAGGCGCGCCGGAGCTGCTGAGGCGAAGCGGGACGTAGACCTCCAGAATCTGGCCGTACGAAATCAGGTCCTCGTTCTCCGCCTTGCTCGGGGTACTTACGCCCGAATGCGCCGTGCCCTTGAGCGCGCCGTTGAGTTCGTCGGATGTCTGGAAGACCTGGCCGATCCGAGAGTGGTCGTTCGAATACAGAATGCGATGCTGTTGGGTCCAGACGTTGATCCGAGCGAGCTCCGTGCCGAGCAACTTGCTACTGTTGACAGCCGAGTCCAGCGTCTGAATCCGGTCGGCGCTGAGGCCGCTCTGGAGATCGGTCTGGCTGATGAGCGGACGGATCCCAATGTCCGCGATCACCTGGGTGCTCTGGATTGCATTGGACTGGGCATGATCCGAGATCAGGGAGTTCAGATAGCCGCCCAGCGCAATCCCGAGGATCACGATGGCGAACCCGCTCAGGACGGCGAACCGACTGACGAGCGACCGCGGCTGGAGTCGCCGCAGGAGGCGGAAGATCACTCCGAAGCAACGCCATACTTCGTACACGCGTGGCCTCGCGATGCAACGATCCGGTGACGGTGGCACGGGGCCAGCCTGCCGGTCGAGGTAGGAGTGCCTACTCCTCGCGCAGGAGCTCGACGAGGCTCAAGCGTTTGATCGTCGCACCCGCCGCCAGCACGGCGGCTATGGTGAGGCCCACGACCGCGCCCGCCAGCAGGGTTAGCTGAGCACCCGGCACGGCCAGCCGGTCCGGCGGAATGGTGAACAGCGGCCTCAAAATCTGCACGAAGAGCACCGCCATCCCGAGGCCGACCAGGCCACCCAGCGCGAGGCTGGAAACGGAGACCACGCCGGCTTCGCCGAAGAGCAGCCCGCGGACGCTGGCCATCGGCATCCCGAGTGCTCGCATGGTCACGTACTCCTTGCGACGCTGGAGGAGCAGGCCAAAGATGAAGATGGCAATTCCGGCTGCGCTCATCAGGATCGCGAACAGCGACTCCAGGCCGCCGAGGCCGCGCAGGTTCAGCGAGGCGAGGGATGACTGGTCGCGATTGATCGCGGTCGCGGTCGACTCGACGCGAAGGGGAACCGTTTGACCGGGGCCGACCTTCAACGCCGACGCGAGACGCGCGACGCTGGCGTCGTCCGGTTGCGCCACCTTCACCAGGAAGAATTCGACCGTGGTCCGGTGCGAGATCGCCTGAAAGCCGGCCACGTTGGCCACCAGGTCGATCCCCTGGGGAAAGCCTGGGAAGTTCTTGAAGCGGCCAACCGCATGGAAGGTCGCCGGCACGGGCTTGCCGCTCAGTGGCTGGAGCTGGATATTTACCGGATCGCCGGTCTGGACATTGAAGGTTCTGGCGAGCTCATCCGAGATCAGGATGCCATTGGGATCCGATGCGAGACCGTTGAGGGCGGAAGCCGCGGAGCTTCCGATGAAAAACGAATCCGGGAACGAGGCGACCTGCCGGATCGTCAAGGGATCGACGACGGCCATGGCCCGCTTGTCGGTGCCGACAATGGCGGTGGCGTTGGTCACGGGGCTGACCGCCGTGACCCCGGGGAC
>JALZAF010000232.1 GCA_030948505.1 Chloroflexota bacterium
GCGTCGGCACCGGGCGCCCGGCGGACCGTGCTCGCGGCACGGGCGCGGGAGCGCTGGGTATCCGCGCTGGCGATCGCGTCAAGGGCGACTCGCATGGCCGCGACATGCTCCGGCGTGGTGCCGCAGCAACCACCCACGATCCGGGCCCCGGTCGCGACGAACTTCGGCACCATGCCGCCGAAGTAGTCCGGCCCGGCGGCGTAGACGAACTGGCCCTCGATGCGCTGCGGCAGGCCGGCGTTCGGCATGATCGAGCGCGGGATCGTCACCTCGTCCGGCCGCCCCATGGCCTCGAGCGCGTCCAGGCAGGCCTGCGGTCCGACGCCGCAGTTCACCCCGATCGCCTCGACCCCGGCGAGGACGAGCGCGTGGGCCGCCGCCTCGGGCGTCGTGCCATCGGGCAGCGACAGGTCCTCGCCGAATGTCAGCTCCGCCAGGATCGGGATATCCGCCGCGCGCTGCGCCTCGTCCACGGCGAGCAGCAGGTGATGGAGGTCCACATGCGTCTCGATGACGAACAGGTCCACGCCGCCCTCGAGCAGGCCTTCGATCTGCTCCCGGTAGGCGGCCCGTACGTGACCTTCGTCCAGGCGCAGCAGATCGCGGGTCGGCGCGCCCAGGGGCCCGATGGAGCCACCGATGAGCGCGTCGCGACCGCTGACGTCGCGAGCCTCACGGGCCACCTGCGCGGCTCGCCGGCTGAACCGATGGGCCTCCTCCGCGAGCCCATAGGCCGCCAGCCGGATGCGGTTCGCGCCAAAGCTGGCCGTCTCGATCAGGTCCGCGCCGGCCTCGAGATACTCGCGGTGGATGGATCCGATGAGGTCGGGACGTGTCGTCGCCAGCTCGTCGAGACAGGCCCGCTGGGGCAGCCCGCGACTGAACAGCAGCGTGCCCATGCCCCCGTCCGCGAGCAGCGGCCCGCGGGCCAGGCGATCGCGGAATCGCTCGCGCTCGTTCACCCCGAAAGCCTACCCGAGGGCGCCACGAGACCCCCGGCGACGGGCCAGGACGAGGCTCCCGTCGGTTTCGAGCAGCACCTGCGGCGGCCGCGGACGGCCGTTGTAGGCCGACGACTGGGAGGCCGCGTAGGCGCCCGCATCGCGTATGGCGACGAGGTCGCCGCGCTGGAGTGGCGGGACGGGATGGTCGCCCAGCTCGTCGGTCGACTCGCAGATCGGCCCCTCGACGGTGGCGACCGGCATGCCGGCGGCCAGGGCTGCGGCGGCCGATGCATCGGCGGCCGAAGCATCGAACGGCCGGCCCAGCGACGTCAGCGCGACCACGTCGTGGCGGGCTCCATACAGGGCCGGCCGGATGAGCTCCGTCATGCCGGCGTCGATGACGACACGGCGACCCTCCCGCTCCCGGACGTGCAGAACTTGGGCCAGCAGCCAGCCCGCCCGGGCGACGAGAAAGCGGCCCGGCTCGATCGCCAGCCGGGACGGACGTCGATCCGGCGGAATCGTCTCCAGCAGCTCTGGCAGCTCGCGGGCGAACCGCGCCGGGGACGGAGCCGGCTCGCCGAGCCGGCCGACCGGAAAACCGCCGCCCACGTCCAGCGTGTCGAACTCGGGCAGGCTGCCGCGCAGGAGCCCGAGCAGGGCGAGCCCGCGCCGGACGGCGTCGCGCCAGGCGTCGACCGCGCCGAGTTGCGATCCCACGTGCAGGTGGATCCCGCGCGGTCGCAGTCGGAGGCCGCGCGACCCGGGCGAGCCACGCGCCTTCGCGCCGGCCGCGATCGCCACCGCTTCCGACAGGTCCGCTTCGGTCATGCCGAACTTGGAGCCGCCGGCCCCGACGGCCAGGCCGCGCTGCGTCTCCGGCGCGACATCCGGGTTGAGGCGAAACAGGAGGTCGAGTGGTGCCGAGCGGCGGCTGATGGCTCCGCGCTCCGCGATCGAAGCGAGCGCCCGCGCTTCGTCGATGGACTCGATCGCCAGCCAGCGGAGCGGTGTTCCGTCACGCGCCGCGCGAACTGCTGCCGCCAGATCGGCATCGGTCTTGCCGATGCCCTCGAACGTGACATTGCGGTTCGGGATGCCGGCCTTGCGGGCCACGGCCCACTCACCGCGCGACACGACGTTGGCGCCGAAGCCACGACCGGCGACGAGCCGCACGATCGCGGCCACGTCGTTCGCCTTGACCGAGTAGTGACGCAGCCACGGATCGGGAAAGGCATCGCGCATCGCCGTCGCGGCCGCATCGAGCGTGGCGATGTCGGTCAGGTACAGCGGCGTCCCGAACCTTGAGGCTGCAAGCCGCAGCGCCGGGGCGAGCGCGGGCAAGCGGTCCGATTCGGCCCCGTCCGTCATGCGCTCACGACGGCCGCGCGCGTGGAGCCGACGCTACAGGAGCTTGCGCGGCGAAAGGGCGATCGAGAGGAGCGTCGACACGACGCTGATGACGATGGCGCCCAGGATCGCGCCGATGATCGCATCGGCATTGATGCTGGGCGGGAACGTCCCGATCTTGAAGCCGAGCTTGAGCTGGTCGGACAGCAAAGCTGTCAAGAGCAGCATCGCCGCGTTGATGACGAACCCGATGAGGCCCAGCGTCAATAGGCTGATCGGAAACGACAGCGCCTTGACGATTGGCTTCAGGTAGCTGTTGATCAGGGCGAAGATCAGCGCAACGACCAGGAGCTTCCACCAGTCCTGGCCGTAGTTGAAGACGATCTGGGGAATGAGCTGGACGGCCGCCCACAGGGCCGCCGCGTTGACGAGGATCTTGATGACGAGTTCGACCACGACGTCCTCCCTCAGCTGGGACGAGCCGGCCAGCGCGAGGCTCGGCGCTGCCGCCGATGATGGCAGATGGGCGAGCGGAGGAACGCGCGGGCAACGCGTTTGCAAGCCCTGTGACCCAGAGGAGAGAGCAACCGGACGGGATTCGAGGCGACGATCGCCTCCCGGGCCATCACGACGGCCCAATCAACCGGGAGGCACACGATGCCAGGACAGACCAACGATCAGGATCGCGGTCAGGACCAGGACCAGGACCAGGGCCAGGGCGGTCAGGGCACGAGCCAGGACCGAAGCCAAGGCCAGGGCGGTCAGGGCCAGGGTGGTCAGGGCCAGGGTGGTCAGGGCCAGGGCCAGAGCCAGAACCAGGGTCAGGGCACGAGCCAGGACCGAAGCCAGGGCCAGAGCCAGGGTGGCCAGGGCCAGAGCCAGGGCGGCCAGGGCCAGGGCCAGAACCAGGGCTCGTCTTCGCAGGGCGGCGGGGCCGGGATGCCGGATTCCAGCCAGTCATCGAGCTACGGCTCGGGCACCTCGAGCTACGGCTCGGGTGGCGCGACGTCCGACCGCATGGCTGGCACCGGTTTCGACCAGGACCAGCAGGGCGCCGGCGGCTCCGGCACCTCGAAGCCCGGGATGGGCGATACCGACGACGAGACCAGCGGCGACGAGGCTGCCGGCGAGTAGTCCTTCATCCGAAGCCGGTCGGGCCTCCGCGGCCTGGCCGGCTTTTTCATGCCAGGTGCAGCGGCGCGCGGAGTGGGTGGCCGTCGCTAAAGCGCGCGCAGCGACTGGCCGGGCCGCCTTCGAGGCTTGGATGTCCGCTGCATGGACACGCTGAGCGTGTGCGGATGCGTAACGGTGCCGCGGCACCTGCACGTGCCCATTCGGAAGGCCGGCCCACGCTCACAGCGGGATCGAAAGGTGGTGCCAGGGCCGCGCGGCCAGCGGGGCGAACGGCTTGTGGCCGGCCTTGTGCGGGCGGCGTCCATGCAGCCGACACAGGCGTGGTGAAGGCGCGGTCAGGGACATAGGCGTGATACAGGGCCCGCTGGTCAGCCCCCGGCCGACGTCCCGAGGAGCTCGTCGAGGCCGCTACTGAGGCCGGTCTTCACGGCCGGCCACTCGGTGTCGATGACGCTGTAGTAAGCGGAGTGGCGCAGCCGATGGTCGGGCATGATCATGTGGTTGCGGAAGATGCCCTCGAACGTCGCGCCGATGCCCAGCAGCGCGCGCCGCGAGCGCTCGTTCAGCGAATCGGTCTTGAATTCGACCCGATTGCAGTCGAGCGCTTCGAATGCGTGACCCAGCATGAGCAGCTTGGCCTCGCGGTTGGCGCCGCCCCGCTGCCAGTCCGTCGCCACCCAGCTCCACCCGATCTCCAGTCGCCGGTGCTCGGGCACGATGTTCATGTAGCGACTGCTGCCGATCGGGCGGCCGGATGCGCGCTCGACGGTGACGAATGGCACTTCTGTCCCCGCAGCGGCGCCGTCCATCGCCGTCGCCATCCACGCCTCGAGCGACGCACGATCGGTTGGTCGGGCGATCGTCCAGCGCCACAGCTCTGGATCGAGGGCGACCTCGGCGAGCCCATCGAGGTGAGCGCGTGACATCGGCTCGAGGCGGACGATCCTGCCCTCCAGGGTTACCGGTTTCGCCCACCTCGCAGCCACGGATCGATGGTAGCGGCACCCCGCCATGACGCACGGTAGGCTTCGCCCGGTGCGACGCGACACGACCGTGACCGACGCCACAGCCCCGTTTCAGGACCAGGTTGATGCGTTCCTGGGCGAGTTCTTCCGCCTGAACCCCGTCCACGCCACCGCCGCCGGCATGCACGACCACGACGCCCGCTGGCCGGACATGAGCGACGCGGGCAGGACGGAGCGCCTGGCCTTCGTCGATCGCTGGGAGACGACGCTTCGGTCGATCGAACCTGCGTCGCTGGCGGCCAACGACCGAATCGATCGCGACCTGCTGCTGCTCGAGCTCGAGGGCCACCGATTCGCCGAGGCGGACCTGCGCGAGGAGGCCTGGAACCCGCTGGAATGGGTTTATCTCCTTGGCTCCGGCATCTTCCCCTTGCTGGCCCGGGAGTTCGCACCGCTCGAGGATCGGCTGGCCTCGGCGGCGGGGCGTTTCGAGGGCATGGCCGCGCTGCTCGATTCGGCCCGCGAGGCGCTCGTGGGTTTGGCCGGCCGGCCGGTCGCCCGATTCCACACGGAGACGGCCCTGCGCCAGCTGCCCGGGATCGCCGAGCTCGCCTCAGACGCCGTTGCGGCTGCCACGGCGGGTGCCGCGGATCCGGCCGTGGCGGCAATCGCCGATCGCGTCGCCGCCGCGGCCGCCGCCGCGAAGGACGCACTCCTCCGGTTCGAGGCCCACCTCCGCGACGTCGTCCTGCCGCGCAGCGAAGGCGAAGGTCGGCTGGGAGGCGCGTTGTTCGGCGCCAAGATGCGCCACACGATTCGCGACGAGGCGCTGACGCCGGAACGGATCCTGGCTGCCGCGGACCGCGAGTTCGGCGCAGTGCGGGCCGAAATGGTCCGGCTCGCACGGCAGCTGTGGCCGCGCTGGCGCGCGGACGCTCCGATGCCGCCGGACGACGGTCAGCTCGTGCGCGGCGTGCTGGATGCCATCGCGACTGACCATCCGCCAGCCGCGGAGCTGCTCGACTTCTGCCGCCGGGAGCTGGCTGAGATCGAGGCGTTCTGTCGCGAGCGAAACGTGATCCGCCTGCCCGACGATCCGCTCGACATCCGCTGGACGCCGCTCTTCCTGCGCGCCTTCGGTGGCGCGATGCTCGATTCCCCGGGCCCGTTCGACAAGGGGCAAAAGAGCTTCCTGTCCATCACCCCGATCCCCGACGACTGGACGCCCGAGCAGTCCGAGTCCTACCTGCGCGAGCAGAACGCTCGGCAGCTTCGGCTGCTGACGATCCACGAGGCGGTGCCGGGCCACCATCTCCAGGGCGCGTATGCCAACCGCTGCTCGTCGATCGCCCGGGCCGTCTTCTGGAGCGGCGTCTTCGCCGAAGGCTGGGCGGTCTATGTGACCCAGGTGATGATGGATCTGGGGTACGGCTCGGAGGACCCGGCGTTGCTGCTGGTCCACTGGAAGTTCTACCTGCGGGCCGTGACCAACGCGATTATCGACGTCCGAATTCACACCCACGGCATGACCGAGGACGAGGCGGTCGGGCTGATGGTCGAGGGCGGGTTCCAGGAGGAGGCCGAGGCGCGCAGCAAGTACAACCGCGCCCGGTTGTCGTCTGTCCAGCTGTCAACCTACTTCGTCGGCTCGGTCGCGTTCTGGGAGATCGAGCGCGAAGCCCGCCGGCGGGCTGCCGCTGCGTCGGGCGACGCGAGGGGTGATGCCGCGGTGCCCGAGCCGCGCGTCGTCGGCGGGCTGGGCGACACGCCCGGCTTCGACTACCGCTCCCACCTGGAGGCCTGCATCAGGCACGGCAGCCCGCCGACATCGCTCCTGTCACGGATCCTCTTCGCCGAATAGGTCTCTTAGCCGGGCCGCGACCTAACCGGGCCGCGACGGACCCTTCCGCTTCGACCGGCCGGCTCCGGGTTTGGCCGGGGACGTGGCCGCCGCCTTGGCGTGGGGCGTTCGGGCCGGCGCTTTGGCGGCGCCCACGCTTGGCCTCGCCGGCCGGACGAGCTCGCTCAGGCGATCGAGGCGATAGCCGGCCCGCTCGCCCGTGTCCGCGAGCGACGTGATGAGCCGTGTCGTCGCGGCCAGGCCCGCGGTGTCGGGCGCGTCGATCGCGTCGAGCAGGAGCGCCCAATCGAGGAGCTCGCGCCACTCGTCGCGACCAAACCAGTCGACACCCTCCCAGCGATTGACGTGCAGGAAGGAGCGGACGTCGGGGTGGGCGAGCCAGGCATCAATCAGGCGGCGGGACCGCTCCGCGGGTGTGCGCCCGCCGACGTTCGACGGGCGTGGCACCGCCAGCAGCGCCCGGATG
>JALZAF010000236.1 GCA_030948505.1 Chloroflexota bacterium
GCGCGGCGCCGCAGGAGCAGCCGCGCGCCGGCGTCCAGGAACCCCCCGAAGCGCTTCCGCGCCGGCGCCGGCGCCGCGCCGAGCAAGCGGGCGAACGCCTTGAGCTTCTGTCCCGAGACCCGCCGCCACGTCGTCCGCGGATGACACAACGCACTCCGCCCGGCGAGCCTGATGGCGTCGCCCGGGCTCACCGCCGACGGCGGTACGGAGACGATCCCGGCATACTGCCCCGAGCCTCCGGGCGCGCGCGGGTCGCGCCGGATCCGTCGGGAACGGGAGTCATGGCGGAGACCGTAGCACACGTCGTCGGCGCCAGGCCGAACTTCATGAAGGCTGCTCCGGTCATCCGCGCGCTCGAGGGACTGACGGTCCCGCAGCTGGTCATCCATACCGGCCAGCACTACGACGCGGCGATGTCGGACGTGTTCTTTCGCGACCTCAACCTGCCGGCACCGGACATCAATCTGGGCGTTGGCTCAGGCACCCAGGCGGGCCAGACCGCCGCTCTGATGATGGCCCTCGAGGGGGCGTTCCTCGAGGCGCGGCCGGCCCTCGCGGTCGTCTATGGCGACGTCAACTCGACCATCGCCGCGGCCCTGGTGGGAGCCAAGATCGGACTGCCCCTGGCGCACGTGGAGGCCGGGCTGCGGAGCTTCGACGACTCGATGCCGGAGGAGATCAACCGCCGCGTGACGGACCTGCTGTCGGACCTGCTGTTCGTGACCAGTCCGGAAGGCGTCGACAACCTGCGCCGCACCGGTGTGCCGGCCGAACGCATCCACCTCGTCGGCAACCCCATGATCGACACGCTGCTGGCCAACCTGGAGCGATTCGATCCGGCCGGGATGCGAGCGCGCCTCGGGCTCGACGAGCGCTATGCCGTGGCCACGCTCCACCGGCCCGCCAACGTCGATTCGCCGGCGGCCGCCAGGCGCCTCGTCGACGCGATCGTCGGGCTCAGCGAGCTCGTCCAGCTCGTACTGCCGCTCCATCCGCGCGGTCGACCGACGCTGGAGGCAGCGGGCCTCCTGGCCTCCGATCGGCTGCGCGTCATCGAACCACTCGGCTACCTCGACTTCGTGTCATTGGTCCGCGGCGCGGCGATGGTCGTCACCGACTCGGGCGGCATCCAGGAGGAGACGACCATCCTGGGCGTGCCCTGCCTGACGGTTCGGCCGAATACGGAGCGGCCGATCACGATCAGCCACGGCACCAACCGGCTGGTCACGCCGGAGCAGGTCGTGCCCCTGGCCCGCCAGGTTCTCGAGCACGGCATCGAGCGACCCACCGAGGGACCGCCGCTGTGGGACGGTCGGGCAGGGGAGCGGATCGCGGCGGTGATCGCGGACTGGCTGGCGGCTCGAGGCTGACGCCCGAACCTGACCGCGGGCATCACCGGCGAGTCGCCGCGGTTCCTCGCGGTATCCTTCCCGCCGGCGCTCGGCGGGGCCGGCCGATCCGGGCCCGGGGCAGCCAGCTGGAGGAATCGTGACCGAGGACCGACGCGTGGCCGTGATCGGCCTGGGTTATGTCGGGCTGCCGCTGGCGATCAACTTCGCCGAAGCGGGGCTCGACGTGCAGGGCGTCGACTCGTTCGCCGGTCGCGTTGAGGAGCTCAATGCCGGCCGCTCGCCGATCGACGACGTCTCTGACGAGCGGCTGGGGGCGGCGGTGCGCGCGGGACTCCGGGTTTGCGGCCCGGACGAGTCCGACATCGGTTCGGCCGACGCCATCTTCGTGTGCGTCCCCACGCCTGTCACGACGACCAAGGATCCCGATCTCGCGCCGGTCCTGACGGCGGCTGCGTTCATCCGCGACCGGCTGCGCAAGAACCAGCTCGTGATCCTCCAGTCGACGACCTTTCCGGGCACCACGACCGGACCGTTCCGCGAGGTCCTCGAAGAGGGCGGCCTGGTCGCGGGTCGGGACTTCGATCTCGCCTTCGCCCCGGAGCGCGTGAATCCGGGCGATCCTGCGAGCGCCTCCAAGGCGGTGCCGCGCCTGGTCGGAGCGACGACGCCGGAGGCGACGCGCCGCGCCGCGGCCTTGCTCGGCGCGATCAACGACCGCGTCATCCAGCTGTCGTCACCCGACGCCGCCGAGCTCGCCAAGCTGCTGGAGAACGTCTTCCGCAACATCAACATCGCCTTCGTCAACAACCTGGCGCTGCTGTGCGAGCGCATGGGCCTCGACGTGTGGGAGGTCATCGACGCCGCCGCCACGAAGCCGTTCGGATTCATGCGCTTCACGCCCGGCCCCGGAGTGGGCGGTCACTGCATCCCGGTCGATCCGTACTACCTCGCCTGGCGGGCCCGCGAGTTCGACTTCATCGACCGCTTCATCGAGCTGGCCGGCGACATCAACTTCGCGATGCCGCGCCACGTCGTCGATCTCGTGGCTGAGGCCCTGAACGATCGCAGCAAGTCCCTCAAGGGTGCCCGGGTCGGCGTCGTGGGGGTGGCATTCAAGGCCAACGTGAAGGACGCCCGCAACAGCCCGGCCGCGGAAGTCCTGGCCGGCCTGGCGTCGCGCGGCGCACTGGTCACCTACCACGACCCCCACGTGCCGTCGTTCACCGACGCGGCCGGCCAGGTGCGGCCCAGTGTCGAGCTCGACGCACTCCTGGAC
>JALZAF010000250.1 GCA_030948505.1 Chloroflexota bacterium
TTGCGCAGGGGTCCGGGACCGCCGGGCGGGCCCCGCCCGGCGCCGGCGCCGTCGTCGCCGCCGCGCTCTTCGCCCCGCCGCCGGCCGGCGTTGCTGTGGATCCGCCTGCCGCCGACGGCGTGCTGGAGCTACACGCCGCCGCCAGGATGGCAACCACCGTAAGCAGGGATGTCGTCAGGATTCGGTTGGACGGGCGCATCTCCGGTCTCCCCCCTGAGCGGCACGGGCCACGCGGGCCCGACGTCAGGCCCCCTGACTGACCTCGTTCAACTCATGTGCCTCGAGGCCGTGGGCCTCCTTGTGCACCTTCGTCGCGGTCGCCTTGTCGGGAGCCTTGACGAGGCACCAGACATGACCGCCCTTCTCGTCGACCCAGTAATGCTGGTAGTCGACGCCGTACTTGCCCTGCACCTTGAGGTCGGCTTCGTGTGCCTTGGCGACGTCGGCCGCCTTCACACCTGGCAGGTCGTGGCGGTCCATGTAGAGCGGCATCGAGCGTCTCCTCCTGCTGTTCAGTCCACCGATCGGGAGATGATAGCCGGGCTGTCGGGCTAGCCGGCGCCCTTGAGCTTGCGCCAGCCGCCAGCCCGATTGTTGACGATGATCAGTTTGAACATCCTCAGCAGGGCACGCTCGTTGATTATCTCGTCCTTGCGGTAGGCGACCGTGCGGGCGGTCTTGTTGTCGTGACCGGCCGTGATGATGCCCTCGGGATCGGGCACGATCGCACCGTCGTACAGGAAGACGTTCACGTGATCCCTGGTCGCAAGTAGCGCGCAGATGTTGCCGTCGAGGACGAAGTAGGGGCGGACGGTCCGTTTGATCGTTTCCTCGACCGCGGGATCCGCCGAATGCACGAGATCCCGGACCTTGCTGCAGATCTCCCGCTGCCAGCCGGGAAGGCTGTCCAGGTAGACGTCGACCCGCGGATCCTTGACATACGCCACGTGTACTCGACCTCCTACGTTGAGTCGGGCTGAAGCGCCGCCGTTGCTGGCTGGCGGGACCGCGCGGTGACGAGCCGGACGACCCGAGCTACGACCTCGCCCGGGTGGCCGACCAGATGCTCAGCCCGGCCAGCGCCAGGATCAGCACGGTGAGCAGGCCTCCGGCGAGCTCCGGGCTGAGGCCCATGTTGATCGCAATCCAGACGACTGCCAGCACGAAGATCGACCCGACGAACAGCTCCGGCCGATCTCCGATCAGGAAGTCGTACCAGAACGCCCCGAAGCCGCGGAGGTAGCGCATCACGCGCGCTCCGGCATCCCGCCGGCCGCGGCCGCGGGCGCTGTGCGGTAACGGCCTATCGCCCACACCGCGGCGAGCGACCCGACGGTGAAGATGACAAGGAGCGCGACGAGCGTGCCATCGCTGGCGACCCACTCGACCCCGACACCCTCGCCCGCCCAGAACGTGCCGAACGTGGTGAGCATCAGGCCAACCACGAATTTGAGGCCGTTCTCGGGCACGCGCGCCAGGGGCCGATGTACAGCCACTCCCACCCCCAGCACGAGGATTCCCGCCACTGCCGCGCCAAGCGCCGCGGGGCCAAGCTGGCCGGCCGACGCCCCGAAGGTCACGACGATGAACGCGACCTCCAGGCCCTCCAGCAGCACGCCCTTGAAGGCGACCGTGAAGCTGATCCAGTCCATGCCCGCTGTCGGGACCGGCGGTTCCTCGCGCATGGCGGCGATCTCGGCCTGATAGATCGCCGCCTCGTCGTGTTTCGATTTGGCCCCGGCCGCACGCAGGATGGCCTTCACCAACCACTGCAGTCCGTAGATCACCAGGAAGCCGCCGACCACCACCCGCAGCACGCCGATCGGCACAAGCAGCACGAGCGCCGAGCCAAAGACTCCGATGAGGACGACGAGGACGGCAACCGCGGCGACGACGCCGATCAGCGTCGATCGCCATTGGCGGGTGACGCCGACGGCAAGGACGATGGTCAGCGCCTCGACGAATTCCACGAGCGAAGCCAGGAATGCTGGCAACGCGGCAATGAGAAGATTCATGGTTCCGGCAGTCTAGAACTGGCGGGTGAGGAGGCGAAGATGAGGCAACGATGAGGGTCGATCTCTCAGCTCCGGTCGACGCCGCCGACCACGTCCGTGGCGTGAGCGGCGGCCCGCAGTTGGTCGTCTACGGGGACTTCGAATGCCCGTACACGGCCGCGGTGGTGCGCGTCATCGGAGGACTGCTCGAGCGTGGGGACGCTTTCGAGGTCGTCTTCCGGCACTTTCCGCTTCGCACCATCCACCCTCATGCCCAGGCAGCCTCCGAAACAGCGGAGGCGGCGGCGCGGCAGGATCGGTTCTGGGAGATGCACGACCTGCTCTTTCGCAACCAGCTGCATCTCGAGCCGGCCGACTTGCGGCGCTTCGCGGAGCGCTTAGGCCTGGATGTTGCGCGTTTCGACACGGACCAGGTGGATCCCGCGATCAAGGCTCGCATCGAGCGGGATGTGGAGACCGGCGATCAGAGCGGGGTCGAGGGGACGCCCACCCTGTTCATTGACGGTCGCCAATACCAGGGTCCGCGCGATGCCGAGGGCCTGGGCAAGGCCCTGGGTCCAGCGAGCCGATGATGCTGGGGATTGCTCACTGGCGGAGCCTCGGACAGGCTGCCGTCGCCGGGCACCGCCGGTACACTGGTCGACCGTTGACTGAACCAGCGTCGAGCCCCACTGGGCGGCGCGTTCGGAGGCTGAAACCGGATGTCGATCGAGACCGGAGTGGCGTACTTCGATGCGCGGGCGCCGCGCCACTGGGAGAAGGATCTCGACGACATGGCAGACTCCGGCACGACCTATGTGGTCCACTGCGTGTCCGAGTTTGACCTTCGCTGGCAGAAGGATTCGATTCGGAGCCTGGTCAAGGCGACCGCCGAGCGGGGAATGGCCGCCTGGCTCGACCCGTGGGGCGTCGGCGAGGTTTTCGGCGGCGAGCCGTTCAGCCGCTTCGGCGCGTTTCACCCGGAGGCGCGTCAGGTCGACTCGAACGGTCGACCCATGACCGCCGCCTGCCTCAACCAGCCCGCGTTCCGCGACTTTGTCAAGGCCTGGATCGACGACGTTGCCGACCTGGGCGGCGACACCCTGTTCTGGGACGAGCCCACCTGGCGGACCGACAAGAAGACGGGCACCTGGTGCTGTCGCTGCGATCGCTGCCAGGCGCTGTTCCGCGAGCGGACTGGCGGCGACCTCCCGCGCGAGCTGACCGCGGAGGTTCAGACGTTCCAGGAGTGGTCGATGGCCGAGCTGCTCGGTGACGCCTGCGAGCACGGCCACGCGCGCGGCTTCCGCAACGCGATCTGCATCATGCCCCCGGAGGCGTCGAACCCGGGGTTCCGCGACTGGGATCGGGCGGCCTCGATCCGTGGGCTGGATAACTTCGGGACCGACCCGTACTGGTATTCGTTCGGCGGCGACCCGGGGGCGTATGTCGGCGGTCATGCCCGACGGACGGTCGAGGTGGCCGAACGGCACGGCCTCGACCATCACGTCTGGATCCAGGCCTTCGAGGTCCCGGGCGGGCGGGAGGCAGAGATCAACATCGCAATCGACGCGGCCGTCGACGCGGGCGCGAAGAACCTCGCAGTCTGGTCGTACGACGGGTGCTCCGCGATGTCGTCCTGCGAGTGCGAGCGGCCGGACGTGGCCTGGGCCGAGGTTCGCCGCGGCTTCCGCCGGATCCGCGGGCTCGGCTGATTCGGACGCCGGTGGACATTCGGCTCGTCCCCTACGCCGCCGCCGCCGCCCCGCACGTCGTCCGGCTCTGGAACGAAGCGATCGGCGACGTCTTCCCGCTTCGCGAGGCGGTACTGCGCCAGTGCCTCGAGGCAAACCCGAGTGCCCGCCCGGAAGATGGCTGTCTCGTCTGGACGGAGGACGGCCGGCTCGTGGGCTTTGGCTACGCGGGCGTCCACCGGCTCGAGCTGGACGAGACCGTCGCCTTCCGCGCACGCGGCCAGATTCATGCCGTCGTCGTCGACCGCGCAGTCCGGCGGCGCGGGATCGGGCGCCGGATCGCCGGTCACCTGGCCGCGATCGCCCACAGCCAGGGGATCGAGCGGCTCGAGACGGGCGGGGCGATGTTCTACCTCTGGGGCGGGATGCCGAACGACCTGCCGGGCGCCGTGGCCTTCAGCGAGGCGATCGGTTTCGAGCCTGGCGACGTCTCCTGGGACCTGCGCGGCGACGTGACGGCCCTGCGGGTGGATGACGGGTCGGCGGCTCGCCTCCGGGACGAGCACCTGACGGTGGAGCCGGCGACGGCCGCCGATACGCCGGCCGTCCTTGGTTTCCTTCTTGCCGAGTTCGGCGGAGAGTGGTGGCACGAGACGAGCTGGTTCCTGTCCGAAGGCGGCGACCCAGGGACGCTGCTGCTCCTGCGGGACGCAAGCCGCCGAATCCTCGGCCTGGCTCGGATCCACCGGCCCGACGTCCGGCCGATCGGCGCGCCACATTTCTGGGCGGCGCGGCGCGCGCCGGCAGCCGGCGGCCTGGGGCCGATCGGGATCGCGGCGGAGCGACGCGGCCGGGGCCTCGGTCGGTTGCTGCTGGTCGTCGCCCTCGACCGGCTCCGCCAGGCCGGGCTCAACGACGTCGTGATCGACCTGACATCACTGATGGGCTACTACGGGAGCCATGGCTTCCGGCCGTGGATGACCTGGCGCGAAGGTGCGGCGCCGGTGGGCCGCGTCATCGCCGCGACCCAGAACGTGCAATGAGCGCCGGACAGCGCTACCTGGCGCGCACGATCGGGATCCTCGAGACGATGGCCGCGAGTCAGGCCGAGCCGATCGCGGCGGCCGCGGCCGCCGTGGCGGACGCAATAGGCGGCGGCCATCGGGTCTTCGTCGCCGCAACGAGCCATGTGCTACACACGGAGCTGTACCTTCGGGCCGGCGGCCTCGCCGCCGTCCACCCGCTCGGCGAGACGCCCGACCTCGCTACGCCGATGCTCCAGCTGTCGTCCGACGTCCTGCGCGGCGATGGCGACTTCCGGCCCGAGCCCGGCGACGTTGTCCTGGTCGGGACGAACGCCGGGACTGACGCCGGGACGGTCCAGGTCGCGCTGGCCGCGCGGGCCGCTGGTTGTCTCGTCGTTGGGCTGACCTGTGTGGCCTACGAGCGCTGGCCGGACGTCGTGGTCGAGCACCCCGACGGCGGCAAACTGGTCGACATCGCGGACATCGTGGTCGATGTCGGCGGGACGATCGGCGACGGGGTGATCGAGCTCGACGGGCTCGATACGGCTGTAGGGCCGACGTCCGGCGTTGCCCTCGCAGCAGCGGCCTGGGCGATTCTCGTCGACGCTGCCGAGCGCTTGCTCGACCGCGGCCTCACCCCGATCGTCTACCGAAGCGTCCAGATCCCCGGCGCTGAGGAGCTGTTCCACGAGCGGATGGCCCTGTACAAGCGGACGCGCCGCGGGGTCATGGAATCGCCTGACGACCCCGCGGATTCGGCCTGACGAGTGGACCCCCTCGAGGCCTCAATCAAGCGTTTCGCCGATTACGCCGTCGAGATCGCGGCTCGCCTGGTAAGGATTCCGAGCGACGGTCCGGCCCATGACGAGCGGTCCGTCGTGGCCGCGCTCAGCACGGAAGCCGCAATGCTCGGGCTGCCGCCCGGCGAAGTCATCGCGGCGGAGGCGATCCATCCCAACTTGCTCATCCGGGTTCGGGCCGCCACCCCCGGCCGGCGGCTGATCCTCACCAGCCATACCGACACGAAGCCCCCAGGGGACGAGGCCGATCCTCGCTCCGGTGATATTCGTGCCGGCCGGTTGTACGGACTCGGCTCGGCCGACGCGAAAGGCTCGGTCGCGGCGATGCTGGTCGCCGCGGCGGCGCTCCGTGCCGCGGACCTGCCGGCGGCCGGTGAGCTGCTCCTCGTCTTCAGCGCCGACGAAGAGTCGGAGGGGAGCCGCGGGCTCGCGTATATCGCGTCGACGGGCGCGCTCGCCGCCGACGCGGCGATCGTCGGGGAGCCTTCCGGGATGGACGCGGGGTTCGACGGGTTGCCCGTGTTGGCCCGCGGCTTCGTCGGCTTCGGTCTGCGCGCCAACGGGCCACGACTCCACTCGGGCCTGGTGCCGCGGTCCGGAGTGGGGGGCGATCCGCTGGCCGTTATCGCCCGTGCGGTCGCCGATCTCCCCGCGCTCGTTCACGTTCCGCCGGCGACTGGAGGACCGCACGCTGACGCCGACACTCCGAGCCGGCTGACGTTCACCTCGATTGGCGGTGGGCTAGCCGACGGGATACTTGCCAATTCGGCGTGGGCGCGGGGCGAGGTCCGCACCATGCCCGGTCAGACCCGGGACGCTGTCGCGGCAGCGATTCGCGACGCCTTGTCCCGACTCGGAGGGGGAGGGGACGGGGCCGCTGGGTCAATCGACCTCGACGTGGACGCATTCGACTGGCCCGCCTCGTTCGTCGATCCGTCCGCAGCGATCGTGACAGCCCTCGCCGCTGCGACCGAGCTGGTGACCGGGCGGCGGCCGCCGATTGGGGCATTCCCCGGCGCGACGGAGGCCCACGTCCTGGCCAACCTCGGCATCCCGACCGTGCTGGCCTTCGGGCCCGGCCTCCTGGCAGCCGCGCATGTCCCGGGCGAATCAGTCGCCGCGGACGAGCTCCGTGCGGCCGTGGCGATCTACGCTCGGACGGCCGCGGCGTACCTCAGCTGAGCCAGGCTCGGCGCAACCGGCACCTCAGGCGCGTGGTGGGAACAGGTCATCGACGAGGACGGGGCGGCCGCGTCGCTCGGACTCATAAATCGCGCCGATGATGGCGATGCCCCGGCGGCCCTCGCGCGCGCCGACGACCGGCGGGCCCCCACTCGCAACAGCGTCGAGAAAGGCCCGGATCTCGCGGCCCATCTCGCCTTGATCGGTACGCGGGATCGTGCGGCTGGGCTCGCCGGCGATATCAACGATCAGTTCGTGCCAGGTCCGGTACCGGATCGAGCCGCGCGATCCGAAAAGCTCCAGCTCCAGGCGACCCGGCATGGGCACCGACGGTGCATCGCTGCGGATCGGATGGGTCGCCTCGTTGACGAACAGCGAGCCGATCGCGCCGTTGGCGAATGCGAGCACCGCGACGCCACCGTCCTCGACGCCGTCGAGCGAGCGGGCGTAGGTTGTCGTTCGACCGTAGACCTCAACGATCGGACTGCCGACGAGCCACTCGAGCCGATCCACGAGGTGGACACCGTCGTGCATCAGCTCGCCGCCGCCGGACATCCCCCGGTCGTAGTACCACGACGGCCACGGACCATGCTCGCCGAACGAAAAAGCGTCATGCGCAAGCTGGGGGGTCCCGATCGCGCCCGCGGCGATCAACCGGTGGGCCTCGATGAGCTCGGCATGGAAGCGATGCGTCAGGCCGAGCATCAGGACGATCCCGGCCCGCTCGGCCGCCGCGGCGATGGCGTCGCAATCGGCGACGGTCGGGGCCATCGGCTTCTCCAGCAGGACGTGAACGCCTGCCGCCGCCAGCCGCTCGACGATGGGCCGGTGGAGGCCGGTCGGGACGCACACGCTGGCCGCGTCCGGCCGCACCTCGGCAAGGAGTCCATCGAGGTCGGTGACGGCAGTGGCGCCAACCGGCCCGGCGAGTGCGGCCGCCCGCCCCGCGTCGGGATCGACGACCCCGACGAGCTCCGCGTCGGGCTGGGCCGCGTATGCCGCGACGTGGTCCGCCCCGATGAAGCCCGCCCCGACCACCGCCACCCGGAGCGTCATCTGAGTCTCAGCGGACCGCATGTCGCGCGGCGGCGGCGGTCGCGATCGTCTCGAGCGCCTCGAGCAATCGGTCGACCTCGGCCGGCAGGTTGTAGTGGATGAGCCCGAGGCGAAGGACGCCGCCGCTCTCGAACAGGCCGAGCCGCTCGATCAGAGCCTGGGCGTAGAAGTCTCCGTCCCAGGTGAACAGGCCCTGCCGCCCCAGCGCCTCCGCCGCGGTCCGGGGCGTCGTGCCGTCGATCGTGATGGCGACGGTGGGCGTCCGCTCGGCGATCCGGGCGGGATCGGCGATCCCGTGGATGCGGACGCCAGGGATGGAGGCTAGGCCTCGGAGGAGCTGTTCCGCCAGCCCCGTCTCCCAGGCCTGGATCGCCTGCATTCCGGCGACGATGCGTGCCCGGCGCCCGGGGGCTCCGGCCGCACGGTTGGCTGCCTCGGCGCCGAACCGTTCACCAACCGAGGCGAGGTAGTCGACGGCGGCCGCCGCACCGGCGATGGCCTCGAAGTTCTGGGTCCCCGTCTCGATTCTGTCATGGGCCGGCCGGACCTTGTAGGCGGGGAGCTGGTCGAGGACCTCGGCTCGGCCGTATAGCGCCCCGAGGTGCGGCCCGAACCACTTGTAGGCCGAAGTCACGAGGAAGTCGGTGCCAAGCTCGCGAACGTCGATCGGGCCATGCGGCGCGTAGTGGACCGCGTCGATCCACGTCCACGCCCCAACCTCGTGGGCCCGGGCAACAATCTCGCGGACGGGGTTGATCGTGCCCACCGCGTTCGAGGCGTAGCCGACGGCGACGAGTCGCGTACGCGGCCCGAGGGCGGCCTCCAGGGCCTCGAGATCGAGTGTCACGTCATCGGGGCGGATATCGACCGTGCGGACAACAAGCCCGCGATCGTCGGCCAGGCGACGCCAGGGTGAGACATTCGCCTCGTGGTCGAGGGTCGTGACGACGATCTCGTCACCGGGTGCAAAGGACGCACCGAGCGATCGCGACAGGTGGAAGGTCAGGGTCGTCATGTTGGCCCCGAACTTGATCTCGTCCGCCGATTCGGCCCCCAGGAGATCCGCCACCGCGGCGTGCCCGTCGGCCGTCGATGCGTCACTCCGCTCGCTGGTGGCGAAGGCCCCGCCGTCGTTCGCGTTCGACGTCAGGTAGTAGTTCGTGATGGCGTCGATCACCCGTTGCGGGACCTGGGTTCCGCCGGGGCCGTCGAAGTACGCCACGGGCCGGCCGTGCTGCTCGAGGGCGAGCGCCGGAAACTCCGCGCGCAGGGCGTCGACGTCGAATTCGCTCACGCAGTCCTCCACTGGACAGCAGCGGATCGCCCGATCCGCCCATTCAGGGCACTCACCGATAACGTGGATGCCAACCAGGATGTCCCCAGCTGACGATTCGGTCGGGTACGACGCGGACGAGCAGGCGCGGCCAGCTCAGGCTTTCGTCGATGTAGCGGTCGCCGGCCTCGCCTTCGTAGCGCCGGGCCATTCGGCGTGCGAGCGCCTCGACCCTGCCGGACAGGGGACCCGGTCCCTCGACGATCTCGGCCCGGCCGAGGATCAGCGCGCGGGTATCAGCGGCGTCCGCGCGGACGACGGACAGGCAGACCTTCGGACGCTCGCGGAGGTTCGCCGCATAGTCCGCCCTGGAACGCACCACAAGCCAGACCGCGCTCCCATCCCACTCAGTCCAGATCGGGACGATGACCGGGTAGCCGTCGGCGTCGACCGTTCCGAGACGCGCCACGATCGGCTCGCGGAGCAGGGCATCGAGTTCGCCCTCGGAAAGCGGCCCGCGGCCCATGCGGCCCTCGGCCGCGGGCGGCGGGTTCGGCTCGGATGACATTGGTCGCTTCCTCGTCGTCAGGTCAGGTTGGCGGGCGGATTCAGGGCCGCGATTCGATCGACGGCCAGGCGCACGTGCTGCTCAGCCTCGCCGACAGCGGGAGCCAGGTGACCCGCCAGAAGGTCCTCGGCATGCGCAGCGGCAAGGCGTTCGACGCTGCGCAGCGCTGCCTGGAGGTCGCAGTCCCACGTGTCCTGCAGCAGGATCAGGCCGCCCGGAAAGAGGGCGTCGCCGCTGAACATCGTCCGCCGCGCACCGTCGTCGAGCAAGAACGATTGGTGACCCGCCGCGTGACCGGGCGTGGCAAGGACCGTCAGGGCAAGGTCGGTATCGAGCTCGATCCGATCACCGTCGACGAGCTCGCGATCGACATCGAACGGGCGCAGCCGGAAATCGGGCGGGTAGATCCCGGCGGCCCGGGCGCGGTCGACGCTCGTCGCCTCCTCATCGCCGCGGGCCAGCCATTCGGCCGACTCCGAAGACACAGCGATGCGGACAGCGGGCAGTTCGACGCGCCAGGCTGCGCCTCCGCCGGCATGATCTCCGTGGGCATGGGTCAGGAAGAGCCAGCGAATGTCGCCCGGGTCCATGCCGTCGTCGCGAACATTCGCCAGGATCGTTTGGACCGAGCGGCCGGCCCCGGCGTCGATCACCACGAAACCATCTGCTGTGCGTACCAGGTACACCTGACTGTCGAGGCGGTCGGTCGTCATGAGGTCGGGTTCCCCGCTTCCGATCAGGTGGACGCGTTCGGTCAGGCGCATCGACGTTATCGTACGTGCGGACGCTCGCTCCGTCATTGGTAGACTGTCGACCGTTGGGCAGATAACGCCGACCAACCATCGCCGATGGAGGTCCCGATCATGCCGTTCCGACTGTGCCGACCTTCCCTCGTCCTGCTGGCTGTATGTGTCCTCGTGGCAGCCTGTACGCCGCTGGGGGCCTCGAGTCCGGCGCCCCTGGCGACGGTTCAGCCGACGGTCGGTCCGTCACAGGCGAGCGGCGCCAGTCCATCGGCCGCCAGCGGTGTCCCGGTCACGCTCGAGTGGTACAGCGCGTTGAACGAGAACGAGCCGTACGTCGCTGCCTACAAGAAGATCGTTGCGGACTATCACGCCCTCCATCCAAACGTCACGATCCACGTGACCTGGATGGGTCGACAACTCTCTACCAAGCTGCGGCCACTCCTCCAATCGGGTGTCAAGCCAGACATCATCGAAGACGATCTCCAGGTCATGTACGCGGGCCTTCGCAAGGACGGCCTGGTCGCCGACCTGACTCCCTACCTTGCCCGGCCCGCGACCGGATCGACGACGGCCTGGAAGGACACCTGGAGCTCCGGCAGCCTCGAGCTCCTCAGCACGCCGGGGCAGCTGACGACCCTGCCGTTCTGGGTCAACGCCACCCAGTTCTTCTATGACCAGCGCCTGTTTGCCGGCAACAGCCTCACACCGCCGGCGACATGGGACGAGTTGATGACCATCTGCGCAACCCTGAAGACCAAAAGCGTGCCGTGCTTTGGCCAGGAGGGGGGCTTCGCCGACTACAACATGTTCTGGCTGTCGGAGCTGACAGATCGCCTGATCGGGCCAGATGCGCTGACCAGGGCCTCGACGGACAAGACCGGCCAGGTCTGGCTCCAGCCGGACTACCTGGCGGCCGCGACCAGGGAAGCCTCGCTTGTCGCGAACGGCTACTTCCCAAAGGGCTTCGAAGGTAGCCAGTATCCGGCGGCGCAGATCGCCTGGGTCAATGGCAAGTCGGGACTGTACCTGCTGTCCGACTGGCTTCCGTCGGAGCTCGTCGACAAGGCGCCGCAGGGTTTCACCTTCCGCTCATTCCCGTTCCCGACCGTCGATGGCAAGGGCAGCCCGACCGACATCGAAATGTTCCAGTGGGGCTTCAGCCTCTTCCATGACGCACCCCACCCGGCCGAGGCAGTCAACTTCATGCGCTATTTCACGTCAGCCGAGGCATTCAAGCCACTTCAGACCGACTACGCCTTCGTGTCCGCAATCAAGAGCACCACGATACCGAAGGACAACGCCGATTCGCAGGCGAACATCGCCGCGGCCACCGCGGTTCACGGCTATGCCGGCGGGCTCGTGGCCCTGGCGCCGGACTACCTGCAGTCGGTCCTGGAGCCACTCAACGACAAACTCCTGTTCGGGAAGCTCAGTCCGCAGGACTTCACAAGCCAAGTCTCGAAGAAGACCATTGACTACTGGAAGGCGCATCCCTGACCTGACCGGCTAACGCACCCGTCGGATGTCGGTCCGGGGCCGGACGAAGCGACGAATCGTCATCCCGTTTCTTGCCCCCGCGCTCATCGTCTACCTGATCGTCGTCATCATCCCGGGGCTGCAGGCCTTCAACCTCAGCCTGTTCGACTGGTCGGGATTCGGGACCAACGCGCGGTTCATCGGTCTGGACAACTTTCGGGCCATCCCGGCCGATGACGTATACCGGCTTGCCCTGATCAACAACGTCCTGTTATTCGTGGTGGGCGGGGCCGGCATCTTTGGCTTTGCATTCCTGGCCCTCACGGTATTTCCGGGCCGCGGTCGGGGGCGAGACTTCGTCCGGGCGATCGTGTTTCTTCCCCAGGTCGTCCCGCTCATTGCACTGTCGGTGCTGTGGACATTCGTCTACAACTACGACTTCGGCCTGCTCAACGGCCTGTTCCGTGTGCTGGGGCTGGAATCACTGGGCTCCACGGTGTGGATGGGCCCAGACCTTATCGAGTGGGCGGTGATCATTGCCCTCGTCTGGACCTACGCCGGCTTCTACACGATCCTCCTGATGGCGGCCGCTGATCGCCTCCCGACCGATCTGTTCGAAGCCGCGGAGGTGGAGGGCGCCGGGAGGTTGCAAGTTTTTCGGCAGATCACGCTGCCGCTCATCTGGAACGTGTTGGCCATTGCCGTGGTGCTCTGGGTCATCGACGCGATGAACCAGTTCGACTTCGTGTTCGCCGTCGGCAGCACCACCGGGCAGCCGCGCCAGGAGATCTGGACGCTGCCGATCTACATCTTTCAGCAGGCCTTCGGCGAACGGATCCCTGTCTTCCGGCTCGGCTATGCGACGGCGATGGCTGTCTCCCTGGTCGCCCTGATCGTGGTCATGATCGTGGTCGTGCGGCGGGTTTTCCGGCGACCGGTCGTCGAGTACTGAATGACGCCTCCACGCAGGCCGCTTCGGACGAGACCATCGACTGCCGGCACGCGTTGGTCGGGAAACGCGATCAACTTCCTGGCGAGGCTGGTCGTCGTCGCGGTTGGGGCGACCGTCATCCTTGGCCTGACCTGGATCGTCGTGACCTCGCTGAAAACCAACCAGGAGCTGTTCGCCGACGTCTGGCGGCTGCCCGCCTCGCTGCATCTCGAGAACTACGCGAACGCCTGGACCATCGGTGGGATGGGGATGGCCTTCGCCAACTCCGTGATCGCGACAGTGGGAGCCGCAATTTCAGTCGTGGCGATCGCCGCGCCGGCCGCCTACGTCCTGAGTCGGGCTGAGTTTCCGGGCCGGGAGATGCTGATCAACACGATCGCCGCCGGAATGGGCATCCCGGCCGTGTTGATCTTCATTCCTGTCTACCTGCTGCTCTCAACCGTCGGGTTCGGCGACAGCCTGGCGGGCCTTGGCGCGGTCTACGTCGGCGTCCAGATGCCATTCACCGTCTTTATCCTCACGGGCTTCTTCGCGACCCTGCCGGTAGAGCTCGAGGAAGCCGCGATCATCGACGGAGCGTCGGAGGTTGGGGTGTTCTGGCGGATCATGCTGCCCCTCGCTCGGCCGGGCCTCCTCACTGCACTCATCTTCAACCTGATCTTCCTGTGGAAGGAATTCTTCTGGGCCTTGGTTCTGCTCCGATCGCGGACTGGGTTCACCCTCGGCGTGGCGCTCAATTCGCTGCGCGAGTCGCTGGCATTCAACGCGGACTGGACGGGGTTGTTCGCCGCGGTCGTGATCCTCATGGGCCCGGCGGTCCTCGCCTATCTCGTGCTGTCGCGCCAGTTCGTCAGGGCGATCACCTTCGGAGCCAGTCGGTGATGGCGTCGCGATGACGATCACGTGCCGGGACCGCCAGGCTGGGCCGGTTGGTGTCGACGAAATCGATGCCCAGCTTCAGGCACGCACCGATCCCGGCCGCATCGTCGACCGTCCCGCCGGCGACAAGCAGGCCCGCGGCGTGCAGCGCTGCAACGATCTCGCCGGTCAGCCAGCCCAACGGAACATTGACGACTCCTGCCGCGGCGCCGCGCGCAAGCGCTACGAGGTCGGCATCCGGCTCATCCCGATCGACGATCAGAATCCGCGGTATCGATGGCACCGCGGCGGCCGCCGACCGCAGCTCGTAGGCGGAGAAGGAGCAGATCGAGCAATCGTCCCGGCTCCGGCTGGCCGCGATTGCCCGCGCGATCGGGGCGCCGCTGCCTGGCCCCTTCGCCTCGATCGTCGCGCCGAGGCGCGGCCGTACGCCGAGCCAGCCCAGGAACCCACTGAGGGTAGGGATCCGCTCGCCCCCAAAGCGCGGGTCGAACCACGCGCCGGCGTCGAGGCCGAGCAGCTCCGCGCTCTCGTGAGCCGCGAAAGGTCCCCTTGCCTCGGTGGTCCGATCGAGGTCCTCGTCGTGGAACACCAGGGCGACGCCGTCGGCCGCCAGCTGGACGTCGAGCTCGACGTAGTCGGCACCGGCCTCGGCGGCCAGTGCAAAGCCGGCAAAGGTGTTCTCCGGCGCCTCGTGTGCCGCACCGCGGTGGCCGCCAATGCGAAGAGCAAGCCCCCGCGTCGTCCAGTCCATCGTCAGCCGGCCGGCACGGCGACCACGAGGACCCCCCAGCGGTGACCGCGCGCGAGCCGATCCTGTTCGCCCATCGCGGCGCTTCCGGCTACCTGCCCGAGAATACGTTGCCTGCCTTCAGCCTCGCCCTCGAGCAGGGCGCGACCGGCATCGAATCCGATGTCTGGCTGAGCGCCGACGGCGTGCCCGTGCTCGCCCACGACCAGACGATTCGTCCGCCGGGTCGTCGGATCGACGTCACCCGGCGAACCGCCGATGAGCTCGCGCCATATGGCGTCCCCCGCCTGGCCGAGTTGTACAGCGCGCTGGGCGCCCAGTTCGAGCTCTCGCTGGACATCGAGCATCCCCAGGTTGTCCTGCCGATGCTCGAGGTCTCGGTGGCTGCCGGCGCGGCCGCCAGGTTGTGGGCCTGCCACGACGATCTCGGTGTCCTGTCCCAGCTCCGCGGCCAGTCCGGCGAGGTTCGCCTGGTCTGCTCGACGCGGCCACGTCGCGTGGCCGGTGGCACGGCGGGAATCGGCGCGCTCCTCGAGCGCCTGGTCGAGCTCCCGGCCGATGCGCTCAACATGCATTGGCGCGACTGGACGCCAGGATTGGTGGCCGCGACCCAGGAGGCGGGGCTGCGGGCGTTCGGCTGGGACGCCCAGACGGAGGCGGCCGTCGAACGCCTCGTCGGCCTCGGCATCGACGGGTTGTATGCCGATCATCCCGACCTCCTGGTCGCGAGGGTTCGGAAGGCGCGCACCAAGGGTGGCGTGCCGCTGCATCCGGGCTGAACGTCCGAGGCCCCGGCGACGCCGAGGCCTCGGGTCATCGATCCGCGGCGAATCCTACGGACCGTTGGCGTCGATCTCGCCCTGGATCTGCTTGGCGAGATCGCCGAGCACCTTGCTCGACGAGGCGGAACCGCCCAGCACGCTGTCGAGTGCCGAATCCAGCCCGTCGTGGAGCTCGGCCCATTGCTGGATCATCGGGTTGGTCCAGGTCTTCGGGAAGTTGGCGATGTCGAGGTAGGTCTTGAAGTGGGGAACGGCGGTCAGCGCGGGATCCGTCGTCAGCGACTTCAGCTGGGGGACGCTGGCATTCTGGAGCGCCATCTTCCGCGACGGGCCGGCCGTCATCAGGTACATCCCGAACCTGGCCGCACCCTCCGGATCTTTCGAGCCCACGGGGATGAAGAACGCGTTGCCGTTCACGAAGCCGGCTCCGTACTCGCCAGCGATGTCGGTCGGGAACGGCGCGCTCTCGTACTTGAGGTTTGGGGCGAACGTCGGGGCGTATGCCTGACCAGGGACCCACTCACCGAACAAGCCCATCGCGACCTTGCCGGTGTAGAGCAGGTCCTCGTCCTCCGAGCCCTTGCCCGCGAAGAGCTTCGTCCACTCGCCCTTCTTGTCGTACGCGTCGTGGTATTTCTTGTACCAGTCGAACCAGGCGACGCACGCGGGGCTGTCGACCGTGACCTTCTTCGCCGTGGCGTCGTAGTAATTGCACCCGAACAGCTGGGCGAATTCGGTCAGGTTCTTGCCGGGGTAGTCGGGCATGAACCCGATGCGGGCCAACGACCCATCGGCGTTGTACTTGGTGAGCTTCTTGGCCATGTCCCACAGCTCGGCCAGTGTCTTGGGCGGCTTCGTGGGATCGAGGCCGGCCTCGGTGAAGGCGTCGGTGTTCCAGAGGAAGCCCCAGGTGTCCTGGAGGAACGGCAATCCGTAGAGCTTGCCCTGGTATGTCATCCACTCGAGCGAGGCCGGGATGATGTCGCTCGTGTCGGCCCCGACCTTCTTGAGAAGGTCATCCATTGGCAGGATCACGTTGCCGTGGGCGAAGCCCGGAACCGGCAAGTTGTTGCAGTTGATGACCATGTCGGGTGGGGCGCCACCGGCGACGGCCGCGGCGATCTGCTCGGGCTTGATGGAGCCGCTTATTCCGCGGACCTGGATCGCCGGGTCGGCCTTGTTCCAGTCCTGGATGATCGACTCCATCGCCGCGACCTCGCCCTGGCCGGACCAGCAGTAGCGAAGGACGATGTTGCTGACCGCGACCGGTCCCTGGCTTGCCGCGTTCGAAGGGCCTGCTGAGCCTGCGCTCGGTACCGACGGACTCGTTGTGGAACCGCCGCAGGCGGCGACCACCAAGCCGACCAGGGCGACGTAGATCGCCCATCTCCTGAGCTTCATCGGATGCTCTCCTCCTCGTGACGATCCGGTCGATCGACGGGTGTCGATCCCGGGCCCTGGACGCTGGCGATGACGGCTCGATGGGCCTCCTTTCAGCCCTTGATTCCCGTCAGGGTGATGCCTTCGATGAACTTCCGCTGGGCCAGGAAGTAGAGGACGACCAGCGGCGCCGAGATCACGACCGATGCCGCCATCGACAGTGGCCAGTCGGTCTTGTGGGCCGCCTGGAATGTCTGGACCGCGACAGAGAGGGGATAGAGGTCGGCATTGTTGAGGTAGACGATCGGTCCGAAGAAGTCGCCCCACTTGTCGATGAAGGTGAACAGTCCAACGGTGATCAGGGCCGGCCACGACAGCGGCAGGATGATCCGGAGAAGGATCTGGAGCTCGCTCGCGCCATCGATCCGGGCCGCGCTCGATAGCTCCTCCGGGATGCCGCGGAAGAACTGCCGCAGCAGGAAGATGAAGAATGGGTTGCCAAGGAAGGTAGGCACGACCAGCGGCAGGAACGTCCCGATCCAGCCCAGCTTGGCGTAGATGACATACAGCGGGATGAACGTGACCTGACCCGGCAGCATCATCGTCCCGAGCAGAACGAGGAAGACGAGGTCCCGCCCGGGCCAGGCGATCCGCGCGAAGCCGTACGCCACCAGGCTGCACGAGAAGACCGTCCCGACGACCGCCGGCAGGGCGTAGACGAGGCTGTTGCGAAGGGCCTGCGGGAAGTTGATCTGGGTAAGGGCCTTCGGGAAGTTCTCCCAGACGATTGGCGACGGGATCAGGCTGGGAGGAGTGGCGATTGCTTGCGGGCCCGTTTTCAACGATGTCGCGATCATCCACAGGAGCGGCAGGAGGTACAGCGCTCCAAGTGCGATGAGGGTGGCGTACGTGGCCAGCCGCCAGCCATCGGCCCTGCGTCGCCGGCGGGACGGGGCGGCCGCGCCGAGAGGGGACGCGGTCATCGATCGCTCGCGTAGTAGACCCGCCGCCGCGACGCCCAAAGCATCAGGACGGTGAAAGCGAGGATGACGAGGAGGAGGATCCAGGCGAGGGCAGAGGCGTAGCCCAGGCGGAAGTAGCGGAAGGCGTTGTTATAGAGGTGGAGGCCGTAGAAGAGAAGCGAGTTCTGCAGCCCGCCGATCGCCCCACTGCCCCGACTCGTGGTCCCTTCGCTGATGACATAGGCCTGGGTGAAGTACTGGAAGATCGCGATCGCTCCGGTGATCATGTTGAACAGGATCGCCGGGCTGATCATCGGGATCGTCACGTGGCGGATCTTGCTGAACCTGCCGGCGCCGTCGGCGTCAGCCGCGTCGTACAGGTCGCGCGACACCCCTTGCAACGCGCCGAGATAGATGACGACCACATCCCCAACCCCCCAGACCGTCATCAGGATGATCCCGGGCTTCGTCCAGTCGGCGTCGAAGAACCATTGCGGCTGGGGCAGGCCGACGAAGCCCAGGACCTGGTTGACGAGCCCGTATTGCGGGTTGAGCAGCCAGATCCACAGGATCGCAACGGCGACCGTCGGGACGACGACCGGCAGGTAGAAGATCGTCCGGAAGATCGAGATGCCGCGGATCCCCTTGACGTTGAGGAGAAGGGCGATCGCAAGCGCCGACAGCACCGACAGGGGCAGGCCGAAGACGGCGAGATAGAGGGTGTTGCTGAGCGATTTCCAGAACAGCGGGTCGGAGCCCAGCTTGGCGTAGTTATCGAGGCCCACCCAGCGGGGTGCCTCGAGGATCTTGAAGTCGGTGAAGCTGTAGTAGAGCGAGGCCAGCGCCGGGTACAGGTAGAAGACGAGGAAGCCGAGGACCCACGGCGAGATGAAGAGGATCCCAGCGACGAGGTTGCGGCGTGTACCGGGGCTGAGGCGGCGCGGCGCGCGGACGGCGCCACTCATTCGAGCGGCCGGCGCAAGCGGCGATCGGGCAGGCAACGGGACATCACGGTCACGATCCACCTCGAGCGGCCACGGTCATCAGCCTCGCTCGCTCCGCTAGAGAGCCTATTGGTGAACTGTCAACCGTTGACTTCCCGGCGCCATCATAGCGGCGTGTCGTCGTCCCGATGACCAGCTCATCGGCGCCCCGACCGGTTCGTCGGCGACCGTCGGACGGCTCGCAATTCGGCGCGGAACTCGCCGTCGCCGTGGCCTCCGCGGAAGCGGCCGGCCGCCTTCTGCTCGCTGCTTTCGGCCGTCCATCGGCGGAGCGAAGGAAAGGTCGCCACGACGTCGTTACGGACCTCGACGAGGCGTCGGAGCGACTGATCATGGATCAGCTCGCCGAGGCGTTTCCGGCGGATCGGCGGCTGGGAGAGGAAAGCGGGTGGTCGAAGCCGCATGGCGGCGATTCTGGACGTACCTGGATCGTCGATCCGCTCGATGGGACGATCAACTACGCAGCCGGCCTGCCAATCTGGTGCGTCAGCATCGCGCTTGCAGTCGGCCCGACGGTTGTCCTCGGGGTGATCCGTGATGCCGTCCACGACGCCACATTCGCGGCGATCGCCGGCGAAGGCACGTGGCGCCTCCCCGGCCGGGCCCCGTTGACGATCCGGCGGCTCCGCCGCGGCGCGGACGCGGTCATCGCCGCTGATCCGGGGGTCGAGGATGACGCGGTTGCTGACGCCCGGATTCGGGCGATCCGTCCCGCCGTCCGGGCGATCCGCCTCCCGGGCAGCATCGCCTGGAGCCTCACTGCGCTCGCGACCGGTCGCCTGGACGGCGTCCTCCAGGTCCGCGGCCTGCAGGCAGTCGATGTCGCCGCGGCCGGCCTTCTTGCGCACGAGGCCGGCGCGCGCGTCACGGCGGCGGATGGCGGGCCCTGGATCGACCTTGCCCATCCGACGACCGGTCGTGGGATTGCGGCCGGCCGGCCGGCCCTCCACGAACTCCTCGTCGGCGGCCGCTGAGGGTCAGTCCGTCGCCTGCTCCTCGAAGTACGCGGCGACCTTGTCGCGCGCATCGTCGACATGCCGCTCGAGCGCTCGCGCGGCCTGGTCGGGATCGCCTGACCGGATCGCGGACACGAGCTCCTCGTGCTGAGCGGTGACGCCGTCGACGGAGGAGTAGGGGAGCTCGTCGTAGTCGATGAGGGTCTGGAGCGCCGGGACCGAGCGGACGAAGATGTCGTGCAGGCGGCCGTTGCCCGAGAGGCGTGTCAGTCGCTCGTGGAAGGCGAGATCGGCCCGCCGGACGGCATGAACGTCGCCGGTCCTGGCGGCCGACCGGATCTCGTCGATCGCCTCGTCCAGGGCCCTCAGCACGGCCGGGTCGGCGCGGCCTGCGATCAGCGAGGCTGCTCGGCCTTCGATCGCCATCCGAACGTCGTAGATCTCGCGAACGTCGGCCCGGCTGAGGATCACCACGAACGCCCCGCGACGCGGCTCTTCCTGGATCAATCCCTCGGCGGCCAGGACCTTGAATGCCTCGCGGACGGTGCCCCGGCTGACCCCGAGGCGAGCGGCGAGCTTCGCCTCGACGAGGTGGATTCCGCGCCGGAGACCGCCCGTAAGGATCTGTTCGCGGATCAGGGTCGAGGCGTCCTCGGCGAGCCTGCGCGGCGCGACGAGAGGCGCGAACATCGGCAGATCCGGGTCGTCGCCGACGTTGTGATCCGCGCCGTTGCCCGCCGCGGGCTGCGTCGCTGGCTGTTGTGCCATCGGTCATGCCTCTCATGACGACCGGGCCTATCGGTCGGAGGGCGATGGTCGACAGTCTACCAGCGACGGATGGTGGTTCGAAGATTGCAATCCCCGTGACTAGCGGACCGCTGGGATCCTCCAGTGCAGGTTCGAGCGCGGCACGGCCGCGCGCCGCTCCTTGTTTGTCGCCGCGTCTCGTGTCGGCGCAGCCGAGGTTGACGCGATGAACGTCGGCGGGACGCGCACGTGGGTCGCCTGCTCGAAGGCATAGGCCAGGCCGATGAGCTCCGGCTCGGACCAGCGGCCGCCGATGAACGACACGCCGACCGGCAGATGGCCGACGAAGCCCGCCGGCACGGTAACGCTCGCGTAGCCCGCGATGGCGGACGGAGACGATGACCCGACGAACTTCGAGAAGTCGCCGCCGAGGTCGCCGTTCACCGGGTCCGTCACCCAGGCCGGTCCGTTCGTCGGACCGATGATCGCGTCGAGATGGTTCGCAGCCAGTGTGTCGTTGATTGCCGCCTGGGCGACCGAGGTGGCCGACGTGCGCGCGTCGACGCACGTTGGGTCGGTGATGTCAGGACTCGCCTGCGCCTGGTCGAAGATCGCCGAGTTCCAGGGCCCTTCGAGCGCTGGATGTGCGTTGTTGAAGTCGATTAGATCCTGCAGCGTCTTCGGATAACCGGCCGTCGTGTGAGCGACGAGGTAGGCGCCGACGTCGTGCTTGAACTCGCAAAGCAACGCGGTGAACTCGGGCCCATAGGCGGGCTCGATCGGGATCCGAGCCGGGTCCACGATCGTCGCGCCCTCGGCACGTAGCTTCGCGACCGTCGCGTTCATGATCGCGTCGACCTCGGGGCTGATCGTGGGATCGTAGGTGCCTACCCGCCACACACCGATCCGGGCGCCCCGGAGGGCGTGCTTGTCGAGGAACTGGGTGTAGTTGGTGAAGTCGTGGCCGGCCTGGGCCGCGGTCGCGGCATCGGTCGGGTCGACGCCGGTCATCGCCCCCAGCAGGACGGCCGCATCGGTCATGTTTCGGGCGATCGGTCCCGCGGTGTCCTGTTCGGCCGAGATCGGGACGATCCCGGACCGGCTCAGGAGTCCAAGCGTCGGCTTGATGCCGGCGTCGGCGTTCGCGCCTGACGGGCAGACGATCGAGCCGTCCGTTTCGGTGCCGACGGCGACGGTCGCGAGATCGGCCGAGGCGGCGACGCCCGACCCGGAGCTCGACCCGCACGGGTTTCGGTCGAGGACATAGGCCATGTTCGTCTGGCCGCCGATGCCGCTCCAGCCGCTGGACGACGGATTGGAGCGGAAGTTCGCCCACTCGGAGAGATTGGCCTTGGCGATGATGATGGCCCCGGCAGCACGGAGCCGCTGGACGATGAACGCATCCGGCGGCATGCTGCCCTGGAGCGCGAACGAGCCGGCGGTCGTCGGCATGCCGGTTGTGTCGATGTTGTCCTTGACGATGACCGGAATCCCGAGCAGCGGGCGGCGGTCGCCACGACGCCGGGCCCCGTCCGCCGCGCGCGCATCCCTGAGGGCTGTTGGACTGACCGTGATGATCGCGTGGAGTTTCGGGTTGAGCTTCCCGATCCGGTGGAGATAGAACTGGACCAGCTCGACCGACGTCAGCCGGTGGCGGTTCATCAGCCTCTCGAGCTGCGGGATCGTCGTCGCGTCG
>JALZAF010000253.1 GCA_030948505.1 Chloroflexota bacterium
GTCGTAGGCCTCCCAGTTGGCGCCCAGGGCGTCGTACTTCTTGCGCTTGTCCGGATCGGACAGGACGGTGTTGGCCTCGTTCAGGTCCTTGAACCGTTCCTCGGCCGATTTGTCACCGGGCTTGACGTCCGGATGGTGCTGGCGGGCCAGCTTGCGGTAGGCCTTGCGGATCTCCGCCTGGCTGGCGGTTCGGGCTACCCCGAGCGTCTGGTAGTAGTCCTTGTATTCCATGCTGGCCTGTTCAGTCGGAAAACCCGGTCGCCGTGGCGGCGACCGGGTTCCAGGTGGCGATTGACCTAGTTCTTGCTGACCACGACGGGCGGCTGCTCCGCCGGTGGGAAGGTGGAGCGGCGAACGCGGCTCTCCGCCTCCGGCTCCGGATCGAGCGGCTTGTCGCCCTCGAGGATCTTCGCTGGCTCGGCGTGGAGCGGCCGCGGCTTGCGCCGGAGGGCCGCTTCCAGGACCTGGTCCATCGAGTCGACGAGCACGAGCTTGATCTGCTTGCGGATCTCGTCCGGGATCTCGCGCAGGTCCTTCTCGTTCTTTCGCGGCAGGATGACCATGCCGGCACCCGATAGGTGGGCGGCGAGGATCTTGCTCTTCAGCCCGCCGATCGGGAGCACCCGCCCACGCAGCGTGATCTCGCCCGTCATCGCCACGTCCTTGCGGACGGGGATGCCGGTCAGGGCGCTGACCATGGCGGTGACCATCGTGATCCCCGCCGACGGGCCGTCCTTGGGGATGGCTCCGGCCGGGACGTGGATGTGGAGGGTGTTCTTCTCGAAGGTCTCACGCGAGATCCCGAGCTCCGACGCGTGGGCGCGGATCCATGACAGGCCGGCCCGGGCGGACTCCTTCATGACCTCGCCGAGCTGGCCGGTCAGGACGAACTCCTCGCGACCCTCCATCTTCGTCACCTCAACGGCGACGACGTCGCCACCGACTTCGGTCACGACGAGGCCGGTCGCGGCGCCGGTCTGGTCCTCCGACTCCAGCTCGCCGTACTCCCAGCGAGGTGGGCCGAGGAACTCGACCAGCTTCTTGACGTCGACCACGGTCTTGCGCTTGCGCCCTTCGGCCACCGAGCGGGCGACCTTGCGCATGAGGTTGGCGATCTCGCGCTCGAGGTTTCGGACGCCGGCCTCCTTGGTGTAGGCCTGTACGAGCTCGACCATCGCCTCGTCGGCGATCTTGATGTGCTTGTCCTTCAGCCCGTGGTTCTCCATCTGCTTGGGGATGAGGAACCGCTTGCCGATCTCGATCTTCTCCTGCTGGGTGTAGCCCGGCAGCTGGACGATCTCCATCCGGTCGCGCAGCGCGGCCGGGATGGGGTCGATCAGGTTGCCGGTCGCGATGAACAGCACCTTGGACAGGTCGAACGGCACCTCCAGGTAGTTGTCCTGGAAGCTGTTGTTCTGCTCCGGGTCGAGGACCTCGAGCAGGGCGGACGACGGGTCACCCCGGAAGTCCATCCCGATCTTGTCGATCTCGTCGAGCATGAAGACCGGGTTGTTCGTGCCGGCCGTCTTGACGTTCTGGATGATCCGGCCGGGCAGCGCGCCGATGTAGGTCCGCCGATGGCCCCGGATCTCTGCCTCGTCGTGGATGCCGCCGAGGCTCATCCGCACGAACTTGCGGCCCATCGCCCGGGCAATGCTCTTGCCGAGCGAGGTCTTGCCGACGCCGGGGGGACCGACGAGGGCCAGGATCGGGCTGCGGATGGTGTCCGCCAGGGTGCGCACCGCGAGGTACTCGAGGATGCGCTCCTTGATCTTCTCCAGGCCGTAGTGGTCCTCCTCGAGGATCCGGGCGGCTTCGCGGATGTCGAGCTGGTCGTCCGTGGAGACGTTCCAGGGCAGGCCGATCAGCCAGTCGACATAGGTCCGGATGACGCCCACCTCCGGCGAGGCGGACGGGATCCGGCTCATCCGGTCGATCTCCTTGAGGGCGCGGGCCTTGATCTCGTCCGGCATGCCGGCCGCCTCGACCTTGTCGCGCAGCTCGTTGATCTCGGCTTGCTGCGGGTCGTCCTCACCGAGCTCGCGCTGAATGGCCTTCAGCTGCTCGCGCAGGATGTACTCGCGCTGGGTCTTGTCCATCTCGGACTTGACCTCGGACTGGATCTTGCCCTTGAGCTCGAGGATCTCCACCTGCCGGGCGAGGAAGTTCGAGACCAGCTTCAGCCGCTCGACGACGTCGATGGTCTCGAGCAGCTCCTGGCGCTGCTCGGTGGTCATGTCCGGGCTGTAGGCGACCATGTCGGCCAGCAGCCCCGGCTCGCTGATGTTGCGGGCGGCGACGGCCGCCTCCGGCGGCACGGGTGCACCGTTGGCGACGTACTGCTCGATCTGGGCCTGGACGGTGCGCATGAGGGCCTGGACCTCCAGCCCGTTCGGGCTGGCGTCGGAGACTTCCTCGATGCGGGCCCGCAGGTAGGGCCCGGTCTGGACGAAGCCGTGGACGCGCAGGCGTCCCTGGCCCTGCACGATCGCGCGGACCGTGCCGTCCTGGAGCTGCACGACCTGGGCGATCTTGGCCAGGGTGCCTACCTGGTAGAGCTCGGACGGGTCGTTGATCTCCTCCTGCTCTGCCTGGCGCTGAGTGACGAGGGCAATGGGCCCGCCCTCGGCGACCGCGGCATTGAGCGCGTTGACGCTCTTCTCGCGGCCTACCTGGAGCGGCACGATCATCTCGGGGAAGATGACCGTCTCCCGCAGCGCGACGAGCGGCAGCTCACGCGTGGGGGCGGCGGTCTGCAGCTCCTCCTTCGGGTTTGACGGTCGCTTGGCCATCGGGTGTTCTCCTGGTTCCTTGTTGGGTGTGCGGCGGGTGGGTTTGGGTTTGGGTGGGTCGGCGCGGCGGGGGCTCATGCCCCGCGGGCCCGAGCTTCGGAGGCCTCCGCCTCGCGACGGTCGACGCCTTCGTCGTACAGGCGCTCCAGGATCCTGGTGCCGAGGCGTTCCTCGATCTCGAACAGGATCCGCACGCCGGCGAGATTGACGCCCAGGTTCTGGGTCAGATGGCGGATCCACAGGACCCGCCGGATGTCGTTCTCGCTGTAGAGCCTGATGTTGGACGGTGTCCGGGCGGGGCAGACGAGCCCCTCATCCTCGTAGATCCGCAGCGTCCGGGGATGGACGCTGACGATGCTCGCGGCCACGCTGATCACGTAGACGGGACGGGTGGGATCGCGATCCGGGGCGGACATTTGCGTATCCTAGAACCCTGACAATCCCATTGTCAAGAGTCTGGGGTATCCAGGTGATGGCTCCGGGCAACGCCGGCCTGGAGTCAGGCGGCCACGACCCGGTTGCGGCCGGCGCGCTTCGCCATGTAGAGCCCCACGTCCGCCGTCCGCAGCAGCGCCTCGCGGGTGGGATCGAGCGGGTCGAGGGCCGCGCAACCCGCCGACACCGTGGCTTCCAGGTCGCTGCCGTCGGGGCCCGGAATGCGGCGGCTCTCCAGCTCGCGGCGGACCTCGTCGGCCACGCGCACGGCGTCCTCGATCGTGGCGTCCTCGAGGATGGCCATGAACTCCTCGCCGCCGTAGCGGGCGACGAGGTCGCTCGATCTGAACCGTTCCATCAGGATGCCGGCGAAGCTGCGCAGCACGGCATCGCCGGCCTGGTGGCCGTAGAGCTTGTTGAAGTCGCCGAAATGATCCAGGTCGAACATCACCGCCGCGATAGGACGGCGACCTTCCCGGAGGCGGAGCCAGCGATTCAGGATGTGGTCGAGGCTGGCGTCGAAATGGCGGCGGTTGAAGAGCCCGGTCAGGGCGTCGCGGATGGCCAGCTCGGAGACTTCCTCGAGCAGCTGGCTGTTGGCGACAGCCAGCGCCGTACCTGCTCCGAGGAGCGTCAGGATTTCGCACTCGAGAGGGGAGAAAGCCGGCTCCGCTGCGGCGGCGCGTCCCACCGCGATGGCCCCCAGGACAATGCCGTCGCGGATGAGCGGGATGCCCGCCATGGACATCTCATCCGACGCGACCACCTCGCGAACGGCCATCGGGTACTCGTCCCTCATCATGCCGGCGAGCACAAGTGACCGCGAGGCGATCGCCCGCCCGGACACCCCCTCGCCGGGCAGGATCTCCGCGCCCATCATGCTGGCCGGGATCCCACGCGCGGCGCGAATCAGGTAGCGGCCGGTGCTTCGCTCGAGGGCCGTCAGCGCGATCACGTCGGCCGGCACGATGTCCGCCAGGGCATCGACCAGGCCAGGCCACAGCCGCTCCGCCTCGAGGTTCGAATTGATCGCGCGAGCGAAGTCGTTGAGGCGGGCGAACAGCCGCGCTCGCTCTGCCAGGGCCTGGCGCTGGCGACCCAGCAGGATGGCCGTGGAGAGCCGATCCGCCACCGCCAGCGACAGTCGCAGGTCGCCGTCGGTGAGGGGCGCGCCCTCGGTGGACTCGATGTTGAGAATGCCGATCGTCTCCCCCTCTGCACGCAGCGGGACGAGGATCATGCTCCGCGCCTCGGGCCGCCAGGGGAGGTAGTCGGGGTCGGCCAGGACGTCGGGCACGAATGCGGGCCGGCCAGTCCTGACGACCCGCCCGATGACGCCGGCCGTCGGGTCGACGTCGATCGGCACGTGCTCGTAGCCCCGCTGCGCGCCGAGGGTCAGGTGGGAGCCGTCGTACAGCAGCAGGGCGAGGTAGGCGTAGCCCATCCGCTCCGACATGGCGGACAGCACCGCGGCGAGGGCCTCCGGCGTGGGTCCGGACTTGGCCAGCACCGTACCGACCGTCTCGATCCCGCGCAGGGCCTCGTCGGCGCGGCGCTGGTCGGTCACGTCGATGCCGACGCTGACGATGTGGGACAGCCGCCCTTCGTCGTCGAGCAGGTACGAGTCCGACCAGGCGATCCTGCGGATGGCGCCGTCCCGGGTGACCCAGTCATTCTCGTTCTGGGCCGGGGGATCGCCGGCCCGCAGCCTCCCCAGGTCCGCCCGAACGGCCTCGATCTGTGACGCCGGCAGGAGGATCTCCCAGAACGGCCGCCCCGCGAGCTCGGCGAACGTCCAGCCGGTCAGCTGCTCGCAGGCGCGATTGAAGAGCAGGATCCGGCCCTCCGGGTCGAAGGCGCAGACGAGCGATCCGGCGGCCTCGAGGACGGCCTCGACGAAGCGGCGTTCGTCGCCCAACCGGGGCGGGCCACCGGCGCGACGACGCTCGGCAGCGGCCGTGCCGCGACGGCGCGGCGCGACCGATGGCGTTCGACTGTCCAGCTGGCGCATCCGAACCGGGACCTCGGCGGGCTGAGGGCAGGACCATGCGCGGGGTCGGCGTCTGGCGCCATGACCCACACGTACCGCACCGATCCACCCGGCAGCCGTGCGAACCGCTCCCTCAGGCGGGCTGCCGCCGCCACCCGGAGGCGTCCCTCAGCGGGCGTCGACCGGCTGGGCCTCGCCGATCAGCTGCTCGTGCAGCAGGACCTCGCATTCCGTCCGGCCGATGGCGATGACCTTGTCGCCTTCGCGCAGCAGCGTGTCCGGCCGCAGCGCGCTCGCCACCCCCTCGCGAATGACCGCGAACAGGGAGCAGCCGTCGGGGATGTTCAGGTCCTTCGGGGCACGTCCCACGGCCGGCGAGCCGGCCTGGAGGTGGGCCTCGATGAGCTCCAGCTCGCCACCACCCAGGGCGGCCAGGTGGAGCAGCTCGTGGACGGGGATGTCCTGCTCGATCGAGCCCAGGATCATTCGCGTGGGACTGATCAGCTCGTCGACACCGAGGTGCTTGAAGAGCGCCTCGTTCTTCGGGTTGTTGACCCGCGCGATCGTCCGCGGCACGTCGAAATGGTGCTTCGCCATCTGGCAGATGACCAGGTTGTCCTCGTCGTCACCGGTGACCGCGGCGACGATCTCCGCCCGGTTGGCCCCGGCCTCGGCCAGGTACTTGCCCTCGCAGCCGTCATGGGGGATGACGATCGAGCCGATCTCGTCGGCGATCTGGTCCGCCCGGGTGCGGTCCTTCTCCATGAGCACGACCTCATGGCCGGCTTCGATCAGCTCCTTGGTCAGGTAGTAGCCGACCTTGCCGCCGCCGATGACCAGGACGAACACGATCAGGCCTCCTTGGTCGCGACGGGATTCCTGCCCCTGCCAGGAGAGCGACCGCCGCCGTCCGGCAGCTCGTGATGCTCGCCGCCGTGGTGGCTGCCAGTGGGGGCGAAGATGCCGGCCGTCCCGGAGACCGGCAGCCCCATGTAGGCCGACACGGCGTCGGCCATGAGCGTCGTCCGGCACAGGGTCGCCAGCCCCAGATCGGCGTAGGCGTGTGCCCGCAGCGGATCGTTGACCTTGGCCACGACCTTGCGTGCCCCAAGCGCCTCGACCGCGAGCTGGGCAGCCATGACGTTGCGGTTGTCGCCTTCGGTCATGGCCAGGAAGAGGTCGGCATCCTCCGCACCGGCCCGGCGGAGGGTGTCCTCGTCCGTCCCGTCACCGCGCACTGCGGTGCCGCCGAACGCGGCCGGCAGCCGGTCGAAGGCGCGCGTCTCCGTGTCGAGCACGACGACCTCGTAGCCGGCCCGGTCGAACAGCTCGGCCAGCTCGGCGCCCACTCGGCCACAGCCCACGACGACCGTCTTCACGCCATCTCCTCGGGTATCGGCTCTCGGACCACCCACACCGCACAGGGTGCGTTCTTCAGCACGTACGGGATGGTACGGCCGATCGCGAAATCTCCCCCAAACCTCTTGCGATACGGCAGGCCCAGGACCAGCAGGTCGGCCCGTCGCTCCAGCGCCTCGTCGACGAGGGCGGCCCCCACGTCGCGGGCCTGGAGGAGGATCGGCTCCATGTGCTGACGGCTCTGCTCGGCCACGGTCTCCGCCATGTCGAGCACCCGCTGCGTCTCCTCGGAGGCACCGGCGATGTCGGCGTCGAGCGGCAGCGTCCAGTCGATCTCGACGACGTGGACGGCAAACAGCTCCGCCTTGTGGAGGCGGGCCAGCTCGGCCACGAGGCGAACAATTCGGGCGTCCGTCGGGCCGCCGCTGAGGGCGAGCACCGCGCGCTTGAATGGCGGGTTGTCGGGGTCTCCCACCCGGGGGCGTGCCTCCGCTGGATCGGGTGCCCGGGCGGGGTCTTCGTGGCCGGGGCGGCGGTCACGATACCACCGCCGCCGGGCCGGCCGGCCGGCGGGTAGGCCGGGCCGCGGCGGGCCGGGCCGCTAGTCCTTGTCCTCGGTCTCCAGCGGTGTTGCCTCGAAGGTGGCCGGCTCCTCGCGCCGGTAGGGCACGTTCACCACGACCGTGTACGGCCGTCCCAACAGGATCGTGCGGAGTCGTTTCGAGCTCTGGTTGTAGAGGATCCGCTCCCACCAGTTGCGGGCGACGTACTCGGGCACGACGACGAAGGTGATCGGCGCCTCCTTGTCCGGTGGCCACGCGTGATCGAGGACGTCGAGGTAGGCGACGAGAGGGCCTGCCAGCGCGCGATACGGCGACTCGACCACCACCAGCGGCACTCCCGGGACCTGGCGCTCCCAGCTCTCGCGGACGACTGCTGCCTCGTCCTGGTCATCGGTGATGAAGACGGCCCGGACGTCGTCGGCGATCGACCGGCCGACGTTGACGGCCTGGACGACGGCCCGGTTCAGACCGGGGACCGGGATGACGACGCGCTCCTCCCGATGCGGCGGCGCGACGACGAAGTCCGGACGGACCGCCAGCGCCTCTGCCGAGCGAGCGTATTGGCGGCGGACGAAGAGCATGAGCAGTACGAGAATCGGGATCAGGATGACGACGAGGTTCGCGCCGGCCGAGAAGCGCAACGGGCCGATTGCCAGCTCCGTGCCGGCGCTGAACTTGACGGACGCAACGACCAGCAGGACGACCAGCGTCAGGATGCCGCCGAACAGGTTGACCGATAGCCGCCACCACCAACCGCCGGCATGGGTGCGCAGCCAGTAGCGCACCATGCCCAACTGCGACAGGGTGAAGCACACGAACACGCCAACCGAATAGAGCGGGATGAGGGCATGGGTGTCGCCCTGGAAAGCCACGATGAGGAGGGCCGCGATCGCCGCCAGCAGGATGATTCCCCACGAATAGGCCAGTCGATCGCCGCGAAACGCGAACTGTCGCGGCATGTAGCCGTCCTCGGCCAGGATCGCGGCCAGCCGCGGGAAGGCATTGAAGCTCGTATTCGCGGCCAGGAACAGGATGAGCGCGGTGCTGAGCTGAAAGGCGTAGAAGAGCGGCGAGCCAGCTCCGAACGCCGCCGTCGCCACCAGCGCAACGACCGTCGGCCCGCCGCTGCCGTCGACCGACGGCAGGATGTGATAGGCACCGGCGACAACGGTGATGCCGACGAACAGAACGCCCAGCAGAACCGCCATCGCCACCAGGGTGTCCGCGGCGTTGCGCGATTCGGGCGGCTTGAACGCAGGGACGCCGTTGGCGATGGCCTCCACGCCGGTCAGGGCGACCGAACCGCCGGCGAATGCCCTCAGCAGCAGGAGCAGGCCAACTGCCTCCGGGATCGCCGGTAGCGCCTCTGCTTCCGGCTGCGGAGACAGCGGCGTGGCCGTGCCTAGGAGCATGTGACTGACCCCGATCCCGACCATGAGCAACGCAAGGCCAACGAACATGTATGTCGGGACCGCGAAGATGTTGCCCGACTCGCGGAGGCCGCGCAGATTGCCGATCGTGATCAGGGTGACGACCACGACCGCGATCTCGACCGAGAACCGGTGAACCTCCGGGGCCATCGAGACGACCTGCTGCAGGGCCGACGAGGTCGACACGGCGACGGTCATCACATAGTCGATCAGCAGCGCAGCGGCCGCAACGAGGCCGAAGATCGGGGCGAGGTTCTCGCGGGCGACGACGTACGCGCCGCCACCTCTGGGGTAGGCAAGGGCGACCTGGCGATAGGACAGCGACACGACCGCAAGCAGGACGACGATCGCGATCGCCACCGGTACTGACAGGAGGAAGGCCGCGCTGCCGGCGACGATGAGGACGCGAAGAATCTCCTCGGTGGCATAGGCCGAGGAGCTGATGGCATCCGAGCTGAAGATCGCAAGGGCCTTCTTCTTCGACAGCCGCTCGCCGATCTCCTCCTCACTGGCCAGGGGCCGCCCGAAGACGAGCGACTTGATGCGGAAAAGGAGCCGGCCGGTCCTGCTGGTCGGCATGCTGGCCGCCTGCCTCGCGACCAGCTGTCCCGGCCCGCTGTAGCGGAAATACGGTGAGTGAGGCCGCGCGACACGAACGCGCCGGTCGCCCATCTTGCGGCCGTGCAGCGGCCGCCTGCCTCCGATCACCGCCGAAGCCTAGCGAAGCGGCCCGCTGTCAGCAGCGGTTCCGCGGAAGGGTGGCCGAAAGATCCAGTCAGATGCCGTATGTCAGGCGAGCCACCAGTCGCGGCGGCAAGCCGGCCGATTCCATGGCCGCCTGGACCGCGGCGATGTCGTACGCCACGCGGTGCCACGAGCAGCCGGAGGCTGCCGTGTCCAGGATCATGTAGCTGGCCCTCGGGTCGCCGTCGCGCGGCTGGCCGACGCTGCCAGGGTTGAGCAACGAGGGCCGTTCGTCGAGGGTCGATTCAGAGCCGCTTCCCGGGCTGATCGGCTCGATGCGCCGGTCGCCCTCGCGGATATCGACGGGCACATGGGTGTGACCGAACAATCCGTAGGGCCTGCCGAGGACGGCCATGTTGGCCTTCGCCACCGGCATCGAGGTGATGTACTCCCACATCGGGTCGCGCGGGCTGCCGTGGACGAGGCTGAAGTCGCCCTCGACGTGCCGTTCGGGAAGCCGGCTCAGCCAGTTGCGAGTCGTCTCGCCGATCGTGGCCCGCGTCCACTCCATGGCCGCCCGCGCGTCCGGGTTGAAGTATTCGATCTGCGGTCCGCCACAGGCCGCGGCATCGTGGTTGCCGCGTACGCCGGTCGCGCCGACGGCGGTCAGTCGCTCGACCACCCCGTCGGGTTCGGGGCCGTAACCAACCACGTCGCCGAGGTGCCACACGGCATCCACGGAGCCGATCGAGGCCAGTACGGCGTCGAGCGCGATGAGGTTGGCATGGATGTCCGACAACACCGCGATCCGCATCGCTGGTCAGCCTAGCAGGGGGCGTTCACCATGGCCGCCGGCGCCGGTCCGCGGGGTCGCGGGGATAGCCGGCTGGAGTGGGGCCGCCTTTCGTGACGATCGCGAGGCGATGGCCGGCGAGTCCGGCAGTGGACGTGTCGACGACCTCGATCTGGCCACCCCCGATGGCGTCCAGCGCACGGCCCGCCGAAGCCAGCTCCGCCTCCAGCGGGCCACGCTTCCAGGCCACCAGCCTGCCGTAAGCCGACAGCAGCGGGAACGCGAGCTCGATCAGCTCCGCGAGGCTCCCGACGGCGCGGGCCGTGACGACCGGCCAGCGCCCCCGGTGGCGCTTGTCAAGCGCTAGCGCCTCCGCCCGGACCGGCGCGACCGCGACTCGCTCGCGAAGCCCGACTGCGCGAACGGCCGTGACGAGGAAGGCAGCCTTCTTGCCGGTCGAATCGACGAGCAGCCCGTGCCATGAGGGCAGGGCCGCGGCCAGCGGGATGCCGGGGAAGCCGCCCCCACTGCCCAGGTCGAGGAGCCCGTCGGCGTCCAGCCGCCGGAGGATCGGCAGCGCCGAAAGGCTGTCGATCACGTGCAACCGGGCCACGGAGACCGGTTCCCGGATGGCGGTCAGGTTGATGGCTTCGGTCCACGCGAGCAGCAGCCGGACGTGGCCCTCGATCGCCGCGAGCGCCGTGGCGTCAAGCGCGAGGCCGAGGGAGGTCAGGCCTTCCGCTACCGCTGCGTGGTACTCGGGCGGCAGCGCGGGCAGGCCCTCGACACGCGTCGGGAGCGACTCTCGCCGGCGGCTCAGGCACCCCTCCTGTGGATGTGCCGGCTGCCGTCGGTGAGACCCGCTCCCGGCGTCGTCGTATTTCGCACAGCGGGCCGGTCAGGTCTTACCTCGTCCGGTCGGTTCACGGCGGGGTCTCCCCACGCCCCTCACGGGCCAGGTTACCTTCCTCCCAAGGGCCCCCGGTGCGGATGCCGGAAGGTAGGACTGGTCGCCCCCCGTGTCAACGCGGTTATCCACGAATCCACGCCCGAACAGCGAAGTTGTGGATAACGTGGCGCCGGAGGAAGGCGCGATCAGGCCGGGCTGCGGTCCTGGGTCCGGCCGGCCAGTCCGTCGATGGAGCGGAGCCGGGTTCGGGTGGCGCGCGAGGGACCGCCATCGTCATTGTTGGGCGCAAGTGGGGATGCGTGGCCGCGAACGAGGGTCGGGCGTGCGCCGGTTGCGCGCCCGGTCCGCCCGCCACCACTCGGCCGCGAGGGACCGCCGGACGTGCCCGGGGCGGCCGCGATGGCGCGCAGGACGGCCCGCTCCTCGAGCCGCACCTCCTCCTCGGCGACCGCCCGGCTCGTGCCGGAGGCGACGGCGTTGGGCTCGGCGCCCGCGGGACCCGGCAGCACGAGCACGAAGCTGGAGCCGGACCCCGGCACCGACGCGACGTCGAGGTCGCCGGCCATGGCCCGGGCGAGGTCGCGAGCGATGGGGAGGCCCAGCCCGGTGCCGGTGATGCGCTCATGGCCGGGGATGCGGTAGAAGCGCTCGAAGATGCGGCCCCGGTCGTCGGGTGCGATGCCGACTCCCTCGTCGCGGACCGTCACCATCGCGACCGACCCGTCGAACCAGGCGGCCACCTCCACCGACGAGCCGACCGGCGCGAACTTGAGGGCGTTCCCGACGAGGTTGGTCAGGATCTGCTCGACCCGGCGACGGTCGCCGGTCGCTGCCTTGAGGCGCGGCGGAAGCGAGGTCCGCAGATCGACGCCGCGGGCCATCGCGATCGGGGTGAGGCTGTCGACGACGCGCGCGCCGATCTCGGCAATCGAGAAGGCGCCGATCTCCAGGCGGAGAGTGCCCGACTCTAGGCGTGACAGCTCCAGCAGGTCGCCGACGAGCTGGGTCATGGTATCGACGATCTGGCGGCTGCGCTCCAGGAAGTCCACTTGGTCGGCCTGGTCCTCGACCCGCCCGCCCAGAATGAGCTCGAGGTAGCCCGACAGGCCGGTCAGCGGGGTGCGCAGCTCGTGGGCGACGGTCGACACGAAGCGGGCCCGCTCGGTGTCCCGTCCGCGCAGGCCGGAGAGCTCGCGCTCGGTGGCGATCTGGTCGGTCACGAGCGCCAGCGCCACCGCGGCGTGGCGAGCCATCTGCGGCGGCAGGCGCTCGTCCAGCTCGATCGGCCCGGACTCGTCGGAGAAGTCGAAGCCGAGGGCGACCGTGCCGGCCGACGGGATCGGCAGGCAGGCATAGTGATGGTTGCCGCCGGCGAGGGCCCGGGCGGTGGCGTCGCGCTCGCTCTCACGGCCGGCCGCCAGCACGATCGCGACGGGCGCTCGGCCGGACGCGGCACGTGCGGCACGCGCGCGAGGGGCCCAGGCATCGAGCCACGCGGCGAGCGCCTCGGCCTCGCCGGAATCTTCGCCGGGAGACTGGAAGACGGCGACCCGGCGTCCGTGGCCGTCGGCCAGGACGGCCGCTCGGCGGGCCCCTACGGTCTTTGCCAGCAGCTCGAGCAAGCCGGCCAGACGCGTCTCGGCGTTCACATCCGCGGCCAGGACGTCAAGGGCGCGGGCGAGCAGCACGGTCTCCCGGTGAGCGACCTGGTCGGCCGCTCGCCGGTAGTTCACCCGCCGGTCCACGAACGGCGGCGGTGCCCCTACGACCGGAGGCTCGACGGTCGGCCGGCCGGGCTGGGCTTCGGTCATGGCCTCCCCAGGCTGTGATGGCCCCCGACACGCACGAACGACGCACGCTCGCGCTCGAGGTGATCGTCGGCCGAGCGGTGCTCCCGGGAAATCCCCCGACCGGCGTCGGCCCGCGGACCCGGAAGTACCGGCCCGGGACTGGGAAGGTCAGCTGGAGCGAGTGCCCGCGCGGACCGGCCGGCCCAGCGTGCGGCGGACGACGTCGATGACTTCGGCGACGTACTGGTCGGCCTGGCCGCGTTCGGCTGCCGTGCGCACGCAGCCCTGGACGTGATCCTCGAGCAGCATGATCGAGAGGGCGTCGACGGCGGCTCGGAGGGCGGAGGTCTGCTGCAGGATGTCGACGCAGTACTCCTCCCGCTCGATCATCCGGGCGATCCCGCGGACCTGGCCCTCCATTCGGCTGAGGCGCCGGATGAGTTGAGCCTTGTCCTTGGAATAGGCGTGCCGGAAGTGGCTGGGATCAATGGCCTTCCGCCCGCTGGGTGTGCTCATCGCCGGCTGCTCTCCTCAGGTATCGACGCCCCCGATGATACCCCCCGGGGGTATGGCATCGCAAACCGATCGAGCCGGGCGCACCAGCCAATAGGGCGGTCGTCGGAAGAACCGGAGACCCGGTAGACTGGCGCCGATGGACCCCAGCGACCATCGGGACGAGCACATGGACGGCGCCGACTGCGCCGCGTGCGGCCAGCCCGTCCCCGGGCGCGGAATCCGCCGCCTGGCTGAGCGCGAGGACCTCGCCTTCGTGGAGCTGCATTGCCCGTCGTGCGGCAGCGTCAGCCTCGCCATCCTTGCCGCAGCCGATCCGGCCGGGCTGGCCGAGGGATCGGACACCCGGCCCAGGCGGCCGCCCGTCGATGTCAACGACGTCCTCGCCATGCACGAATTCCTCGCCGCGTGGGGCGGCGACCTGCGGGAGCTTCTGAGTCCGCCCGCTCCGGACGCACCGGAGCGCCGGACGGGCGCGGCATGACGGAGGCCCTGGCGACCTCGTCCGTTCCGCCACCGATCCCGTTCGCCCACGCCAGCGAGGCGGAGATGGCGAGGATCCTCGACTTCTACGCCGTTCGCTGGGAATACGAGCCCGATACCTTCCCGATCCTGTGGAACCTTGACGGCGGGGTGGTCGAGAGCTTCGCCCCTGATTTCTACCTGCCCGATCTAGGCATCTACCTGGAGATGACCACGCTACGGCAGCGGCTCGTCCGCAAGAAAAACCGCAAGCTGCGCCGGCTGCGCGAGCTCTACCCGGACGTTCGGATCAAGCTGTTCTACGCCCGCGACTTCCGAGCGCTGATGCTCAAGTACGGCAAGCTCGCTTTGGTCGAGGGACTGTCGGGCGCCTCGGGCCAGGTGGTTCCGGGTCGCGACGCACCGGTCCCCGTCGCGCCGCTCGACTTGCTGGAACCACTGCCCGATCTGCTGGAGGCGGTGCCGGCCCTGCTCGAGGCACTACCCGACCTGCTGCCCAGCCCGGACCCGGCGGCGGCGATCTCGGCGGCGTCCGCGGCGGCGTCCGCGGCGCTGTCCCCGGC
>JALZAF010000264.1 GCA_030948505.1 Chloroflexota bacterium
TCGTCGCTGCCACGCGGATCCCGAGCTTGCGAAGCTCGCCTTCTATCCGCACGCAACCCCATCGGGGGTTCTCCCGGGCGAGACGGAGGATGAGCTCGCGGGTCGCGGCATCGATCGGTGGCCGGCCGGGGCGACCGGTCCTGCGGTAGGTCCACTTCCTCCTCACGAGCTCGCGATGCCACCGGAGGAGGGTCGCCGGGGTGACGAGAAAGGCGACCCAGCGGTCACGCGGGATGACCTGACTGGCCGCCGCGAGGAGGACCCGGTCGATGGCCCGGAGCCTGGCTGGGCCCGCCGTCCGCTGCAGCACCCGGAGCTGATGGCGGAGAACGAGGAGCTCGAGGTCCCTGGATCGGTCGGCTCGACCAGGCCCACCGCTGGCGAGGAGACGGACGAGGGCCCGGACGACGAGGTAGAGGAGGGACCACATCGGCCGATCGTACCGGGCGGTACGAGTGCGAATCTGGGTTTCCGACCCCCACGCGAACGGCTCCGGATTGCGACTCCGCTGACCTGAACCGGGCATCTCGTGGGCCATGTCAGGGTCTGCTATCGTCCGGCCACCGGGGCACGCTGCCGCCGCTCGGCGTTCTCGCAAAGGAGCTCCATGCGGCGGGTCAGAGCGGCGCTGTTCGTGATCGCGATCGCCCTCGCCCTCGTGTCAGCCCTGCTCGTGTCCGGCGCGGAGACCATCGAGGCCGCTGCCGAACGGGCCACGGTGGTCGGGCTCGGTGTCACACTCGGTCAGGGCTACCTGTTGGGCAGTCCGGCGCCAGCGGAGAGTTGGAGCGTGGTGGCCGCGGCGCGACCTTTTCTGGCCCGGCCGACCGACGGGCGTCAGCCGGTCAGCGAGCGGGAATCCGAAGCCCAGGTGTGCGGGACGGCCTCCCGGAACCTGACATCTGAGCAGGTTGACGCGGTCTGCGTGGCCGAGCCCGACGTTGGGGGCGGCCGATCGACCCATCCGCGGCCGCCCCAACCGAGCCAGCGGACTGGGCGGATCCGGATCGTCTGAGCGTAAACCTCCGCGTACCGCTCACAGGTGACCCCGTCATCCACCAGCCGGCGGCCGTACTTGCGGACGAAGGTGTCCGGGAGGAGGCACGGCGCCTGCATCGGCAAGAGGTCGGCGATCGCCTCGACCAGTTCGACATCGAAGTCTGGTCCCGGCTCGCCGACGGCCACCATGACCCGATGGTCGAAGCGGACATTCTGAACCTTTTGCGCGTGCGGCTTGCTGAAGACCGTGATTGCGTCGCCGTCCCACACGAACCAGATGGGCATGACGTGGGGGCGGCCATCGGGGCAGGTCGAGCTAAGCCAGATCACGTCCTGGTGCTCGAGTGCGTCGGCGATCGACGCCCGCGGTCCGTCCACGCCGGTCACGCCTCCCGCGCGGGATGCCGAATGGTGGCGCCAGTGCTGCGCCCCTTGATCCAGAGACAGCTAAGTGCCGCGACGACCAGGAGCGCGATCGGCGCCGCCAGCGTCCACTGCAGCGCGCCGACGAAGCCACTGGCGGAGGCCGTTGCGCTCACGCCGGGCGTCCCACCGGGGAGGCTCGCCGCGAGGCGATTCTGAAGCACCGCGACGGCCGCTGCTGCTCCCATAACGCCGCCGACCTGGCGGCACGTATTGAGCACGCCGGCGGCGGCACCAGCCAGGCGGCCGGCGCCACGCATCCCCATCGTCATGACCAGAGCAAAGCCGACGCCGAGGCCAGCTCCCATTACCACCAGTGGCAGGACGAAGCTCGCACCGGTCGCGGTCGGGGACGCGACAACCGCCGCCAGTCCCAACCCTCCAGCGGCGACCAGCAGCCCGACCATCAGGACGAACCTTGGATCCACCCGGTCGGCCAGGCGCCCCGCAACAGGACCCACGAGCATCACCGTGAGCGGCATGGGTACCAGCGCCAAGCCGGCATCAAGCGGGGTCATGCGGAGCACCGACTGGAGGTAGAGAGCCATCACCACGATGAAGGTCAGCATGACGAACTGGAACACGGCGATGACCGAAGCCGCGATTGCGAAGTTGCGGCTGGCAAACAGCGCCAGCGGCATCAACGGTTCCGGCTGCCTCGTCTCCCAGACCACGAACGCAACGAGGAAGGCAACGCCCGTCAGCAGAATCGCCGGAATGGTGACGGGTCCGAAGATCGTGCCCCACGCAAAGCGCTCGCCCTCCACGACGCCGAAGACGATCGCGAACAGGCCCGCGCTGGCGAGGCCGATCCCGCCCAGATCGAGGCGATGCCGGTGGCCCGAGATGTGGTCCGGAAGGAGCCACAACGCTCCCACCAGGGTCAACACTCCGACGGGCACGTTGACCAGGAAGATGGACCGCCAACCGACGCTGGTTACGAGGAAGCCGCCAAGGCTGGGCCCGATGGCCGCCGCCAGTCCCGCCGAGCCTGACCAGATCCCGATCGCGGCGCCGCGCCGCCCCTCCGGGAAGATCATCGGGATGAACGCCAGGGTCTGAGGCGTTAGCAGCGCCCCGCCCACGCCCTGCACGACCCGCGCCGCGATCAGCTGAGCGACTGACTGAGAGACGGCGCAGGCAAGAGATCCCGCCACGAAGATCATGATTCCCAGGATGAGCAGCCGGCGCGGCCCGTAGAAGTCGCCGAGACGACCGCCGGTGATGAGCAGTGCCGCGTAGACGAGCATGTAGCCGTTGAGGACCCAGAGCACCTGGTCAAGCCCCGACTGCAGGCCCGACATGATGCTTGGAACGGCGATGTTGACGATCGTCGTGTCGAGAACGACCAGGAATGCTCCCAGGCAAAGCACCACGAGCGCGGCCCACGCTCGCGTCTCGACTCGGCCGGCTCCCGAATCAGCGCCGACCCGATCAGTCGCGTTGATCGTCGCCACTCTTGGAGTTGTTACCGTTCCACGCATTGGAGTCCTCTGCTACCAGCCAGAGAGCCGTGGGCTCGGTCGGCAGTGTGCGGGGCGACAGATGCCCTCCGCATCGGGGAGTCCCCTACTTGACCCCCTCGATTCCACAGGGACCAGCCAGATCGGGCGCCCGGCGTACGCTTGCACTGGAACCCAGCGCATAGAGGGGTCAGCATTGATGGGATTCCTTCCGGAGGCCTCGGCTGGGCTGCGTGCGTCGTTGAGCACGTCGGAGCTTCGTCAACGGCGTCAGCGTCTGCTGAACCTGCTCGAGACGGAGGCCGACCCAGAGCTCCGGCTCCAGCTCGCGTATCTGGACTACATGGCCCACGACTTTGATGCCGCCCGGGTCCAGGGTGAGATCGCGTACCGCGATTTCCGTCGCCGCGGACTCCGCCGCAGGGCCGCGTTGGCCGCGGCCGCCGTGGGTCGCATCCATTTCGAAGGTTTCGATAACCAACCCGCGGCTCGCGGTTGGTTCGCCAGGGGTCGCACGATGCTCGCCGAGGAAGGCGACTGCGTGGAACGCGGCTGGGTCGAGCTGGGGCTTGTTGGCTGCTCGGTTCCGGACGTCAGCGCATTAGCGGAGAAGGCCGCCGCGGCGGTGGAACTGGCTCGCCGCTTCGACGACATCGACCTCGAGTGCAAGGCCCTCGCCGACCAGGGGCTGGCGCTCGTGTCGATGGGCCGGACCGAGGACGGGATGGAACTCATCGACGAGGCGATGGCGATCGTCAGCACCGGGGAGGTCCAGCCGTTCGCCGCCGGGCAGGTGGGATGTTGCACGCTCACCGCGTGTGAGCGTGCTGGCGACCTGGCACGTGCCGAGGCGTGGCTGCGCGCACTCGAGCAGGCCGGAGTGGCACGGTCCGACGGGGAGAGCCCGATCCTCTTTGTGCACTGCCAGGGCGCGTACGGCAGCCTCCTCTGCGAACTCGGCCGATGGGGCGAGGGCGAGACCGCCTTGGCACTGAGCCTCACCGCCGGTCGGGCCGGCTTCTACTTCCACCGGGTCATGGCTCGCGGCGCGCTCGCCGATCTGCGGATCCGCCAAGGACGGCTCGAGGAAGCCGATCGGCTGCTGGCTGAGGGTGGTGATCGATGGGAGGCCATGCCGCCTCGCGCCAGACTCCATTTCGCGCGAGGCGAGTTCGAC
>JALZAF010000268.1 GCA_030948505.1 Chloroflexota bacterium
CCTGGACGTCCATCGGCAGGTCGAGCAGCACCGGCCCCGGCCGTCCGGACAGCATCTGGTTCCAGGCGCGATGCATCATAAACGGCAGCTCGTCGACCCGCGACGGCTGCCACCACTCCTTGACCACGGGCTCGAAAATGCGAGGGTTGTCAGCGGCGTGCCGGCGCTCCAGCTCCTGGAGCAGGCCGTGGCCGCGCATATAGGTATGGGCGGAGCCGGTCATGAGCATCACCGCCGTCGAATCGACATAGGCAGTGGCCATCCCGACGACCGTGTTCGTGGCCCCGGGCCCGATGCTGGTGAAGGCCAGCAGCGGACGACCGGTGGCACGGTAGTAGCCGTCGGCGAGATGGACGGCCGACTGCTCGTGCATGACCTGGATGATCCGCACCCCCGGCCGGTCCAGCAGCGAGTCGGTGAGCGCCCATGATCCGTGGCCCGGAATGCCCACCGCGTAGGGGACCCCATGCCGGATCAGCGACTCGACCACGATCGCGGCGCCCGACAGCCGCTGAGGCGCCCCCTCGGAAGCCGTCAACGCCCGGCCTCGCGGGGGATCGCGGATTCTCTCATCGCATCCCTCGTGGACTACGATGTAATCGATTACGTCGCGAGCGGGCAGCGTAGCATGCGAAGGTCCGCTGTCAACGACGGATCCGGGCACAGCAGGCGGAGCCCACGATGACCACGACGACCCCCATGACCAGCACCACTCGGACCCACGGGTCGACCCCCAGCCCGCTGGCCCGTACGGTCGCCGAAACCGGCACGGACATCTGGAACGACTCGTGCGCGGTGGACGAGCTCGAGTACGCCATCGCCAACGGAGCGACCGGCGCGACGGCCAATCCGACCATCGTCCACGACGTCTGGAAAAAGGACCCCGGCCACTGGAGCGGGCGCGTTCGGGAGCTCGCCGCGGCCAACCCCGCATGGACCGAGGTCGATCTCGCCTGGGCGGTCGTGGCGGAGATGTCGATCCGCGGCGCGAAGCTGCTCGAGCCCATCTTCCGTCGCGAGCACGGCCGCAAGGGTCGCCTGTCCGTGCAAACGGACCCGACCCTGTTTCGGAACACGGAGCGGATGGTGGCCCAGGGCGTCGGTTTCGACTCGCTCGCCCCGAACATCATCGTGAAATTCCCGGCCACCAGGGCGGGCATCGCTGCCATGCAGGAGGCCAGCCGGCGGGGCGTGAGCATCAACGCCACGGTCAGCTTCAGCGTGGCGCAGGCGGTGGCGGCAGCGGAGGCCGTCGAGCGCGGGCTCCAGCAGCGTGAAGCGGAGGGCCATCCAACCGACACCATGGGCCCGGTCATCACGCTGATGATGGGCCGCCTCGAGGACTGGCTGCGAGTCATGACCGAGCGCGACGGCGTCGTCGCCGACCCGGCCGCTCTGCCATGGTCCGGCGTGGCGGTTTTCAAGCGGGCCTATGCGATCTTCAAGCAGCGGGGGTTCCGCGCCCGGCTCCTGGGTGCTGCCATCCGCCACCACTACCACTGGAGCGAGCTCATGGGTGGCGACGTCGGCATCACCATGCCCGCCAGCTGGCAGAAGCGGTTCAACGCGTCGGACATCGAGGTCCGGCCGCGGATCGACGACCCGGTAGAGCCGGCACTCCTGGCCGAGCTCTGCCATCGCTTCCCGGACTTCGTCCGCGCCTACGAGCCGGACGGGCTGGCCATTGACGAGTTCGATACCTTCGGGCCTACCGTCCGAACCCTGCGCGCCTTCATCGCCAGCTATCACGAGCTGTTGCATGCAGTGTCGGACGCCATGCTGCCCAACCCGGACGTCAAGGCGGTCTGAGCGAGACAATGAAAATCGTTGCCCGGCCTGAAAGCGAGACGGAAGCGTATGTGAGCGAGACGGCGAGCCCCCCGAGCGAGACGGCGAGCCCCCCGAGCGAGACGGCGCGCCCCCCGAGCGAGACCGAACCCGGTGTGAGCCCGACCGAAGCCGGCGTCATCCGCGCGGCTCCACCGAACCACCTCGCGCCCGACGAGCTGCGGCTCCGGCCCGGGCCGGACGGCGTGACGGTTTCGGTCGACCCGGCCCGCGCCGGCTGGCGCTACCTGTCGTTCGAAGTGCGTCGGCTGGCGGGCGGAACGTCAATCGCGTTCGGCTCGGACGTCGCCGAGACGGCCATCGTTCTCCTCGCCGGCAGCGACCTCGCCGTCGACGGGCTGGGGACCCTGCGCGGCCGGTCGTCGCCCTTCGACGGTCTTCCTTCGGCGCTCTACCTGCCGACGGCGACGAGCGCAACGGTGCGCGCCTTCCGCGACACGGACATCGCGATTGCCCGGGCGCCTGCATCCGGCCGCGGCGACGCGGCGACGGAGCCGGTACTGATCGGTCCGGGCGACGTCGCGGTCGAGATTCGTGGCGCCGGCAGCGCGACGCGCCAGATCAATCACATCATCAAGCCCGAGTTCCCGGCCGACCGCCTGCTGCTCGTCGAGGTGCTCACACCGTCCGGCAACTGGTCGAGCTGGCCGCCACACAAGCACGACGTCGACGAGGGGCAGGCGGAGGCAGTTCTGGAGGAGGTCTACAGCTACCGATTCCGGCGGCCGGAGGCATGGGGCGTGCAGCGCGTCTACCGCCGCCCCGGCACGCCGGCGGCCGAGGCTTCCGGGCCGCGCGACGCGGTGTTCGCGGTCCGCCACGGGGATGTGGTCCTCGTCACCGACGGCTACCACCCGTTCGTGGCGACCCACGGCGACGACGCCTATTACCTCAATGCGCTGGCCGGGGACCGGCGGACGATGGCCTGCTCGTTCGACCCTGACCTCGCCGGCGTCCGCGAAACCTGGTCCAGCATGCAGGGCGACCCGAGGGTGCCGTTCGTCTCGCGCTGAGCGGCGGCCGCCCCCGCCGGTCGTCGAGCGGTTCCGATGCGGCGTCCCAGGCGATTGGCGCGGACCGCCAGCTCACTCTCCAGCCGTGACATCGGTCGGCCGACGAATCGCGCGCGATCGAGCAGCGACTGCGCGGACCGCGTAGCCGCGAGAGCGCCGGTCGGATCGCGACGGCGGTGCTCGAGGCTCTTGGCCACCTCGATCCATGCGGCGATCGCCAGTGGCCCGCCGCCGAAGGCGAGGTCGCGCCACGCCTCGAAGGCATCCTGGTGGCGCCCGACGCGTCGGAGCAACCTCGCCCGGTCGGCCAGCAACCGCTCGCGCCCGAGGCGGTCGGTTTCGGGCAGCGGCTCTCCCTCGGCCGCCCGTGGCGAGGCGGACGGGACTTCGTCCGCGCGCGTCGTCAACAGCATCGTCCACGAGAGGCGGCGGGTCCGGACGGGTGGCCCCTGCAGCGCGGCGTCGAGGCAGTCCAGGGCCTCCATATCGCGGCGCTCTCGCCCGAACGCCGAGGCCAGTCCGGCGAGGTCGCCCGGATGCGCGGCGCGACGGGCGTCGGGATCGCCGAGCTGTGTGTCGACGTGGGCCACCAGGCGGGCCAGCGATCGGACGTCCTCGGCGTTGTGGTGGGCGACGTCGATCAGCGGGCCGGCCGACCCACCGCGCAGGAAGTCGAGGTAGCGGCCCGGGATCTCCCAGCCGTCGACGTCGTCGTGGCGGCGAACCCCGAGCAGCGTCTCCTCCGCCGTCCGCAGGCGAGCATCGGTCATCCGGTGGCGAAACAGACGCCGGACCAGCGGCAGCAGGTCGAGATGGCCGGCATGGGACGGAGCTGCGCTGCGTGCCATGCGGTAGCGCGTGACAAGCAGCGGCCAGTCAAAGCCTCGCCCGTTGTAGGTCACGAGCCAGCCGGCCGCGGGGATGCGGGCGGCGATCTCCGCCAGCAGCGCCGGCTCGTCCGGCTGGTCGGGCAGCAGGAGCTGGACCGTCCGGAACCGGTCGCCGTCCCACCAACCCAGCCCGACGAGAAAGGCGTACGTGCCGGCCGCCGTCCCGAGGCCGGTTGTCTCCGTGTCGAGGCACACCAGCGGCACATGTCGCGGCGGCTGTCCCGGCAGACCTGCCAAGCGGGCCCGATCGACCGGCACTGACAGGGACGGCCACTCGACCCGCACGAACGTCCCACCCCGGCCATGGACGACCTCGCCTTCCAGGGCCCCCGCCAGGCGCTCGGCCAGGGCAGCGGGGCGAACCTTTGGCGGCGGAGCGATCGATCCGTCGCGGGGACCCGTCTCCGCGCTCCGAACCGCGGACCGGAAGTTCGCCAGGCGGCGCTCGAGGGTGGCACCGCCACTCACCTCAGGCGGCGCCGCTCGTCACGCCGACCGAGGCGCCGACCGTCGCGCCAAGCTCCGCCAGCAGGCGCAGGGCGAGCGCACGAGCATCGATCTCCGGCTCCAGCCGTGGTCCGGTGCAGGCCGGGCAGCCACCCTCGCAGCCGCAACCGGCGATGAGCTCTGCCGCCCCGGCGAGGAGCTCGGCGTGCCTGTCCCACAGCCGCTGGGACAGCCCGACGCCACCGGGCACGGATTCGTACAGATAGATCGTGGGTTCCTCGCTGTGCGGGGAACGGACCTGTGTAACGAGCCCGAGGTCGCGCGGGTCGACCATCAGCAGGACGCTGGCGATCGCCTGGATCGCCCGCCCCACGCCGAGCAACGCGATGTCCAGCTCGTTCCGCCGCCACCGGCTGGGCAGGTCCGCCGCGGTCAGCCAGTAGGCCGTCGTCTGGAGCTCGAGCTCCGGCAGGTCGACGGGGCCAAAGCCGACGTTCTCGTCCGTGCCGAACTTCAGCTTCTTGTACAGGGTCACCAGGCTGGCGACCATGACCTCGCCGTGGATCCGCCGCCCGCTGGTCGCCGCTGCCTCGGCGAAGATCTCGAGCGGCTTGAGCGTCACCGCCCGGTTGGCATACGTGTAGTGGTCGACATCGACGCGATGGACGTACGCCTTGCGCTCGCCCCAGTCGAGCCTGTCAACGTGGAACTGGACCGATTCGTGGATATAGATCGCGTGCTGGTGGACCAGCACCTGGGCGGAGAAGAGGTCCACCTCGCCGAGCACGCGTGGCCGGTCTGGCGTCGTGTCGATGATCACGACGTTCTCCGGAGCCGCGGTGCGCAGCGAGATCTCCGACGCCGGGAAGTTCTCGCTCGACCAGTACCAGTGGCCGTCGCCCGCCTGCCGGACGTGGCCCTCCTCGGCGAGGAAGGCGAGCAGGTCGTCCGCCGGCGCCGGTCCGAAGACCTCGCCTGGCTCGAATGGCAACTCGAACGTCGCGGCCCGGAGATGGGCCAGCAGGACGTGCAGGTTGTCGGGATCCGCTCGTGCCTCCTCCGGCTCACCACCGAGCACGAACTCCGGATGGTGGATGACGTACTGATCGACCGGCGATGCGCTGGCCACCAGGACTGCGACGCTCATCCCGCTCCGCCGCCCTGCCCGGCCGAACTGTTGCCACGTCGCAGCGACGGAGCCGGGGTAGCCGGCCAGGATCGACACGTCGAGGCGGCCGATGTCGACCCCGAGCTCGAGCGCGTTCGTGGCGACCACCCCAAGGACCTCGCCGTCGCGCAGCCCGTGCTCGATCGATCGACGTTCTGTCGGCAGGTAACCACCGCGATAGCCGCGAATCCGGGAGCGCGGCCCGAATCCCTCGCGCAGGGCTTCCCGGAGGCCGGTCAGCAGGATCTCCACGGCGACCCGTGAGCGACCAAATACGATCGTCTGGCGGCCGGCCCGGAGGAACGGGAGGGCCCATCGATTGGCGAGCGTCAGGGCTGAACCGCGAGCTCCGGTCGCGGCGTCGAGGACGGGCGGATCGACCAGCAGGACGTGACGCTCGCCGGATGGTGCGCCGGGCTCGTCGACGAGGGTCGCCGGACGGCCGGTCAGGATTCGGGCCAGCTCCGCCGGGTTGCCGATGGTCGCCGAGCAGCACACGATCACCGGGCTCGAACCGTAGTAGGCACACAGGCGCAGGAGACGGCGCAGGACGTTGGCCACATGGCTGCCAAAGACGCCGCGGTAGGTGTGCAGCTCGTCGATGACGATGACCCGCAGCTGCTCGAACAGCTGGAACCACTTGGTGTGGTGGGGCAGGATCGCGGAGTTCAGCATGTCCGGGTTCGTGACGACGACCTGGCCCGCCTTGCGGACAGCCGAGCGAATCGGCGCCGGGGTGTCACCGTCGTAGGTCGCGGCGGCGACCTCCAGTCCTGACGCTCGCGACAGTTCCGCGAACGCGGCCACCTGGTCCTGGCCGAGGGCCTTGGTCGGGAAGAGGAACAGGGCGCGAGCCGCAGGATCGTCTGCCAGCGCCTGCAGGACCGGGATCGTGTAGCACAGCGTCTTGCCCGACGCGGTTGGGGTCACGACGACGACGTCCTGGCCGGCCCGGACGGCCTCGATCGCAGCGGCCTGGTGGGTGTAGAGCGCGTCGATGCCGCGGCTGGCCAGCCCGGCCCGGATGCGCGGATCGAGCCAGTCGGGGAAGGGGGCGTAGCGCGCGTCGCGCGGGGGCACGATCTCGTGATGAAGGACGCCCCTCGCCAGCGACGGGTCCGCCAGCAGGTCATCCAGCACAGCCCGGGTCCCGGCGGGCGCGTACGTCCTCATCGCCACTCCGATTTGGAACAGATGTACTAAACGGCGCGAGTCTAGCAGGAGGATTCCGGGCGCGTGTGACAGGTTGGCTGTCGCGACCCCGGCCGGTTTGACACGTCAGCTGCGCGCAGCTACCCTGCGCGAACGATGCGAGAGCGGTCGCCGGATACCCCTGCCGCCCCGCCCGAGAAGGGCGAGCCGGCCGACGGCTACCGGGACGGGGACGAGCTCAGCCTCCTGCCGAGCCTCTCGTCGCTCCCGATTGCGGGCCTGTCGAGGCGGCGGTTGGCGTTCCTTGCGGCCGGCCTGGTCACGGCATGGATCGTGGTGGCCTTCGCCCGCCAGGTCGGCGAGGCGTCCGATGCGACCGCCAGGCTGGAAGGCCTCGAAGCCTCGAACACGGGGTTGGCGGGACAGGTCTCGGCCTTGCAGCGCGAGTACCAGATGATCCAGACCCCGGCCTGGATCGACCAGCAGGCCCGGGCCTACGGGCTGGGCGGCCGGCGTGACGTCCCCTTCGCCCTGGCGGCTGGCGCGCCATCGCTGGGGCCGGACGCCCCCGGCTCGGCCGCCGTTCGGCTGGGCGCCGAACCAGATAGGACGACGCCGCTGGAATCCTGGCTGACGCTGCTGTTCGGGCCCAGCCCCTAGGTCTCGGCGACGGGCCCGCCAGGGCCGGCTAGGAGCGCGCCACCTTCGGCTTCTCCACCACGACGTGGAAGAAGTCCTTGGTCAGGTCCCATTTCGGATATCGCCCCAGGATGTCGCCGAACCGTTCGTACAGGCTCTCGTCGAGGGGCGCCTCCGAGAACCGGAGCGAGTGGATGACGAAGCCCAGCTCGCGGAAGTAGTCCTCGTACTGGGCCCACGTCAGCCGGTTGACCCACGACGCCCCTTCCGACCGGCCGCTGTGCTTCTGCCGGTATTCGCGGATGACGTCGTCGCTGAACAGCAGGTGCGGGAAGGGCAGGAACAGCTCCCGGTAGAGGTGCGACGCACGCGGGCCGCGGTGGAGGTTGGCGCTGATGCCGGCCAGACCGCCCGGCCGAAGGATGCGCTGGATCTCGCGCAGCACGGACCACGGGTGGACCACGTGCTCCAGCACCGAGAACGAGATGACGCGATCGAAGAAGTCGGCTTCGAAGGGACTGGCCGCCGCGATGTCCGCGCACACGAAGTGGGTCCGCTCGTCGGCCAGCGGCGCCCACGCACCGCGCTCGCTGACATCGACGCCCCAGGCGTCGGCCCCGAAGTGATGGCTGAGGTACCAGACCTCGAAACCGGCCCCGCAGCCGAGCTCGAGCACCCGCTTGTCCGACAGGTCGATCGCATGGTGGATGTCGAGCAGGCGACGGCGGGCCCGATCCTCGCGGGCCGGCTGGTCGTAGCCGGGCGCATCGGGGGCGAACGGTTTGGAGCGGTACTCCTCGTTGAGCGACTCGAGCATCGCCAGGTCCATGACGGGCGGCCGCTTGCCCGTGTCGTAGACAGAGCGGACGATCCGGCCGGAACCCTCGACCGCCGGCGGTTCGGGCCAGTTCGTGTCGATCGACCGCGGCGCGGGCCGGACCTGGTAAGTCCGCGGCAGCTTGCCCCACGACGATCGCGCCGCGCCCGCGGCCGCCGAATCGACCGCGTCGGGGCCACCGATGGCGAGGGCCGCAGAGCCGAGCCGCCGACCAATGGCGCGCCGCACGGAACGCGGCACGAGGCGGACGCGCCAGGCGAGGGGACCGGCAGGGGAGGCCTCGACGCGCCGCCAGACGCGGCGGGCGATGCCGCGGGCTGCGGAGGGACTCATCGGCGCGATGATAGTCGGCGGAGACCCGGCAGTTCTCCGCGCCGCTCAGCCGCCGAGGGCGGGGCCTCATAGCGGCCGGTTGAGATCTTCGTCTTCGTCGGCGACCGGCTCGCGACCGGTGTAGCCGAGGCCTTCGACGCCGTCCTCGGTCGGCTCGGTTTCCTCGTCGGCGTCTTCGGCGCCGGTGTAGCCAAGGCCCCCGACCGAGCCGCCCGGCCACGTGGGCTGCGCCGGCGGGGTCCAGCCGGTCTTCGGTTCTGTCGAGTCGTCCTGCCCGGGATCGTGGCGCTGATCCGTCATGGCTCCCTTCCCGTGGTCGCGGAGGTCATCGGGGGCAGCCTCCCACGTCGATCCGGGCACCGATTGCGCAGGCCGGTCGAATCCGCTTGCAGGTGTCTTGCACCGCGCGCCGGACTCAGGCCGGACTCAGGCCGAACCGGGGACGGCCACCTCGACATAGACCTTGATGGCGTCCTTGTCGTCGCGCAGATGGGTCAGCATCTCGTCGTACCGCTCGAGCCCGGCGATCGGCGTGGTGAGCAGTCGCGACAGCCAGCCGGGATGGAAGGCCTCGGCCCGGAGCAGGTCCGCGATCCCAGTGACGAAATCGTCGTACGAGGCGTTGACCGTGCCGGCCATGACCTTGTTGCCGAGCACGAAGCCCATGTTGGTCTGGTCGGCCGGGATCTGCGTCGTGCGATCTCCACCGGTCACGCTGGCCAGCATGAGGACGCCGTTCCTGGCCAGGATGGAGGCGCCCTCGAAGGCCAGTGGGCTGAAGCCGCTGGCCTCGAAGATCAGGTCGAACGGACCGTGCTCGGCGGCCAGATCAGAGGCCGTCGTTTCGGTCGAGCTGACGTAGGCGACGCCGATCGCGCCGAGCAGCTCGCTGTTGCGGTATGGCGCCCGCCGCCTCGAGTAGACCGTGACCTCGAGCCCGCGCAGGCGGAGCACGAGCGCGGCGAGGAGGCCGACGGTGCCGGCACCGAATACGGCTGCCCTGGCCGGCTGCCAGACGCGCATCCGGCGCTGGATCTCGAACGCCTGGCGGATGCCCTTCTCGACGACAGACAGCGGCTCGAGCAGGACCCCCACGGGTTCGAGCGATTCGGGCAGCGGAAGGATGTAACGAGCGTCCTCGACATATGCCTCGGCGAGGTAGCCGTGCATGCGGTAGATGCCGCGCTCGAGGTAATGCTCGTCCGTCGTCATGTCCTGCATCCCGATCAGGTCGTAGATCGAGCCGCCCGGCCGGCGCACGGTCGCCACGACCAGCGAGCCGGGCTGCAGCGACGACGGCACGTTCGGGCCAACCTCGACCACCCGGCCCAGACTCTCGTGGCCGACGATCAGGTGGTCCTCGCCGTCGGGCGCCTTGCCGTAGACGGCGTCGGCGATCTCCTTGTCGGTTCCGTCGACGCCGACGCGGATCACCTTGACCAGGACCCCGGCGCCGTTGGGCACGTCCTTCAGCCGCGGCCGCTGGGCCTCGCGCAAATGCATCGATCCGGCCTTGCCGGGATGGACCGCGACCGCCTTCATGGTGGCGCCCGCCATCAGCCGCTCCTCGCCCGCTGCCTCGGTCGGAGCAGCGCGCGTGCCGGAACGCCGTCGCTCCCGACCAGGCGGATGGGCAGGCACAGCAGCTCGTAGGGACCGGCTGCGACCGCGCCCAGGTCAAGACCCTCGAGGATGGCAACCCCGGCCCCGAGCAGCGCCCGATGGGTGGGTCCCGGGTTGCCGAACGGGGCGACCGAAAGGTAGTCGACTCCGACGAGAGCCGGCCTCCGCCGAGCAAGGGCTGTCGCCGCAGACTCGTCCAGGGCGATGAACCCGGGCTGGAAGCCAGGTCTGCGCCAGAGGTCCGAGTTCGAGGTCTTGAACAGCAGCCGCGATTCGCCGGCCGGGATGTCGAAGCGAACCAGGTCGGAGGCGACGATGGGACCGTGCTGGCTGGTCGCGTCGACGACCCAGACCGGGCCGAGCAGGGCGTCCAGCGGGATCGCCTCGGAGCTCGCGCCGCCGGTGAGGAAGTGGCTGGGCGCGTCGAGGTGCGTCCCGCTGTGGGCGCCGAGGTCCAGCCGGGTGACGTTGCAGACGTCGCCCGCGGCGAGCGAAGCGACGAGGTCGAGCCGAACCTCGGGGTCGCCCTCGAAGGTGGGCATCCCAGGCTCGATCGGCACGCTGATGTCGAGCCAGTCCAACGGCGTCCTCCTCACGGGGCCCTCGGCCCGAACACACCCCCGACGGCGATGATCGTCGCCCCCGGCGTCAAGCATCCGACGCCCGCCCGACAGCAGCGGGCGATCCGCCGGCCGTGGACATCTTGCGTGACTGCGCGATGATGGCGCCCGGAGGGGCAATGCACGAAGGACGCGGGTCGAGTCCCGGACGACAGTGCGCAGGGGAGGAGTGAGTGGCATGGAGATCGCGCTCGCGGATCAACACGTCTTCGTCCTCGACGAGCGGCTGACGGCCGACGAGATCCGTCAGAAGGCGATGGATCGCCGCAGCGGCGCCTTCGGAACAGGTCTGGGCAACCTGCTGCAGCGGCCCAAGCCCGAGGACATCGAGCTGGTCGCGAGCCAGCGCCGGCTCGAGCCGTTCTGGCATGTTGCCTGCCAGGCGCGCTACGTCTACGACCGCATGCGTGACTACACCGTCCCGGCCAGCGGGCCGGAGGTCCGCGAGGTCACGGTCAGCGGCCAGGACATCCCGGTCACCCAATCCGGTGGCCGCGGTGCATTCGTGCTGTCAACCGTCGAGCATTGTCGCGACGAGTTCAGTGGCGAGCTGTTCGCCGACGGTGTCACCGGCGCACCGGTCGGCGACGCGGCGACGATCGTGACCGGGCCGCACCAGGAGGTCGGCGACCTGGCCGGCCTGGGCGCGAACAACACCATCGTCATCCCACCGGAGCAGCGCGCCTCGTTCGTCGTCCGCCAGCTGATGGCCACGATGATGAAGCCGGTCCAGGCGGACTCGATGTCGGAGGAGTCGATGACCATCCAGAACATCGACCTCTACTACCGGCCATGGTGGGCGTTCGAATTCCTGTGGAAGCCCAAGGACAAGAAGGGGGTCGTCGAGCTCGACGCCATCACCGGCCAGATGCGTCAGGGTCAGGCCCTCGCCGCCAGGGTCACCAAGATGGTCAACCGCGATGCGCTGTTCGACATTGGCGCGGACACCGTCGGACTGCTGGTCCCGGGCGGCAGCATTGCCGTCAAGGTCGCCCGGCTGGCCGTCGACCAGAGCCACAGGCGGGGCTCCTGAGGCACCGGGGTCGCTCGGCTCAGACCAGCATCGCGGCCTGGCCCCAGGCGGCCGCGGCGAGAACGGACAACGTGGCGGCGGTGATGATCACTCGCCCGGCTGCGCCTTTGCCGATGATGGCGGCGAGCCCGATGAGCACGGCGCCAAGCGCGAGCAGCGACAGCCCGTAAAGCGTCCGGTTGCCGCGTTCGCCGTAGCGGTCGGCGATGTCGGCCTGGCGGTTCTGCTCAGCGACCACGGCGAACAGGTCATCCGGCGAGGACCCGGCCAGCTTCAGCGCGGCAGGGTCGACCCCGCTCTCAGGGGAGGGCGGATTGCCCATCGTCTGGGCGATGACGAGCAGACGATCGCCTGCCTTGACGTCCGCCTCGGCGGCTGCCTGGAGGGCATCGGCCGTCTCCGGCAGTCCCAGCACGGCGATCTGCAGCGCCGTCGCGTTCAGGGCCAGCGAGGTCGCCTGCTGCATGCCGTGGATCTGGAAGCCGAAGCGAGGCGAGCTGCCGGCCGTCCCTTCGAATATACGGACTCCCAGGCGCGCCGACATCAACAGCGCCCGCTCCGCCCCCTTGCCGGCGTCGATATGGATCGTGGCCAGCAGCACGGCCAGGATAGCAGCCAGCCCGATGAGCACGGCCAGCCAGCGCTCGTAGCGGGTCCTCCCGGAGGCCTCGCTGACCGCCTCCAGATCGAGCTCGATCGTCATCAGGCCATGAGCTCGACAAGCGCGGCCGCGGCAATGCCCGTCAGCAGCGCGGCGGTTCCCAGGATGATCAGGACGCGTCGCCGGCTCCGAAATCCCTGCGCCAGCGCACCGAACAGGAACGTCAGGGCCACGGGGATGCTGGCCGCCGTCTCGTTGACCGCCTGGCGGCCCAGTCGATCGCCCGCTGCCTGCGGATCGTCCGGGTGGATCGCGACAAGGTCGGGGTTCTTGTTCCGAACGTCCTTCAGTCGCAGGCCGAGGTCGTACGTTCCGTCGGAGCGGAGGTAGCGCGGGTCCCTGGCAACGTCGGACGTGCCGATGAGCACCTGGCGCAGCTGGTCCTGTGCGCTTGCGGCGGCGAGCAGGACAGATCGGGATTGGCCGGTGTGCTGGTCGGCCGCCGCGCGGTATTCCTGTGCGCGGATCGAGGCCTCGATCGACTGGAAGGCCTGCGGAGCCTCGTCGGCGTAGACGAAGCGGATGTCCTCGACTGCCGCGGCCGCGGCCTTGATCTCCTGCCGCACCGCCTGCTGCCAGTAGCCAGACGCGCTGCCTGACAGCAGCGAGGCTCTCGCCCCGAGGGTCGCTGCGAGGAGCGCAGCCAGGGCCAGGAGGACGGCGAGCCCCCGGCCGTCGGGTCGCTCTTCCTCCACCGCTGCCTCCACCGCTGCTCGTGCGAGTAGGCGATGGTAGCGCCTGCCATCCGGCCGGCGGGCCGTGCCCGGCACATGACCGTTGGCTTGTACGGGCATGTGATGATGAAGAGACCGGCGAGGGCCGGAGAGGGCAGGGGGCGCCCCGCGGAGGAGGTCGCGCCAATGGAACGATCGGCGGCGCCCGCAGTCGGGTCCGCGCCATCACTGCGGTCCGTGCCGGCCGACGTGCCCCGACTCTCGGCCGAGTTGCTTGTCGAGGCCGATGTCCAACTGGGCGAAGGCCCTGTCTGGGACGACCAGCGGCAATGCCTGTGGTGGGTGGACATCCTGGGCGGCACGGTCCACCGCACGGATCCCGCGACCGGCCGGGACGAGGTTCTGCCGATCGGGCAGTACGTCGGCGCGGTCGGGTTGCGGGCCGGGGGTGGACTCATCGCGGCGTTGCGCGACGGCTTCGCCACCGTCGATCCCGCGTCCGGCGCGGTCGAGATCGTCGCGCCGGTCGAATCGGAGGAGCGGACCAACCGGATGAACGACGGCAAGGTCGATCCGGGTGGACGCTTCTGGGCGGGCACGATGGGCACCGATCAACGTCCCGCGGCAGGCACCCTGTACCGGCTCGATCCGGACCTGCGGGTGACGCCGATGGTGCCGGGCGTCTCGATCTCGAACGGCCTGGACTGGAGTCTCGACGGACGGACGATGTACTACATCGACACGCCGACGATGCGGGTGGATCGGTTCGCGTTCGATCCCGCGAGCGGAGACATCACTGACCGCGCCGCCGCCGTGATCATTCGCCAGGGTGCCGGCCTGCCGGACGGGATGACGGTCGACGCGGAAGGCTACCTGTGGGTCGCCCTGTGGGACGGCTGGTGCGTCGAGCGCTACAGCCCGGAGGGCCGACTCGACCGACGCGTGGACGTGCCGGCCGCGCAGGCCAGCAGCTGCGTATTCGGTGGCCCGGACCTCGACCTCCTGTTCATCACCAGCGCCCAGGAGGGCTACCCGCCCGGCGGGTTGCCGGACCAGCCGCTGGCCGGCGGACTGTTCGTTTGCAAGCCTGGCGTCCGGGGCCGTGCCCCGTTCCGGTTCGACGGCTGAGCCGGCATGGCGATCCGACTGACCCTGGGCCACGTCGAAGGGTTCGACGACACCATCGCCACGTTTGCCCAGCAGCTGGGCCTGGCCAGCATCCAGTTCCACAGCCCGAGCGATCTGGCGGCGGACCTCGGTTACTGGTCGGTCCCGGATCTGGTGGCGCTGCGCGAGAGATGCGAAGCGGCCGGTCTCGTCGTCGAGGGACTGGAGAACGTTCCCTACCAGCACTGGGACCGCGTCCTGACGGGCAGACCCGGCCGCGACGAGCAGCTGGAGAACTACCGCACCACGATCCGCAACATGGCGGCCGCCGGAATCCCGGTGCTGGGCCACAACTTCATGCCGACGTACGTGTGGCGCACGGACCTCCGGGCGCGCGGTCGCGGCGGTGCACTGGTCACGGCGTACGACGGCGCCCAGGCCGACGGCGAGAACGAGCTGGCCGGATACAAGCTCGCCCCGAACCGGCCGATTGGCGAAGAGATCGACGCGGCGCGGATGTGGGACAGCTACCGCGTCTTCCTTGACGCCGTGCTGCCCGTCGCCGAAGAAGTCGGCGTTCGGCTGGCACTCCATCCAGACGACCCGCCAACCGACGTCCCGCTCGGCGGCGTGGCCCGCATCATGTCCAGCCCGGAGGGATTGGAGCGGGCGCGGGAGCTGTCACGCGGCAGCCCCGCCTGGGGTCTCGACCTGTGCCTCGGCACGGTCTCCGAGATGGCCGGCGAGGACAGTGTCAATCGCGTAATCGACACGTTCGGGCCCGAGGGCCGCATCTTCTATATCCATTTCCGTGACGTGCAGGGCGTCGTCCCGAGGTTCAAGGAAAGCTTCCTCGGCGAAGGCAATTACGACCCCGCCTCGGTGCTGCGGCGGCTGGCCGGCGTGGGCTTCGACGGTTTCATCATCGACGACCACGTGCCGGCGATGATCGGCGACGAGGACACCTGGGCGGACACCGAATCGGCCGCCTACTGCAGTCGCGGGCGGGCGCACGCGATCGGCTACCTGCAGGGCCTGGTCAACGCCCTGGGCCTGGGCAACGGTCGTGGGTGACTGGAGCGGCAAGGTCGCGTTCGTCACGGGCGGATCGCAGGGCATCGGCCGTGCCGTAGCGGAGCTGCTGGCCGAATCGGGTGCGGCGGTCGGGGTGTGCGGGCTGGAGGCGGATGTCGTCGGGGAGACAGTCGCGACGATCAAGAAGGCCGGCGGCGAGGCCCTCGCAACGCCGGCGGACGTCACCAATCGCGCGTCGATCCATGCCGCCGTCGACGCCACCGTGAAGCGATACGGGCGCCTCGATGCGCTCGTGACATCGGCCGGCATCCAGCGCTATGGCACCGTCATGGAGACCGATGAAGCCACCTGGGACGAGGTCCTCGCGGTCAACGTCAAGGGCGTCTACCTGGCTGCGCAGGCGGCGCTGCCGCACCTTCGACGGAGCGGCCAGGGCTCGATCGTCGTGATCTCCTCCGTCCAGGCTCACGTCAGCCAGAGGGCCGTGGCCGCTTATTCGGCGAGCAAGGGCGCGCTCGATGCACTGGTGCGGGCGATGGCCGTCGATGAGGCGCCGCATGGAGTTCGCGTCAACGCGGTCTGCCCCGGCTCGGTGGACACGCCAATGCTCCGTTCTTCAGCCCGCCGCTTCAGCGACGGCAGCGCCGAGGGGGCCCAGGCCCTGGTGGACACCTGGGGCCGCTCCCATCCGCTTGGCCGGGTGGCGAATCCGCGCGAGGTCGCCGAGGTCGTCAGCTTCCTGGCTGGGCCGCGGGCAAGCTTCGTGACGGGCGAGGACCTTCGCGTCGATGGCGGGCTGCTCGCGACCGTCGGAGTCGCCCTGCCGGACTGACCCGGCCCCCATCGGGCCAGGCCGGGCGCTTGTCGTAGAATCCGCGCTCCACGGCGGAGTAGCTCAGTGGTAGAGCAGGGGACTCATAAGTCAATGCTTCGATCCGCTGTGCTTTCCCGAATGGGACCCACGCACGAATCAGGTGACTTATAGGCTCTATCGGCGGTTGAGCCTAGAGCACATAACTACGATAGAGCGCATACCTGAATCCGCCAAACCGGGTCCCAGGCGGTTCGACACCGGCGCCAGGAATATCGGCCCCGTCGCCCGACGCGGCGGCGGTCACGCGCCCGCCTTCTGTCGCCTCTTTGACGGTGGCGGACGGACCGCGGCGTAGTCCAATGGCAGCTCGGCGGCACGCAACTGTGACCCCGTGTCTTGCTCGGACTCGAACTCGGCCAGTGCCGCACCGAGGTACCGGAACGTCCACTCCTCGGCGAGCGGCCGCGTCTCGAGGAAGACGATCGAGATCTCCGGGTAGCGGACCTGGACACGAGCCAGCATGTCCGGCAGGAACCCGGCCGGCGTATAAGCGTGCTTCAACAGGTTCCCGTAGCGGTCCTCGATGACGACCGCGGCGCGCGGCATCTCCGTGAGCTTGGCCAGCTCGAAGACAAGCGTGCCGTTTGAGAGGGCGCCGGCGAGGTCTGCCAGCGACTTCCGCTCGACCACCGCGACGGGCGCCCCAGCTTCCGACCGAACCGCGTAGTCGCCGGCTGTCAGCGCGGCGCGGACGGTCGTCGCTTGCTGCTTTGAAAACCCGTAGGGGTAGCGCTCGCGGGTATCGACGACGATGACGAGCTCGTGGATGCCGCTCGCCCGCCGGCCCGGGATACGGGCGCCCGGTCGCGCGGTCGTGACGACCTTTCGGGTCTGCCAGAAGATGCCCTCACGTCCCGACGGCAAGGTCGTGAAGACGAACTGCGAGCGGTTCTCACGCGGCCGGTCAAGGACCAGATCGATGGCCACACCCCTGCGCCGGCAGAGCGTGATAGGCACGTCTTCGACGATCTCGGCCTCAGCTGGCCAGCCGTCTTCCACCCGGGCGCAGAAAACCCGGCTCGTCCGAGGCCAGGTGTCGCGGACCTTGAGGATCAGGCCGCCGTCGATGGGAAGCCTGACTAGGTAGGGCAGCCGCGAGTCCGGATCCGAGTTACGCGCGATGACGAAGTTCACAGGGAAAGGCTACGACGCGGCTGTGACGGGCCGCTTTGCGGCTCTTGAAAAGAGTCAATCTGGCGAAGCCCAAGGGTCACTCTGTCTTGGGGCTTCTCGCGCGAGAGCGACGG
>JALZAF010000272.1 GCA_030948505.1 Chloroflexota bacterium
CGTCGAGATGAAGGTCGAGCTCATCACCCCGATCGCCCTCGAGGTCGGCCAGCGCTTCGCCATCCGCGAGGGTGGCCGGACCGTCGGCGCCGGCGCGATCGTCACGATCATCGAGTAGGACGATGGCGAAGCAGCGGATCAGGATCCGACTCAAGGCCTACGATCACCGGCTGCTCGACCAGTCGGCGGCCCAGATCGTCGAGACGGCCCAGCGGACCGGCGCAGATGTCGTCGGTCCGGTGCCGCTGCCCACGCGCATCGAGAAGTTCACCGTCCTGCGTTCGCCCTTCATCGACAAGGACAGCCGGGAGCAATTCGAGATCCGGACCCACAAGCGCCTCGTCGACATCCTCGACCCGTCGTCGAAGACCGTCGACGCCCTGATGCGACTCTCGCTGGCCGCGGGCGTCGACATCGAGATCAAGATGTGATGGCAACCTCAGCACTGAACCGATGCTCGCTCACCGAGGTCGGAGGCGGAGGTCCCCCGACGCCATCCGCCCGAGGTTTGTGATGGCAAAGACGATTGGCCTGATCGGCCGCAAGATCGGCATGACCCAGGTCTTCCAGGAAGACGGCACGATGGTTGGCGTCAGCGTGCTGGCGATCGTGCCCAACACCGTGACCCGCTTGCGAACACTCGATCGCGACGGCTATACCGCCGTGCAGCTCGGCACCGACGACTCGCGCAAGGTCACGAAGCCGGTCGCCGGCCAGTTCAAGGACCTGCCCAAGGGAGCGGCGGCGCCGGCCACCCTGCGCGAGTTCCGGGTCGACAAGGTCGACGACTACACCCTCGGCCAGACGCTGTCCGTGGGCGACGTGTTCACGGCTGGCGACCTCGTCGACGTCACCGGGGTGTCGAAGGGCAAGGGCTTCTCCGGCCACGTCAAGCGCCACAACTTCAAGCGCGGGCCAACCACCCACGGTTCGGACCACCACCGCGAGCCCGGCTCGATCGGCCCGGGCACCACGCCCGGACGCGTCTACCGCGGGCTGCGGATGGCAGGCCACATGGGCGACGAGCGGGCCACCATCAAGAAGCTGCACGTGGTCCGGACGGACCCCGAGCGCAACCTGCTGCTGGTCAAGGGCACCCTGCCCGGCGCCCGCGGTGCGCTGATCCTCGTGAGGAAGGCCTGACCATGCCGCAGACCACCCTGTACGACCGCAAGGGCAAGTCGGTCGGGAGCGTCGAGCTCAGCGACCAGCTGTTCGCCGCGCCGGTCCACGTGGCCGTCCTCCACCAGGCGGCGACTGCCCAGCTGGCCGGCCGTCGGGCCGGCACGCACGACACCCTGACGCGCGGCGAGGTCCGTGGCGGCGGCAAGAAGCCGTACCGCCAGAAGGGCACCGGCCGCGCCCGCCAGGGCTCCGTCTCCGCGCCCCACTACCGTGGCGGCGGCGCCGTCTTCGGGCCGCACCCGCGCGACTACGACCAGCGCCTGCCGCGCAAGATGCGTCGCCTCGCCCTGCGTGGCGCCCTGACGGCCAAGCTCGGCGACGAGGCCATCAAGGTCATCGACAGCTTCGGCCTCGAGGCCATCGGCACCAAGGATTTCCTGGCCGTGCTGACCGCGCTCGACGCGCGCGGCCGGGTTCTCGTCATCGCCCCGGCCGTCGACGAGCGACTGCGCCTGTCGACCCGCAACCTGCCCACCGTGGACGTGCTGCTGGCCGACTCCCTCAACGTCGTCGACCTGCTCAACGCCGACGTGGTGCTCATCGAGCAGCCCGCCCTGGCCCGCATGGAGGAGGTCTACGCATGAGCGGCCTGATCGCCTCCCAGGTCATCCTGCGGCCCGTCATCAGCGAGAAGACGATCGACGAGTCCGGCCGCGGCAAGTATACCTTCGCCGTCCACGAAGGGGCCAACAAGCTCCAGATCAAAGCCGCCGTCGAAGCGCTGTACAAGAAGGAGAACGTCACCGTCGTGGCCGTCAACGTCCTGACGACCAAGGCCAAGGAGAAGGCCCGCGGCACGCGCCGCGGCCGGATCGTCGGCCGCACGACGGCATGGCGCAAGGCCATCGTGACCCTGGCCGCCGGCCAGAAGATCGAATTCTTCGAGGGCGTCTGAGATGCCGTTGCGTGAATACAAGGCGACCTCCCCGGGCCGGCGAGGCATGACTCGCTCGACCTTCGAGGAGATCACGACCGATCAGCCGCACAAGCCGCTCCTCGAGCCGCAGAAGCGCGGCTCCGGCCGCAACAATGCCGGCCGGATCGCCGTGCGCCACCGCGGTGGGGGAGAGAAGCAGCACTACCGGCGGATCGATTTCAAGCGCGACAAGATCGGCGTCCCGGCACGGCTGGCGACGATCGAGTACGACCCCAACCGCTCCGCCCGGATCGGGCTGCTCAACTACCGCGACGGCGAAAAGCGCTACATGCTCCTGCCCAACGGCCTCAAGGTCGGTGACGTGGTCGTCGCCGGTCCGGGGGCGGACGCCCGGGTCGGCAACGCCCTGCCGATCGCCAACATCCCGCTGGGCACGACCATTCACAACATCGAGCTGATTCCCGGCAAGGGTGGCCAGATCGTTCGCTCGGCGGGGACATCCGCCCAGCTCCTGGCCAAGGAGGGCGATCAGGCCCAGGTTCGGCTGCCCTCGGGCGAGGTCCGCCGGGTCAGCATCAAGTGCATGGCCACCGTGGGCCAGGTCAGCAACCTCGACCACGAGAACCAGAACCTCGGCAAGGCCGGCCGCGCCCGCCACATGGGCCAGCGACCGGAAGTCCGAGGCGTCGTCATGAACCCGCGCGACCATCCGCACGGCGGTGGCGAGGGCAAGTCCCCCACGGGGATGCCGCCCAAGACGCCGTGGGGCAAGCCGGCCATGGGCTACCGCACCCGGCGGGCGAAGACGACCGGACGGCTCATCGTCCGCTCGCGCCACCGGAAGTAGCGGGGAGGCAGGAGAACATGTCCCGTTCGATCAAGAAGGGTCCGTTCATCGAGCCTCGGCTGCAGGGCCGGATCGAGGATATGAACAAGCGCAGCGAGAAGAAGGTCGTGAAGACCTGGTCTCGCGCGTCCGTGATCTTCCCGACCTTCATCGGCCACACGATCGCGGTCTACAACGGCCGCAAGCACATCCCCGTCTACGTGACCGAGAACATGGTTGGCCATCGCCTGGGCGAGTTCGCCCCAACCCGCCAGTACCGCGGGCACGGCAAGAGCACCGAGCGCTCGACGGCGCTGAAGTAGGAGCCCCAGTGCGCGTTTCCGCCACCGCCAGGTATCTCCGCGGCTCGACCCGCAAGGCCCGCCTCGTCACGGCGCTCATCAAGGGCAAGCCGGTCGAGGAGGCTGCCGCATTGCTGCGGTTCATGCCCCAGCACGCCGCCAAGGACATTGCCAGCGTCCTCAAGAGCGCCACGGCCAATGCCGAGAACAACCACAACCTGTCGGCGGAGGACCTCGTCGTGGCCGACGCGGTCGCCGATGAAGGACCCACGATCAAGCGCTGGCGGGAGCGGGCCCAGGGACGGGCCTTCCCGATCCACAAGCCCATGACCCACATCACCATCGTCGTCGCGGACCGGGAGGCCTGACCAATGGGACACAAGGTCCATCCGTACGGCTTCCGGCTCGGTGTCTCGCGCACCTGGACCGCGAAGTGGTACGCGGACAAGGAGTACACGACCCTCCTCCAGGAGGACATCGCGATCCGGCGCCTGGTCGATAAGCGCCTGGCCAACGCGAGCGTCAGCCAGGTGGAGATCGAGCGCGGCATCAACCACGTGACCGTCACCGTCCACACCGCCAAGCCGGGCATCGTCATCGGCAAGGGCGGCCAGAACGTGGAGGTCCTGCGGCAGCAGATCGGTGCGCTGTCCAAGCGCAAGGTCAAGCTGGAGATCAAGGAGATCCGCCAGCCGGAGCTCGACGCCCACCTCGTGGCGATGAACATCGCCCAGCAGCTCGCCCGCCGGATCGCCTTCAAGAAGGCCATGAAGCAGGCCATCCAGCGCTCGATGAAGGCAGGCGCCAAGGGCGTCCGCATCGCGGTCGCCGGTCGCCTCGGCGGGTCCGAGATGGGCCGCCGCGAGTGGGACCGTGAGGGTCGCATCCCGCTCGGCACGCTGCGCGCCGACATCAGCTACGGCCAGGTCCACGCCCACACGACGTACGGCCGGATCGGGGTCAAGGTCTGGATCTACCGCGGCGACATCCCGCAGGAGCGGACGCCCGCTCGCGACGCCGTGCCGGCCGCCGCCGGGCAGGGGGCCTGACCATGTTGATGCCCCGACGCGTCAAGCACCGCAAGGTCATGCGCGGCCGCATGTCCGGTCTCGCCAAGGGCGGCTTCACGGTGGCCTTCGGCGACTACGGCCTGGCGACGCAGGAGCCGGCCTGGATCACCAGCCGCCAGATCGAGGCCGCCCGGCGGGCGATGACCCGCTCGGTCAAGCGTGGCGGCAAGATCTGGATCCGCATCTTCCCCGACAAGCCGGCCACGAAGAAGCCGGCCGAGACCCGGATGGGCTCCGGCAAGGGCGCGCCGGACCACTGGGTGGCGGTCGTCAAGCCGGGCCGGATCCTGTTCGAGATGGCCGGCGTGGCTCGCGCCGAGGCCCACGAGGCGATGCGCCTGGCTTCTCACAAGCTACCGGTGGCGACCCGCGTGGTCACCCGCGACAACGCCCAGGAGGGAGGCGGCGATGGACATCGATAAGGTCCGCGCACTATCTGACGCCGAGCTCGAGACCGCCCTCGTGGATGCCAAGCAGGACCTCTGGCAGGCCCGTTTCGCCCTCTCGACCCGCCAGCTCAAGGACTACAGCTCAATCCCCCAGACACGACGCACTATCGCCAAGATCCTGACCGTCCAGCGCGAGCGGTCGGTCGACCCCGCGCGGACGGCGTGACGGAGATCGCGCGATGACAGGAGCAACTGTGCAAGGCAAGCGGAAGACCAAGGTTGGCCGCGTGGTCAGCGACAAGATGGACAAGACGATCGTCGTGTCCGTCGAGCGGCTGGCGCGCCACCCCCTCTACAAGCGCGTCATCCGCCTGACCACCAAGTTCAAGGCCCATGACGAGGACAACGAGGCCCATGTCGGCGACACGGTCCTGATCGAGGAATCGCGTCCGCTGTCCGCCACCAAGCGCTGGCGCCTGCTCGAGGTCGTGCAGAAGGCCGGCGATCACGGCCTGACGGGCGAGATCGTGTCCGAGGAGGCCGAGACGTCCGAGGCGATCCATGCCGCGGCGCATCCCGGCCGCCATGCCGCCGCCGAGGCGGCAGCCGCCGAGGCCGCCGCCGCCGAGGCCGCGGGCGCGGCTGACAAGTCCGCCGCCGATGCCGCGGGGAGCCGTACGTGATCCATCCCCAGTCGCGACTCAAGGTCGCCGACAACACGGGCGCCCGCACGATCCAGTGCATCCGGGTCATGGGCCGCTCGTTGAAGACGGACGCGGGCGTCGGTGACGTGATCATCGCCAGCGTCAAGCAGGCCATTCCCAACGCCGCCGTGAAGAAGGGCGACGTGGTGCGAGCGGTCGTCGTCCGCACCGCCAAGGAGTACGGCCGGGCGGATGGCAGCTACATCCGGTTCGACGAGAATGCCGCCGTCCTGATCAACAACCAGGGCAACCCGCGCGGTACCCGGATCTTCGGTCCGGTTGCCCGCGAGCTGCGGGATCGGAACTACATGAAAATCGTGTCCCTCGCGCCGGAGGTCCTGTGATGGCCCGCCAGTACCAGACCGAGCGGGCGACCAAGGTGCCCGAGATCCGCAAGGGCGACACCGTCGTCGTGCTGGCCGGCAAGGACGCCGGCAAGCGCGGCGTGGTCGAGCGGGTGATCCAGGCGACGGCCCACGCCGGCGGCGCGCGCAGCGTCTATCGGCGGGGCTCGAGTGCGGGCGGTGTCGCGGTCGTCGTCGATGGCCTCAACATCTCCAAGCGGCACACCAAGCCGCGCCAGACGTCGAGCCAGACGGACCGCATGCCGAAGGTCCAGCAGGGCGGCATCCTCGATCTCGCCCAGCCGCTGCCGATCGGCAAGGTCATGGTCGTCTGCTCGAAATGTGAGCGGCCGACCAGGATCGCCCACACCACCCTCGACAACGGCAAGCGCATCCGCGTCTGCCATCACTGCGGCGAGCCGCTCGAGGGCAAGTCGACATGACCACCCGCCTCGCAGAACGCTACAAGGCGGAGATCGTGCCGGCCCTGCAGAAGCAGTTCGACTACACCAACCCGATGCAGGTGCCGCGGCTGACCAAGATCGTCCTCAACATCGGCCTGGGCGAGGCGCTCACCAACGCCAAGGCGATCGACGCCGCGGTGGGGGACCTGACCCTGATCAGCGGCCAGCGGCCGGTGATCACCAAGGCCAAGAAGTCGATCGCCCAGTTCCGAATTCGGACGGGCAATTCGATCGGGGCGAAGGTGACCCTGCGTGGTTCCCGGATGTGGGACTTCCTGGATCGCCTCACGACCCTGGCCCTGCCCCGCATCCGCGACTTCCGCGGCGTGCCAGGCAGGTCGTTCGACGGGCGCGGCAATTTCACGCTCGGCCTGCGGGAGCAGCTTGCGTTCCCGGAGATCGAGTACGACAAGGTGGACCGTCTCCGCGGGCTGGAGATCAGCATCGTGACGACGGCGAAGTCCGACGAGGAGTCGAAGCGCTTGCTCGAGCTCCTCGGCATGCCCTTCGCCGGCTAGGCGCGGGGAGGGAGTCCAATGGCCAAGAAATCGATGATCGCAAAGGCGAAACGAACCCCGAAGTTCCCGGTGCGGGCGTACCACCGCTGTACCGTCTGCGGCCGGCCGCGGGCGTACCTGCGTCGGTTCGCGCTGTGCCGCATCTGCTTCCGCGAGCGCGCCCTCGTGGGCGAGCTGCCGGGCGTGACCAAGTCGAGCTGGTAGGGAAGCGATGAACATCTCAGATCCGATCGCGGACATGCTGACCCGGGTGCGGAACGCATCGCGCGCCCGCCACTCCGAGGTCGTCGTACCCGCCTCGCGCACCAAGCGGGAGATCGCCCGGATCCTCAAGGACGAGGGCTTCATCGCCGACGTCCGCGAGGAGCGGGAAGGGCCGGGCACAGTCCTTCACCTCACCCTCAAGTACGTCGACGGCAAGGCACCGGTCGTGTCGGGCCTCAAGCGGATCAGCAAGCCCGGCCTGCGGGTGTATGCGCGCAAGACCGATATCCCGCGCGTCCTCGGCGGCCTCGGAATCGTCATCGTCAGCACCAGCCACGGGATCATGACCGGCGCGCAGGCCCGCAAGGCCCAGCTCGGCGGCGAAGTCCTGGCGTACGTCTGGTAGCCGCGATGTCACGAATCGGTCGTCTGCCCATCGCTCTGCCGTCCGGCGTCGACGTCACCATCGACGGCCGTCGCCTCACGGTCAAGGGACCCAGGGGCCAGCTCACCCGGGAGCTCCACCCGGACATGGCCGTCCGGCGCGAGGACTCGACGATCGTCGTCAGCCGGCCGACGGAGCAGAAGCACCACAAGCAGCTCCACGGGCTGACCCGCACGCTGGTGAACAACATGGTCGTCGGGGTGACGACGGGCTACCGCAAGGGGCTGGAGATCACCGGCGTCGGCTACCGCGCCGCGCTGAATGGTCGCAAGCTGCAGCTCAGCCTGGGCTACAGCCACCCGATCGAGATCGAGGCCCCGGCCGGCATCACCTTCGAGCTCGAGAATCCCACTCACCTCGCGGTGGTCGGGATCGACAAGGAGCTCGTCGGCGAGCTGGCGGCTCGGGTGCGCTCCACCCGCAAGCCGGAGCCGTACAAGGGCAAGGGCGTGAAGTACGTCGGCGAGCACATCCGCCGCAAGGCCGGCAAGGCCGGCAAGATCGGCGCCAAGAAGTGATCCTCCTCGGAGTCCAGTCATGAGCCAGCTCGCCAACCGCGGCTCGGCCCGGCAGAAGCGCCACGCCCGGATCCGCCTCCGCATGGAGGGATCCGGCTCGCGACCGCGCCTGGCCGTGTTCCGCAGCCTCAACCACATCTATGCGCAGGTCATCGACGACGCGTCGGGCAAGACGCTCGCCGCGGCCTCGACCGTCGAAAAGGAGCTTCGCGGCGCGAAGCAGACCAAGACGGACGAGGCGAAGGTCGTCGGCCGCCTGGTGGCCGAACGGGCCAAGGCGGCTGGCGTCAAACACGTCGTTTTCGATCGGGCTGGGTTCCGGTACCACGGGCGCGTCAGATCGCTCGCCGATGCCGCCCGCGAAGCCGGCCTCGAGTTCTGAGAGGAGCACCCGTTGCCCAGGATCGATCCGAACAAGCTCGCGCTCGAGGAGCGCGTCGTCCAGATCAACCGCGTCGCCAAGGTCGTCAAGGGCGGCCGGCGGTTCAGCTTCAGCGCGGTCGTCGTCGTCGGTGACGGCGCCGGCCACGTCGGTGCCGGGCTGGGCAAGGCGGGCGAGGTCCCCGAGGCGATCCGCAAGGGCGTCGAGGATGCCAAGAAGCACATCATCCGCATCCCGATGGTCGGAACGACCATTCCGCACGAGATCCGCTACGAG
>JALZAF010000292.1 GCA_030948505.1 Chloroflexota bacterium
GCCCGCGTCGGATGGCGTAGGGTCTGAGCTGACGGTCGTGGCGACAAACGGCCACGCAAACGGTCATGCTACAAATGGCAATGGCAACGGCAAGGCAGCCGAGGGAGCGCCGAAGCCGATCACCCTGTCGCTGGGGACCACCAACGTGGCCTTCAAGATCCAGGAAGATGCGCCAAGCTGTGCCGAATGCGGCTCGATCATGGTCCGCAACGGCAGCTGCTACAAGTGCTTGAACTGCGGTTCAACGAGCGGGTGCAGCTGACCGCCGAGTGGACATTCCTCCGCACACCCAAAGAGGGAAGGAGGTGATGCAGAAGATGGCCACGGCGAAAAAGACCGCCAAGAAGAAGACGACAACCACGAAGAAGAAGTAGCACTACTTCTCGTAGTGGCCCCCAGTTGCGCGGCCAGGTCGGATCTCGGCCGCGTGCATCACAGACATTGCGTCAGCCCCGCCTTCGGGCGGGGCTGATCACTATTTCCGGCAGTGCAGCGCTAGAGGACCTGAGGGGCAAACTGTCGCAGTCCGGCCGCCCACATGCGGACCCAGGCCGTAATCGTGTCGCTGTCGAAAGAAGTCTTGGGCGGTAATTGCAGCGTCGGGTCGTGCTCAACGAGGAGGCGATCGAGAGGAACGACGCGAGGGTGATGGGGCGGTGGGAACCAGAGCTCGGCATCGAAATACCCGCCATCCTCCGGCGCGTACGTAAGGACAACCTCGCACTTGCGCCCGAGGAAGCGGACGAAGTTCCCGCGGAAATGGAAGCGCACCTGTGCGAGTTCGTAGCCATGCTCCTTGAGAAAAGCGAACTCGTCGAGGACGAGGTCGGCCCACCAGCCATCACGCTCGATATCGATGCGCTCAACTGGGTCCTTGACGAGAGCGCGGAGCCGTTGGCTCACGATCTGAGAGGACTGGTCGCCGGGGCCGTCGCACCCCTTGGTAGTCGAGGCGAGAGCCTGGCCGTGACCACGGCGCCGACCAACCCGCCGACCATGCCGAGCGCGAGATCGCCGAGGGTGTCGGCGTATGCCGTCGCTGCTTCGGGCGAGTTTGGGACGAACGTCAGGAACTCGCCGAACTCCCACAGCACGGCTGACGTGACGGCGTAGCCGAAGGCCAGCGCGGCCCGGATACGCCACGACCACGGCCCGTACCGCAGGAGCAGGCCGATCGCCGAGGTGTGGAGGACCCAGTTGACGAGGTGGTTGAGGTCGTCCCAGTGATCGACCGTGTCGTAGAGGTTGAGCGCATTGCCCACGACGTCGATGAGGAACGGCAGCCCGAACAGGAGGTCGGCGATGATCGGATATGGGATCCGGCGTCGGCCGAACAGCCACCAGCCGACCGGGAACAGGGCGAGGGCCATCGGATAGACGATCGCCCGACTGGCGAAGGCCTTGCCCTGGAACTGCGGCAGATCCGGGTTGAGGAGGGCGAAGCCGAGCAGGGCGACGGTCGCGGCTTTGACAGCGAGGTCGGCTCCGAGCCAGGCCCTCCCCTCCCCCGACTTCCCCGCGGTGGCCACGCCGAGTTTGCCACGCTCCATGCGCCGATCCTACGGCAGGCTCGGTGCGTGGACGTGCTGCCTTACTTCGGATTTAGAGCCAGGAGAGCCAGCAGGGCGGCGACAATGCCAATCGCCACCTTCCCCGCAGTCGAGCGCCTGGCCCAGAAGCCCCCGATACCCGATCGGGTGGGCGACGCGTCTGAAGAAATGGGAACCGCTGGTTCGACAGCCGGCCTGTGGAGCGGGCTCGTGGTCGTGTAGTAGACGCCCGTGCCCGGCAGGCCGACCGTCTTTCGGACCCCCCTGGGCCCGATGGTTACCTTGGCTCCCCTCGGACCGACGGACACGGAGGCGCCCGATCTCGAGAGATTGATGCTCACGCCGGGCGCGATGCGCACCCGGCGGAAAAGGCGTAGAGGCATGGCTTGGAGCGAAGTCTAGTACTCACTCCAGCTCGACTGGATCGCTCCGGCGGCATTCCGGAGGGTGGCCCGCTCTGGCGGTGTGTTGTTCCAGACGGCGCCGTAGGCTCGCTGCCAGTAGCGCTTGGTCGCAGTATTGACGCCGATACCGCTGTACAGCGTGATCGTGGAGCCGGCCCGGATCGATACCCCTGTCGCGAACCGATAGGTGTGCTTCGAGCCGTAATCCTTGATCGTCCAGCCCGACAGCGACCTGGCCGTCGTGCAGACGTTCTTGATTCGAACCCATTCTCCGTTGAGGAGATACCTCAGGTTGTCGTTGCCGGGTGCGTTGAAGACCGACGCAACGAAGCGGACGCAGGATGCAGCCTGAGCGGTGGGCGGTGAGCCGAACGGAGTCGCGGAGACGGTGAACGCGCATGCCCCGAGGGCGATCGCGAGCACAAGACGCATGGAAATGATGTGACGCAAAGCCGGATAACCCCAAATCTGACGGTGTTAGTACGTCAGCGTGCGCCTGTTGCCTACCTACGTGCGTGGTGGCGATTACGTAACTTCGGAAAGTGAGCGCCGCGCACGATCACTCGGAGGCGAGACTCAGCAGCTTCGTGACGGTGTTCCAGTTGCGGGCCGTCGTCGTGACGCCGAGGCCGCGGTCGGAGAGGGCGCCAGCCAGCTTCGATCGCTGCATGCCGTTGCGGTACCAGGCGTAGACGACGCGATCGCCGAAGCGGAATTCCTCGGGCTCGAAGGCGGCCGGGTCGATGGCGTCGATGACCTCGCGTTTCGGATTGGAGTCGAGGAAGACCACGTAGTAGCGGCTCGGGTCGCGCGTTGCCTCCTCGAGCGGGTTCGCATTGACGATCGCGGCGAGCTCGTCGCTGGTTCGGATAAGGACTCGGACGTCCAGGTGGAAGCGGCGGTCGATGGCCCGCCCGATTTCGGTGGCCAGCGTGGCTGCGCTGCGCGTCGAGCTCGTGAAGATCGCGTTGCCGCTGAGGATGTGCGTTCGGACGTCGCCGTGACCGAGGGAGCCCAGGAGCTCGCGGAGCTCGGCCATAGCGATCTTGTTGCGGGAACCGAGGTTGATCCCCCGCAGCAGGGCAATGTAGGTCGGCATCCGCCCATGCTGACGGATTGGCGCCGGTTACATGCCCGGGGGCGGCGTCAGGTTGAAGCGCTTGATGACGTCGGGCAGCCATTCGGGCCGGGCGAAGGGGAGCTTGTAGCGGGCCGCGATCTCGGCGATCTCGTCGGGGCTGGGGGCGCGCTTGTCCGTGATATCGGCAAAGTCGCGGAAGAAGTCCTCGAAGCCGGCCGGGGAGATGACTTCGATCATCCGGGCCGGCGTGGCGCCGGCATTCCACATGGCGTGGACTTCGCCGCGCGGCTTGATGATGTAGCCGCCCGCGGCGAGCACGACCTCCTGGTCCTCGGACCGAAAGCCGATCTGGCCTTCGAGCACGATCGAGAACTCGTCCTCGAGGGTGTGGATGTGGGGCGGCACCAGGGCTCCGACCGCAAAGGGGTGTTCCACGATCGAGAGGGCGCCGCCGCTATCCCGGCCGTCGATCTTGAAGATGACGCCGACGCCGGGTACCAGGCCTCCGCGCCGGCCCTCCCCCGGCTGGACGACCTTGACCCGCGACGCGACCGCGGTCGATCCGTTGTTGCCCATCGCCTTGCCTCCGGTTCGCTATTCGACTGAACAGGGGCGTATACTGAACCTCGCGACGGACGCTGTCAAATCCGGAGAACATATGCGTTCAACGAACTACGGCGCCGGGTCTGAGGCGAAGGCTGGGGCTCGATCCCGGCTGAAGTCCCGGCCGTACCGAATGCTCCGGCGGGCGGAGTTGGTGGACCAGACCCGGGTCCGGATCATCGAGGCGGCAATGCGCCTGCACACGACCGTCGGGCCGGCCGAAACCACAATTGCCGGCGTCGCGGAAGAGGCGGACGTGACGCGCCTGACGATCTACCGCCACTTCCCCGAGATCGAGTCGCTCTTCGCAGCCTGCCGCGCCCATTGGCGCGCCCTCAACCCGGCGCCGGACACGGACCCCTGGCTGGCGATCCCCGACCTGGAGCAGCGCGCCAGCTTGGCCTTCGGGCAGCTGTATGGGTGGTTCGGCGAGCACGGCGACGAGCTCTTTCCGATCTACCGCGATGCGGGGTCGATGCCGCTACAGGCGCAGGAGGCGCTGCGCGGCGAAGCCGCCCGGATCGCCGGGGTCCTCATCGAGGGCCACACCGGGACCGGCGCCGATGGCCGACGGCTGCGAGCCCTCGCCGGCCACCTGGTCAGCTTCTGGACGTGGCACTCGCTCGTTCGCGATCAGGGCCTGTCGAACGCGGAGGCCGCCGATATCGCGGCCGACTTACTGATCGCCGGGGCGTCTCGATCAGCCTGATGCCCCCCCCGAGATCCCGGTCAGCCCAGAAGCGTCAGCCCGTATCGGGCCACGAGGTCCGGCACCCAGTCCATGAACATCGTCGATCCGTATTCGGCCGCGACTTCGCCCATCGTTTGGGGTGTCAGCTCGCCGCGTGCGCCGAGCTCGCCGAATCGGGCGAACATCTCTTCCAATCCCGAGGGCGTGATGATCTCGAGGATTCGGGCGGGCCGATCGTCAGGGTTCCAGAAGACGTGCGGGATCCGTCGGGGCTTGAGGATGTACGAGCCGACCTCGGCGATGAACTCGTCGTCACCGACGCGCGCGCCGATCCGACCTTCGAGGATGTAGGACCACTCGTCGTGGTCCTGGTGGACGTGCGGCGGAACGAGGAGTCGCGGCGCCACTGGATGCTCGACGATCGAGATCACCCCGTTGGTCTTCGTGCCGGGGATCTTGGTGATAACGCCGAGCGGCCCCTGCATGACGACCTTGCCACCCGCCGGCCCGACCAAGAAGCCGCTGTCGACGGCGATCCGAGACGTTGCCACGCTGCACCTCCACTTTATCTGCACAATATTGTGCAGCGATTTGAAGGCTAGCGGTCCTCGCCCCCATCGTCAATACTTTCATTGCACATGACTGAGCAGAGAATCACGAAACCCGGGCGTACCTACCGGATGGCGCGACGGCTGGAGCACCTCGAGGCGACGCGGCAGCGGATCGCGGAGGCGGCCTTCGAGCTGCACAGCACCATTGGCCCGGCACAGACCACGATCAGCGCGGTAGCCGACCGGGCAGGCGTGCAGCGCCATACCGTCTACCGCCACTTCCCAAATATGACGTCGCTCATCCAGGCGTGCACCGAGCACGGCATGCGCGTCACGCGTATCCCGGCGGCGGCCTCATGGCGTGCCATCAAGGAGCCTGCGACCCGGCTCGAGCACGCCCTCGGCGAGCTGTACGCCTATTACCGGCCGAACGCCCGGCTCCTCGGAAACATGATCAGGGACATGCCCTTCATGGCGCAGGCTGGTGGCTCGGAGGCGTTCGTTGAGCACATGACGGAGTTGTTCGCCGCGCTGGCTGAGGGTTGGCCAGGCGAGGCCGGCGTCCAGCGCATGCGGATGGCCGTGATCGGCCACGCGATGTCGTTCGAGACGTGGCAATCGCTGACGGGCCGGGGCCTCAGCGACAGCGAGGTCGTCGATCTCATGCTGCGGTTCGTGACGACCGTCGACCCTCGAGGATAGTCGCGAGTCAGCCGCGATTCGCTGACCTGGCGAGGACCGGCAGATCCGATCGGGCGCGAAGGTGCATGAGCACCCCGTAGACCTCGTGGCTCTCCGGGTCCGTCCTGGGCGCGGCCGTCAGCCGCCACTCCTCGTCGTTGCGGCGGATCCAGCGGGCCAGGGGCTTGCCTCGCTTGAACACCGCGTCGAGCAGGTCGAAGGCCTCCGAAGGCAGGTCGAGCAGCACCTCGCGAGCCGGCAGACCGATGGCCCGCTGGCCAAAGGACGCCCGGAAGTCGGCGTTGCCATGCATCACCAGGTGGCCGGCGCCGTAGCAGAAGGCGGCTGGACGCACGGGCGTCTGGCTCGTCTGACTCGGCCACCTGGTCCCCTCGTCCATCGAGCCCATCCTACGACGCCGCGATTGGCGACGACTCAACCCGCGGTGCCTGCCGGCAACTCTGGCAGGACGCCGGGAATCAAAAAACCGCCCGCATCGCTGCGGGCGGTTTCGATTCAGGCGGGGATTAGCCGGCCTGGACGTCCTTCGCGCGCGGGCCCTTGGGGCTCTGCTCGATCTCGAACGTCACCTTCTCGCCGCCGACCAGTCGGTCGAAGTCGAGAGAGGACTTGAGGCCGTCGCGGTGGAAGAAGTATTCCTTCGAATCCTCGGCGGCGATGAAGCCGAAGCCGCGATCGGCAACGACCTTCTTGATGGTTCCGGTGGTCACTATGACCTCCACGTCTTCTCGAACGAAAACACAAACGCACGGTCAGTTCGAGAAGGGGATCGACCACGCGGCGCAGCGCCACGGTTGGTGACGAGGTAGATAATGTAGCACATTTGTTCGACTGTGGCAAGGTCCACGCGTGGAGCGCCCAGGAGGCCTGATAGACCCGATTCCGCCCGACGCCTTCCTGGAGGTCTACCGACGAGGGATCCGCGAGGGAGCCAACCGGCTCCGGGCGATCGTCAAGCGCGCCGTGCCGGACGCCATCGAGCGGGTGCGCCTGGGCTGGCGGTTGATCGGCTACGACCTGCCCATCGGCCGCCGCACCAGGTACTTCGCCTGGGTCGCACCGGAGCCCGAGCACGTCCACCTGGGGTTCCAGTTCGGGACCTTCATGCCCGATCCGGATCGGATGCTGGAGGGAGCGCACCTCCGCCTCCGAAAGGTCCGCTACGTGACATTCACGGCGGGCCAGGCGATTCCGCACTCGTCGCTCATCGATCTCACGCGCGAGGCCGCTAGCCTGGCCGCCGTGTCGGCGGGCGAACGCCTGGCCTTGGTGCTGGACCGGGAGTCAGCACCGGAGCGACGGCCGCCGCGCTAATCGCGCCACTCGTCCCGGATGTCGTTCGGCGCTACCGTTCGATGTCCAACTGACGAAGACGGCGACCGACACGACCGGAGGAGACGATGAAGATCGGGGCGATCGTTCCGCAGGGCTGGCAGGGCGAGTACGACGGCTGGGATCCGCTCAAGGCGTGGCGCCGAACGGTGGCCGTCGCCAGGCAGGCGGACAAGCTCGGCTACGAGTCGATCTGGTTGTTCGACCATTTCCACACCGTCCCCCGCCCCACCGACGAGATCACCTTCGAGTCATTCACCTCGCTTGCCGCGCTGGCGGCGCAGACGACGCGGGTGCGGCTGGGCCACATCGTCATCTGCACCGCGTTTCGCAACCCGGCCCTGACGGCCAAGATGATCTCGACGATGGATTCCATCAGCGGCGGACGGATGGATCTCGGGATCGGGGCGGGCTGGAAGCGCGACGAGTGGCTGGCCTACGGTTATGGCTTCCCGGAGACGAAGGAGCGGCTCGCCGCGCTGGCCGACCACCTCGAGGTTATCACCCGGATGCTGGCCGGCGACAAGCACCAGCATGCGACGTTCAAGGGCAAGTACGCGGGGGTCAAGGGCGCCATCAACGTCCCCAAGCCGATCCAGAAGCCGCGCGTCCCCATCATGGTCGGCGGCAACGGCCCGAACGTCACCTGGCGGCTGGCGGCCAAGCACGCCGACGAGCTCAACGTCGACGGCATGTCACCGGCCGACGTGGCCGATGCGCTGCCGGTGATCCGGGCCCGATGCGAGGAGATCAAGCGCGATCCGGCGACGCTGCCGATCTCGGTCCACGTCTGGCCGGAGGTCCTCGCCAAGGCCGGCCGGCCTCGCGTCGACCAGCTGGGCCAGTACGCGGAGGTCGGGGTCAGCCGGGTGATGACGTTGCTGCGCGAATCAGCGAAGTCCGATGAGGCGCTCGAGTCCCTTGCCGCGGACGCCCGGGCAGCCGGCGTGGAGATGGCCTAGCCGGCAGCGGGTCATGGGGCAGCTCGGGCGTACACTCGCCCGATCATGACAACTGGCGGCCACGAACCCGCCACCGGTAAGGCCGGGACGCCGGGACCGCGACCCATCTCTGTCCTGACATGCCCCAACTGCGGCACGCCGAACAAGATCGGGCCGAGCGAGCGGGGCGCGCCCCACTGCGCGAAATGCGGCACGCCGTTGCCCTGGGTCGTCAACGCCGACGAGTCCACCTTCGAGGTGGAGACACGAGCCGCGCCGACGGTGGTCATCGACCTGTGGGCGCCGTGGTGCGGGCCGTGCCGGTATGTCAGCCCGATCCTCGAGGAGCTCGCCCGCGAATCGGCCGGTCGGCTGAAGGTCGTAAAGGTCAACGTCGATGAGAACCAGAACCTTGCCCGCCGCTTCGACGCGATGAGTATTCCCACCCTGATCGTGATGCGGGACGGCGAGGTCGCGGATCGGATCGTGGGCGCCGCCCCGAAGCCGCAGATGGCGGCGCGCATCCTGCCCCACCTGAAGCCGGCCAAGGCCTGACCTCGGGTCCGCGGGCGTCCGCGCGCCGCCCGGAGTAAGCCGCAAACCGTCAAATATTCGTGCGGTGGCTGTTAGTCAAGTGGCGCACGCGGCCGCCGACGCGGCCACGCACGAGCCGGGAGGCGCAATCTCGTCACGTAGTCACGTGGTGGCTGGGTGACGTTTTCGCCGTGACGAACATGCACCAGGTGGGTAAGCGACGGTTTGGCGGCCGGTCGCCGCCGCCGCTGCCGAGTCGCACCTAGGCGGAGCGCACTTCGACCTCGACCGGGATCGCGCGGCGCAGACCTTCGGCGCTGGGACAATGATCGACAGCCCAGTGGGCCAGCGCGTCGAGCTCCGAGCTGGCACGCCCGCGAGCCCGGACCGTCACGACGATCCTGATGCTGAGGGGGCCGGCCGGGATCGCGTCATCGAGGCCAAGGATCCCGCGATCGTCCGATTCGCTGTCGACCTCGACTTCGACCGCGTCGAGCGGGATCTCGAGCATCGCCGCGCGAATCCCGACCAGCGACGCGACGCAACTGGCGATCGCTGCCCGGAACAGCCAGCCCGGCGACGGCGCCGATTCATTACCCCCGATTGCGCGCTGCATGTCGGTGCGGATCTCGAGGCCCTGTGGATCGCCAACGAGGACGGTGAGGCCCTCGTCGATTCGGGCGCGCGCGACGGAATCGCGGTAGCGGGCCTCGTCGGGATGCTCGCTGAGATGGGCGCTGGCCGAAGCGACGGCCTCTGAGATCGACAATGGGCTCCTCCTGCCGGATCGGTGCGGGATGCGATCCTACCCCTCAGTCGACCTGCTGCAGCCATTCCGAGGAGCGATCGTGGGCAACTTTGTCGACCTCGGGGCCATCGCGCCCTTCGACGTCTGAGGCGAGGCCGTCCGCGCCCGAGCCGCGCCCGCCGGTCTGGCCCGCGGAACGTTGATCGAGGAAGCCATATCCTTTCGCCGTGGCGCTCTACACCCTCAACGAGCCGAAGGGCCTCGTCTCGCCCAGCATCGTGGCCGCATTCGATGGCTGGATCGACGCCGGTAGCGCATCGACCACGGCGGCGGAGTACCTGGCCGAGGGCGGCGACGTGGTCGCGACGTTCGACGCCGACAGCCTGTTCGACTTCCGCTCGCGCCGTCCCACGCTGGACATCGTCGACGGTCGCCCGCACGAGCTCACATGGCCGGAGCTGGTGATGCGCCGCTCGCGGTTCGGGGACCGCAACCTGCTCGTCCTGTCAGGCGCGGAGCCCGATTTTCGATGGCGCGGGTTCGCTGCGGCGATCGTCGAGCTCGTCAAACGGCTGGGCGTCAGGGAGTGGATCAGCCTGGGTGCCATCCCCGCCGCCGTGCCCCACACCCGGCCCGTACCGATCATCGGCACGGCCTCGGCGGAGGGACTCCTCAAGGGCGACGTGCGACCCGGACCGCAGGGCCGGCTTCGGGTGCCGTCGGCGGCCCTGTCCGTGCTCGAGATGAGCGTGGCGGCGGCAGGCACGCCGGCGCTGGGCTATTACGCCCAGGTGCCGCACTACGTCTCCGGGCCCTACCCGGCCGCTGGCCTCGAGCTGCTCCAGGCCGTGACGCGCCACTTGGGTATTTCCGTCCCGTCCGGCGCCCTGGCCGGCGAGGCGGGGGAGATGCGCACGCGGTTGGACCTTGCCACGGCCTCCGACAGCACGACCAAGTCGTACGTCGAACGACTCGACGCAATGGTCGACGAGCAGCGCCTGCCGACGGGCGACGAGCTGATCTCCGACATCGAGCGCTTCCTGCGCGACCGCGGGGCCGAGGGCCGCGGCACCGAGGGCCGGCCGCCGCGCCCGAACTGACAGTGGCGCGGGGATCAGTTGCGCGGCCGCTCGGGTCAGTGGCGGCGCGTCAGGTCAGTCGCGCGAGCGGCGGGGTCGCTCTTCCT
>JALZAF010000318.1 GCA_030948505.1 Chloroflexota bacterium
CCGCGGCCGACGCGATCAAGCGGTTGGTGCCCACTCCCGAACCGGTGGCGCGCGCGGCCACGGCCGTCGAGGAAACGATGGGCGGGGCGGTCGATGCCGCCGCGAAAAGATGGAACGAACGAGCGGCCGCTCGCATCGGCAGGCTCCGGCGATCCGCCCGTGAGCCGCTGCCCTACCTGTACGACCTCCACCCCGAGGCGCGGCGCGCCATCCCCCGACAGCTGGGGGTCCGGACCATCGACGTCGAGGAGATCGTCGGCACGGCGGTTGGGGGCGCGACGCAGCGGGGTCGCGATTTCCTGCCCCTGCGCCCGTTTCGAAGCCAGAACTGGGCGGCTCGCTGGCAGCGGCTGCGGGCGGCGATGGACCGGCTGGCGGTGTTGCCGCCGATCGACGTCGTCCAGTACGGCGCCGGCTACTGGGTCCTCGACGGCCACAACCGCGTGGCGGCGGCGCTGTATGCCGGACAGGTCGACATCGACGCAAACGTCACCGAGCTGGTCCCGCCCGGCGGCACATCCTCCGAGCGCCCGGGCTCCCTCGCATCGATCGTGATCGGCAGCCGAGCCGTCCGCGCGGCAGGCGCGGGCCACCCCGTGGGTCCCGTCCTGGAGGACGAGCCCACCCGACCAATCGCGCCCGTCGAGTCGGAGGATGACGCGTGATCCGCCGGCTGCAGATCGAATGGCCCGACCGGCGGCCCTTTGCCGGGCGGAGCGGCCGGCCGATCCGCCTGCTGGCCGCCTCCGACGAGCCCGACAAGGGGCTCGAATACCCTACCAATCGCGACGACCTGGGCACCCTGGATGGCGTGATCGGCTGCGGCGACCTGGAACCTGAGTGGCTGTCGTTCCTCGCCGACGCATTCCAGGTGCCGCTGGTCTACGTCCGCGGCAATCACGACCGGGGCGGCAACTGGGAGCACGAGCGGCCGCTGGTGCCGCGGCCCCTGGAAGCGGGCCGGATGACGACGCTGGCAGGCATTCCGATCGCGGGGCTGGCCTGGCCGGGAGTCCACCGGCGAGGCAACCAGCGCCACAGCGGCCTCGCCTGGCTCGATGTCCTGGCCGTGGCGCGCAAGGAGCTCGCGGCGCGCCTCACCGGGCGAGCGGGCAGCGTTCTCGTCATCAGCCACGTGCCGCCCGAAGGCGCCGGCGATTCTCCGGCCGATCCGTATCACGTGGGATTCCACGCCTACCGCTGGCTGCTCGACAACCTCCGGCCGCCACTCTGGCTGCATGGCCACACGACGACGGCATCGGTGCCGTCACTGCAGGTGAAATCCGGGCCGACGACGCTGGTGAACGTCACCGGCGCGGTGTTGCTCGAGCTGCTGCCGCCGCCTGCCGCCGTGCCAGGCGAGACCAATGGAGCCGGAAAGATTGAGCCCCACAGGTCGGGGTAGGGGGGCAATCGGCTAGCGGCGTTTGCGCGAGTCCTTCGTCTCGCCGGCCTGGCTGCGCTCCTTGTTCACGGTCCGAGCGGCGAGCTCCTCTGCCTTGTCCTCCGAGCGGCCGCGGTCCTCGTATGAATCCTTGATGTGCTCGTACTGCCGTTCTCGCTTGTCGCTCCAGCTGCGTGGCATGTCATCCTCCTGAATGGCGCTGCGGACGCGGCTACCTTGAGGCCCCCGGTGCGTGGCCTGCGCGGTCGGCGAGCCCGCCGACCTTGCGACTGCGTGTCGGTCAGAAGGGCGGCCACGGTACGGCCGGCCAGTTCGTGGAGGGCCGTGGGAAGCGGCGCGTGTCGAGCAGTCGGTCCGCCCGCCGGACCGTCGCCGCGATCTCGATTGGGTCCAGCAACTCCGCCAGCTGCGCACCGAGCGTCCCATCCAGGTCGCGTCGCACCTTCGCCACGACAGTCAGCTCGGAATCGTCGAGGGCCTGGCCGCGCCAACCCCACAGCACCGTGCGCAGTTTCGGGACCGGCGAAAAGCAGACCCCGTGGTCGACACCGAAGATGTGGCCGCCGGGGATCGGCAGCAGATGGCCACCCTTGCGATCGGTGTTGTTGACGAGTGCATCGAACACGGCGATTCGGCGCAGCCGCGGGTCATCCTCCACGACGATGCTCACGACGTCGACGCTCTCGTCCGCGTCGATCCACAGCTGCAGCGCGCCCAACCCGAACGGGCCGTCGCGCAGAACAGTCGGCGGCACGATGCCCCAGCCACTGGCTGCCGAAACGAGATACGCGGCCACCTCGCGGCGGGCGAGCGTCTCGTCGGGGAAATCGTCCAGCGGCCGCTCGCCGGCAATCGGCTTGTAGACGGCGTCGACCACCACCGGCGGCTCGGGGTCCGGGCAGGCGCGCGTGATCCGGCAGTACATGGCGTGGTTGGTCGAAGCGAGGAGGCGGCCGAGGACCTCGATCTCCCCGTCGCGCAGGACGTCCAGCACGACCTCCGCGTCGAAGGGAATGATCGGCTGGCGGCCGGGGACGGGATCAGTTGACGTAGTGGCCGTTCCGGCGCGGACAGATGTGACCCTGCGGGTCGAGCGGCTGGCCGCAGAGCGGGCAGGGCGGCCGGCCGGATGCGATGACGCGCACCGCGCGCTCGACAAACGCCCTGGCGGCCGGCGTGGTGAGCCTCACTCGCAGGATGTCGGGTCCGTCCTCGGCCTCGTCGTCGAGGGCCTCGTCCGGCTCGATCTCTTCCTCCTCGTCGTCCTCGCCGCGGGCCCGGGCCTCGACCAGGATCCGATCTGACGATCCGTCCCAGCCCAGCGTCAGGGTGCCGGCCCGGAACGCCTCGATCACCGGCTCGTCCAGCGGCTCGACGTCGTTGGTCCCGGCATCCGCAGCTTCGCTCACGCCGCGCTGCTCGAGCTCGTCGAGCAGCCGGTTCAGGCGATCGGCGAGGACGGCGACCTGGACCTTCTCGAGGACCACGCTCGTGACCCGGCCACCGTCGCGAGCCTGGAGAAAGAAGGTGCGGTCGCCCGGCTCTCCGACGGTGCCCGCCACGAACCGTTCGGGAGGATCGAAGATGTAGCGGCGGCGAGGCATGCCTCGACTCTACCGCACCCAGCCCTTTAGGCCACCGACACCACGATCGTGTGATGGCCGCGGGCGCCGTCGGGGGCTGGATCCGAGCGGTCGGCGGTCTGCACGTCGCCGCGGCCGTCCGTCGCGCGGACACTCACCGCGTGCTGCCCAGGCGTCGCGTCCCAGTCGAAGCGCCATTGGACCCAGGTCGTGTCGGAGATCGGCGTCGACATGGTGGCGTCGCGCCAGGTCCCGTCGATCCCGACCTCGACCCGCCGCACGCCGCGATCCGGTGCCCACGCCACGCCGGCCACCGCCACCCGACCAGCCGGGACTCCCGCGGCGTCGCGCGGGACATCGATCCGCGACTGGGTGAGGATGGGGCCCTCCTTGGCCCAGCCGAGCGGCACCCAGTAGGCGTCGAACGCCTCGAGCGTCGTCAGCTCCAGCTCCTTGAGCCACTTGGTGGCGGACACGTAGCCGAACAGCCCGGGCACGATCAACCGGGCCGGGAAGCCATGGGCCATCGGCAACGGCGCGTCGTTCATCGCGACCGCGATCATCGGCTGGCGAGCCCGGTCCATCACCCAGGCCGTCGGCATGCCGGCGGTCCAGCCGTCGACGGAGCGGCCGACGAGCTGCGTTGCCCCCGGTTTGACCCCGGCGATGTCGAGCACGTCGCGCAGGTGCACGCCCGTCCACTTCGCGTTGCCCACGAGGTTGCCGCCGACGAGGTTCGACACGCAGGCGATGGTCACGTACTGCTCGAACGTGCCGAGCGCCAGCAGGTCCTTGAAGGTCAAGGTGGTCTCGCGCTCCACCATGCCGTGGATCCGGAGCCGCCACGAGGCGACATCCACGCTCGGGACGAGCAATGCCGTGTCGATGCGGTAGAAGCGCTCGCTGGGCACGACGAGGGGCGTAAGGCCAGCGACGTCCAGCGATGCGCCTGGTGGCAGCGAGGCGACGGCAGTCGGATGGGGCAGCTCGGTCTGGGCGAGGGCCGTTGACCGGCGCTGGCCATCGAGCAGCGATCGACCGACGGCGCCGGCGGCGACCGCCCCAACGGCGAGGGCGCTCGAGGTGCGCAGGAAGCTCCGCCTTGACCAGTCGGGCATCGAGCCGCGGGCCCGAGCGGCACCCCGGGCCGAGCTTGCGCCCGCAGAAGGGGGGCCGGTCAGGAGGGACAGCGCCTCGATCCCACCGGCTCCCGCAACCGCGGCAGCAATCGCCGCCAGGGTCACGTCCGTGCGCGGGTCGCGCAGCGCGGCGATCGCAGCAAGCAGTGCGGCGGCCGCGAAGCCGAGCGCCGCCGCGGGGAAGGAGCGCCGGGCCAGGATTCCGAGCCCCGCGCCGATGAAGAGCGACACGGCCACGAGGAAGATCTCCAGGGCCAGCTTGTCGTTTTCACCGAAGGCCGCGACGACGAAGTCCTTCGCTCCCGGCGGCTGGAGGTCGATGATCGTCTGGCCCACGGCCACCACGAGCGATGGTGCCCCGGCTACGAGCCCCGCCAGCAACTCCGACACGCCTATCGCGACCGCTGCCGCCACGAGGCCGGCGACGGCACCGCGCAGGCGTGGCTGGTACGACGGACCGGTCGTCACATACCCATCCTGCCACGGGCGCGTGACGGCTCCGTGTCACGCCGCCGGACCCGCGGTTAGCTCAGCCGATGGCCGTG
>JALZAF010000334.1 GCA_030948505.1 Chloroflexota bacterium
TGCCGGAGCCGCCCGGCGCGGCCGGAGCGGGCGACGAGCCAGGGCCGGCGCCCGGACGCGCGCTTTCGATTCGCTTCAGGAGGGACATGGGTTATTCCCCTTCTCGCCCTTGGGGCTCACTACAGCCAGGTTGATCAGCGCCATGCGAACAACGACTTGCGCTGGGCGCCCTTGGGCTCCGCAGCTGCCGGTACCACGAGGGCCTCGCCGACGATTTCCGATGCCAGCCGCATGATGTCCTGCGACACCTGCGCCTCGCGGTTGCTGAGGTAGAACGGCACGCCCCGGTTGAGGGCGTAGACGACGCTGCGGCCGTCGCTGACGATGGTGTGGTCGACCTTGCGGCCGATCGAGTGCTCCACGTCGGCGACCCGGATGCCGAGCGTCGAGTCGGCCCGGTTGAGGACCAGCCGCACCTTGTCGGCCTCGTAGCCGAGCTGGTCGGCGACCTCGAGGAACAGGCGGATGTTCTTGATGCTCGTGATCTCGAGGCTGAGCAGCGTCAGGATCACGTCCGCCATGTCGAGGATGGCCAGGGTCGTGTCGTTGAACCACGAGGTGCAGTCCACGATCACCAGGTCGTGCTGGGCGCGGAGTGCCTCGAGGACGCGCTTGACGCCGGCCGTCGTGATGAGCTCGGCCATCTCGGGCGACGGCGGGGCGAGCAGGACCCGGATGCCCGACGAGTGGTTGATGACGAAGGTGTCGAGCGATTCCGGGTCGCCGGCCTCGAGCTCGGGCACCAGGTCGGCGATCGACTTGTTCTTGGGGTTGAGGTTGAGCAGGACGCCCACGTCACCGAACTGGAAGGAGGCGTCGACGAGGACGACCTTCTTGCCCATGTCGGTCGCGGCGGCCACGGCCAGGTTGACGGCGATGGTCGTCCGGCCGACGCCGCCCTTGGGGCTGAAGATGGCGATGATTGCCCCGGGCTCGCGATCGGCGCTGGCGGCGGTGCCGTTCGAGCCGCGCGCCGCCACGACGGCCATGCGCGACATCTTCTCGCGCTCGCGCAGGTGGACCTGGCGGATCGAGGTCGTCAGCTCGTCGCTGCTGAAGGGCTTGACGAGGAACTCGCGGGCCCCGGCCAGCATCGAGCGCCGCAGGTAATCGGCCTCGCCCTGGACGGACATCATCACCACGGCCGAGGTGGGGGCCCGGGCGGCCATCTGCTCGGTGGCGCTGATGCCGTCCATGTCCGGCATGTTGATGTCCATCAGCACGACGTCCGGGGCGAGACGGGTGGCGAGGTCCAGCGCTTCGGCACCGGACGCCGCGGAGCCGACCACCTCGATGTCGCTCTCGAAGCCGAGCAGCTTGGTCAGGTGGTCGCGCGTCTCCGGGATGTCGTCGACGATCAGGACTCGGATCTGGTCGGCCATCGGGCGGTGTTCGTTTCGCCTACTGCTTGGTGGGCTGGATGGACCCGCTGGGGAGTGGCAACGGGCGCGGGACCGGCAAGGTCCAACGCGCCCGTTGCCGCCTTTGCGGTGCCACCTCGAGCGGCGAGCTTTGGGCTATCAGTGCGGTTTCGCCTGAGCGGGGACAGTCGTCTCGACGAGCTGCGGGATGAGGACCCGGTACTCGTCCACGAGGACCTTGAGGGTCACGCCCGTGGTGCCGGCCGGTGCCGGGACGATGGGGTTGCCCTGGTCGTCCCGGAAGTCCTTCGGCGAGCGGAGGATCATCGAGACAGAGCCGTCCATCTGGGCGAACTTGATGACCTCGGCCTGCTGAGGCGTGACCGCCAGGATGACGATCTCGTTCTGGCCGTTGAGGTTGGTGGCGGGTTCATTGCCCCCCGGCGCCGGGCTGGCTGCCTGACCGGTTGCCGCCGCGGTGGGTGGCGGGAGAAGGGTGCCGACGACCTGCATCCCCTGGAGGAGCAGCTTGGCGCTCGTCGCGTTGATCCCGCTGACCACGGTGAAGGTGTTGGTGGTCGTGCCGGCCGTGATGACCGGGAACTTGTCACCCGTGATGCCGACAAGGAGGTCGACATAGTCGCCGGTCCGGATAACCGTGCCCACACCCGAAACCTGGTCCACCTGGACCGCGATCGCACGCATCCCCGCGGGGACCGTGACCTGGGTGATGCCGGCGCCGCGGTTGAAGTCGTCGGCCGTCAGCTGCTTGCCTTGGGCGACGTCCTTGGCGGCGATCTTGCCGAGCAGGAGGCTCGGGCTGGAGAAGGCCGTCGGGTCACGCTCGATCAGCTTGGTCGTCTTCGTCTCGAGCATGTCAGCGGTGATTTCCGTGCCCAGGGCGATGGGCTTGGCCGCGTACACCGTCGGCGCATCCTCGGCGACCTTGGGCCCGGTAGAGCCCGAGTTGCCCTGGATGATGACGATGATCCCGACGAACGCCAGGATGGCGAGGAAGACCCCGACGAGCAGGACCAACCGGTTGGATCGCTTCAAGTGAATTCTCCCGAACCGTGTGACAGGTGGCACCACTGTAGACAGCGCCCGGAGGGGGCGCGACTATACGAAAGGGCTAGGACCAGTGGGAAGATTCGGCAGGAAATTATGCTCGCCGAAAGGTGAATCGCAAGGTCTGGCGGACCGTAACTCGGGGAAAAGAAAAGCGGCCCGCTCCTTATGAGGGGAGCGGGCCGCAAATGTCAGAGGATCAGCGGTTCGAGACGGAGTTGAGAGTGCTGCCGATGACGCTCAGCTTGTCGCTCACCTGACTGCCCATGTACACCAGAGCGACGATCGCGACGACCGCGATGAGTGCGAGAATGAGTGCATATTCGGCCAGACCCTGGCCGTGCTCGCCGCGCCGAACGAATGACAGGATTGCGACGAGTGCGTTCCGGAACGCCACTCTGTTCACCTCCTTTCGTCGAGAGATTTCGTATCCCAGGCTGCCCGGTTTTGATGACCGATTACGGAGCGGAAAACCCGGACTTCGTGCCGGTCACGGTATTTGGTCCGGTACTGGTGTCAATAGGAAGAACGGTCCGCCCGTTTTGTGCGCGCACCGCCCGATTCCTGGATCGAAAAACCGCCGGACCCGAAGACCGGACCCGGCGGTTTCATGTATCGCAGAGAGCGTCCGCTAGACGGACGCGCCGACCTTGCTAAGAATCGTGCTGACCTGTCCGCCGAGGAAGATCAGGGCGATGATCGCGACGATCGCGATGAGGGCGAGGATCAACGCATACTCGGCGAGACCCTGGCCTTCCTCGTCACGATTGAAGAGCGAGATGATGGCGTTAAGGAACGACATGGAGCTGGTACCTCCTTTCCTTGAGTGCTCCCCGATGCGATCGAGGGCTACCCCAACCTATGTCCGGACGGGTTTGGGTCAATAGAACTTTCGGCCGGCGCAGGGGGCGGCCAGGCGCACGGGCGCACCATCAGCAGCCTCGGAAAAGGAAGATCCGCCGGGCCCCGGCGCCGGCGGATCCTGCCTGCGAGAGTGACGCGTCAGACGGACGAGCCTACGGTGCTGAGGATCGTGCTGACCTGGCCACCCAGGAAGATCAGGGGATGATCGCAACGATCGCGATCAGAGCCAGGATCAGCGCGTATTCGGCAAGGCCCCGGCCTTCGTCGTCGCGGCGGAGTGAGGCGAGAAGCGAACGCACGAACGCCATGGAAATGAGCCTCCGGGATGATGCAGTCCTGGCCCTCAGGCGAGGGTTGGGATGGACAATGCTTCGCCGGTCGGCTGCTGCGCCCTAGGCCTTAGGTACCAGGACGCGGGGGGGAGCTATGGGCGGGCGCGTGGACGCACCGGGTTGTGGGCAAAAAGCAGAACCGCCGGTGCCTTTTGGGCACCGGCGGTTCGAAGCGTGGCTGGACGTCCGTTAGACGGACGAACCGACCTTGCTCAGGATCGTGCTGACCTGGCCGCCCAGGAAGATCAGGGCGATGATCGCGACGATCGCGATGAGGGCGAGGATCAGCGCGTACTCGGCGAGACCCTGGCCTTCCTCGTCACGGCGAAGCGTGGCAAGGAGCGTGTGGACGAGCGCCATTTGAGGCTGCCTCCTGGATGAGTCCTTACCCCCAGCTGAGGGCTGCTCGACCATAGGCCGGGGGGGAGGCGAAGGCCACTAGGCTCTTGGTACCGAGGCACCATGACGTTCGGGGGTTGCGGCCACCCGCCCTCACGTCAGCCTCGCCGGGTGGCGGCGTCGATCGCCCGCCCGATCACGTCGAGCACGTGACCGAGGGCTCCGCCGAAGAAGACCAGGATGACGATGGCCAGCATGGCCGACAGGCCCAGGATGAGGCCGTATTCGACGATGCCCTGCCCCCGCGGCGGCGCCATCGCCGTCACCGCTCAACCTCGGTCCGGGACCGAGGTCACAGCCTCGGCAATCGGCGTGGCGACTCTCAGGCAGCCACCGCCTTCGAGGAGCTCGACGGTCACGCCCAGGGTCGCGGCACGCTGCTGGATCTCCTTCCAGGCGGCCGGGGGGAGGGTCACGATCGCGGCATCGCGGGCGGCCTCGGCGGCGGCCTGCCGGTCGGCCCGGCGATCCTCCATCATGGCTGCCAGGGCCGGCGGGACGTCCTTGCCGGTTTTGGGCTCCGGCGCACTCACGGTCGGGGGGGTCGCCGGCCCCCCGACCCGGCGGGCCGTCACCCGGGCCTCGACCAGCTCCGACCAATCGAGCCGCAGCGTGACCGAATCGGGGCCACCCGCCAGGTAGCCGGCAAGGGCCTCGTCGAGGATGCGGAACAGGCCGCTCTCGAGCTCCATGGGCAGACGCCGGTCGGCGCCGAGCGACTCGAACTCGACGGCCACAGCCGCTCGCCGGCCACGATCCCGGGCGGCGCGGCGGAGCGTGGGCACCAGCCCCAGGTCGTCGAGGACCATCGGCCGCACGTCGAAGATGAACGACTTGGTGGCCTCGAGGGTCTGCTGGACCATCGACATCAGGAGGCGCACTTCGGCCGGAGCGAGCTCCGGGTTCCTGGCCACGAGGTGCTCCACGATCTGGGCCTGCAGGACGATGTTGGTCAGGCTCTGGGCCGGGCCGTCGTGCATCGCTCGCGCGATTTCGCGGCGCAGATCCTCCTGTGCGGCCAGGACCATCCGGGACACGGCCGGCGGCAGTGGTGTATCGGCGCCGTTCGGCCCGCCGGTCACCGGACCGGTCAGCGGCCCCCGGGCGATGGCCTCGGCATGGCTGGCCAGCGAGTCGCGGAAGCGGCCCAGGGTCTTCCTCTTGCCCTCGAGGACTTCGACCTGGGCTTCCATCAGCGCCGCCCGACGGGTGAGCCCGATGAGCTGGGTGGTCAGCTCGAGGACATCCTTTGTTTCGCCCTTGGCGGCGACCAGCGCCCCCAGCTTGTCGTCGGCCTGGGCGCGCTTCTGCTCGTGCCGGCCGGCCTCCACGCGGGCCTGGTTGACGAGCATGTCGATCTCGCCGAGCTCGAGATCGAGGGCCGCCAGCTCGGTGGCGAGCGCGCCGTCGCTGGGTGGCTTGTCGGGCATCGTGGTCACCGTTCGCGCGGAGGCGTGCAGTTCCTGCCTAATCCTCCGGCATCCGGATCCAGCCCTGGCGCATCGCGTACACCACGGCCTGGGTTCGGTCGTTGACCGACAGCTTGCGGAGGATGGAGCTCATGTGGTTCTTGACCGTCTGCTCGCTGATCGACAGGGCGTAGGCGACCTGCTTGTTGGTCATGCCCTGGGCGATGTTGTCGAGGATCTCGACCTCCCGGGGCGACAGGGGGGCGAAGATCGGCGCGGCCTCCTGGCCGTAGACCGCGAGCTCGCGGAACTCCTTGAGGACGCGGCTGGCCACCGCCGGTTTGGCAAACACCTTGTCGTTGATGAGGTACTCGCCGGCGACAACGCGCCGGATGATCGTGACCAGGTCGTCCGGGCCCACGTCCTTGAGGATGAACGCGGCCGCGCCCGCCTTGATCGCATCGAACAGGGCGTCCTCGTCCTCGGTCGCGGCCAGCACGATGATCCCCGTCGAGGGCAGCTCGCGCTTGATGCGCTGGGTGGTCTCGATGCCGCCCGGTGCCGGGATCGAGAGGTCCATCAGGATGATGTCAGGCGAGGTTTCGATGGCCCGATCGACGGCGGAGCGGCTGTCATCGGCCTCGCCGACGACCTCGAAGTCCTCCTCCCGCTGGAGGAGGTTGGAGATCCCCATCCGGAACAGGGCGTGGTCGTCGACGATGAGGATCTTCGTCCGCTCGCCGGTGGCCCGTCGGTCCGGACCTCCCCGGCGGCGCTCCGGACCGCCGTAATCTGTGGCGCTGGCGCTCATCTGCTCTCCTTATCTGCCATCGGGATCGCCAGTCGCACGACCGTGCCCCCGTCGGACCTCGATCGTACGTCCAGGCGTGCCCCGATCAGCTCCGCCCGTTCCCTCATGAATTGCAGCCCGAAGTTGCGACGACCTCTGCCGCCAACCGTACCGGCATCGAAGCCGCGCCCATCGTCGCGCACCTCGAGCACCCAGTTGCGATCCTCGGCTCGCGCCACGACCCACACAGTCGACGCCGAGGCGTGCTTGCGCACATTCTGCAGGGCTTCCTGTACCACGCGCAGGACGACTGTCTGCTGGGTGTCCCCGAGCGTATCGCTGGGTGCGGTGATGTCGGTCGTGATGGCGATGCCGGTCAGCGCTCGCAGGTGCTCCACGGCAGCGCCGATCGCGCCGTCCAGCCCGAGCTCGTCGAGCACCGGTGGTCGCAGCTGGGTGATGAAGCTGCGCACGTCCCCGAGCTCTCGACGCAGCAGCTGGCGCAGGAAATGGAGCTCGCTCTCGGCCAAGTGGGGGTCCTTGCCGATGACCCGCTCGATGAACTCGACCTGGAAGATGGCGTTCGACAGGGCCTGCGCGGGCCCGTCGTGGACCTCCTGGGCGAGTCGTGCGCGCTCGGACTCCTGGGCCTCGATGATGCGCATCTGGAGGTCGGTGGCGTTACCGGGCTGGGCTGCCTCGCCGATCAGGCTGGTATCGCCCCGCTCGAGGAAGAGCCAGGTCGTCTCCAGGCTGCGCACGGCCAGCTCCAGCCGCCCGAGCTCAGCCTGGCGTTCGCCCAGCACGGCGCCTGTCGCTTCGACCAGGCCGCGCACGGATCGCAGGCGGGCGTCCTCGATGGCTCTGAGCGTGGTCGGGGGGTCAGGCGCGAGGTCGCCCGCCGTGGGGCCCGCAGCTGTGACGTCAGGCAGGAGCTCCGGCCGCCTGACGTCCAGCGATCGCCGCTCGAGGGCGTCGAGCTCGTCGCGCAGCTCCTGCCAGCGGTCCAGTTCCTCGGCGTAGGCCTCGCGATAGCGGTCGCGGACGGCCCGCAGCGCGTTCGCGCCGTGGGACACGGCAGCCGCCGCCTCCGCCTGCAGGGTGTCGAACGGCGCCACCGCCGGATCCGGTGCGGCGCGGGCTGCATCCATCTGGCCGCGAGTATACGGGTCAGCTTTCATGGGCAGACGAGGCGGAACACGCGCGTATCGCGGAGGGGACCCGGATCGATGCCGGGCTGCGAGAGCGCGATCTCGCGAAAGCATTCGCTCCCTGGCTCGCCAGCGTCGATGGCCGCCGGGTAGCGGCCCTCGTCGCGCCCCTGCACGATCACGAACTGGGTCCCCTTGAACGCCGGATATGCGGCCAGGCTGAGGACGCTCGACGGCGGCTCGTTCGGCAGGGCCAGCGACGGGACGCGGGCGGTCTCGGCCAGCCAGATCGGGAAGTTGGTGATGATCGGGCCGGCCGTGATCAACGGCGCCCCGGCCCGGGCCATCGCCTCGGCCAGCGCGGCGTATTGCGCCTGCGTGTCGCGGGATCCGGCGCCGAATGAGGGCAGCACGGCGACCGAGAAGACGGCTCCTCCGAAGACCGTCAGCGCGGGCCCCAGCCAGGCGACCGGCCGGGTCCACGCTCGCCGCCGTCCCACGGCGGCAATCAGCGCGTCGAGCGCCAGCAGGCAGGTCACCACGAGCAGCACGTGGATGGGTCCGGCGGCATGGAGAAACGTGCCCCACGTCGTCGCCACCGGGAAGACGAGGCTGGTGATGGCGAACGTCAGGGCACTGAACAGCAGCAGCGGGCGCAGCGCCGGCCCCCGGCCGAACCAGGGCAGGGCCGCCAGCCCGATGGCGGAGATCGGCAGGCCGAGCAGCAGCAGGACGTTGAGCAGGTTGTGGCCGATGCCGAGCAGCCGCAGCTCGAGGAGCCGGCCGGGGCCTGCGGCCAGGTAACGGGCCAGGGTGGGCGGATCGGACCAGGCGAAGATGTCGCGACCGTCGAGCGACAGGGCGTTGGCAACCGCCTGGCCGGGCAGCGGGCTGCCGAAGGCCAGCCAGTCACGGATCGCCCAGGGCAGGAATATGGCGAACGCGACGACCGCCGGCACCAGGATCATCCGCAGTCGCCGATCGCGCGGGCTGCCGGCGACGGTCCAGGCCACGATCACCCAGGTCAGGGCCAGCCAGGCCGCCTCGTTTCGAGTCAGCGCCGCCAGGCCGAGCAGCACGCCGAGCCCCAGCAGGCGTGGATCGGACGCCCGCGCCTCGCGCGGCTGGGCCGCGATCCGGGCCATCAGCAGGCAGGCGGCGAGGGCGAGGGCGGCGAACGGCATCGTCGAATCCGGCAGTGCGGAGTGCAGGACCAGCGGCAGGTAAACGGCCGCCGTCAGGCCCGCACCAAGGCCGAGCACGGCGACGCGGCCGGGCGGCAGGCCGCGTTCGGTGGCGGCCTCGGCGGCGACGCGCCAGGCGAGCAACGGGACGATCGCGCCAACGACGACCGAGCTGACCTGGGCGGCGGCGAAAGTGAGGCCAGCGAAGGCCATCGGGATCGCGGCCAGGAAGGTCGGCATGGGCAGCCAGACCTCGAATGCGGGACGGGGGAACTGGAGGGGCGGAGTCCCGTAGCTCCACAGCGCGTCGCTGACGAGGCCGCGCCCCTCGAGCAGGTTGCGGGCCACGCCCACGTAGTACGCGGTGTCCTCCGGCTTCGGAAAGACGATCAGGGTCGCGGCCACGGCGCGCACGATCACGGCCGCGACGGCAATCGCGGCCAGTGACAGCAGCGCATTGCGGCGGTTCATGGCGCCGCCCTCGCCGTCCCGGCCGGGCAGCGCACGTCGCCCGCGGCGGTACACACCGGGTAGAGCGCGAGGCGGGGCGCGCCGCCGTCGGTGGCTGCGATCGAAAAGGCAGGTGGGCCGATCCAGGGCGGCCGCGCCTTGCCCTCCAGCACCGGCCCCAGCGCCGCGGCGATGTCGTTCCGCTCGAGCACCAGCCAGCGGGCGCCGTAGGCGCGAGCCACGGCCTCGATGGTGGCGATCGGGTCGTCGGGCGTGACAACCCCGGGCCGGCCCGTCCAGTACTTGTAGCCGGCCGCATCGATCGACAGCAGGCGGTCGTCCGCGGGGATGGCCAGGCGGTCCATCTCGGCCGCCAGCTTGATGCGGTCCTGGCGGGTTGCGTCCCAGCTGGCCCGGATGCCGGCCCCGAAGATGGGCGCGGTGATCACGGTCAGGGCGACGATCCCGGCCACGAACAGCGGGCCCGCCGTTCGGACGTCCCACGCCGGGCGGCGTCGGGCGATCCAGCCGACCATCAGGAGGACACCCTCCAGGGCCAGGATGTAGGCCTGCGGCCCGAGGCCGATGGATGAGTGGATGAACGCCCCGCCGGGCACGTGGACTGGCCAGATGATGGCGGCGCCGGCGAAGACGATGAAGGTGTACAGGAACCAGGGCCGGAAATCGAGCGACCTGCGGCGGGCCCACGCCCCGATGACAACGAGTGGCAGCAGGACGACCGAGCAGATGACGACGCCGAAGTTGGCGATGGCCGCCGTCAGCCCCAGCACCCGACTCGACACCAGGGAGCCGATGCCCTGGGCGAAGAAACTGGCCGGGGTGGCGGGAATCGTGATGCTGTTCCACTCCGCCATGGTCCGAATCCACAGCGCCCGCCCCGAGGTCGCCGTCGGCGAGATGGAGCCGAACACGTCGATCTGGCGGATCCACCACGGGGCGACGACGACGAGATAGAGGGCCACGCAGCCGACAGCGGCCACGAACGGGATCCGTGGCGGGCGTTTGGTCCGCCAGGCCCCCACCCGATCGGCAATGAAGATCAGACCCACCGCCGCGCCCAGCAGGAAGCCGTCGTTGCGGGCGATCGACGCCAGCCCGACCAGGCCGCCCGCCAGGGCATAGGAGCGGCCATCGCCCTTCAGCCCGCGGGCCGTCAGCCACAGCGTGGCCGCGACCAGCGGCTGCAGGATGGCGAAGTTCTCCGGCTGCCCCATGAACACCGTGCCGGCCGCCGGGATGGCGGACAGGATCCCGGCTCCCAGCTGGACCTCGCGCCGGGCGCCTGCCTCCTTGGCGATCAGCCAGGTGAGCGGCGCGGCCAGGGCGCCGATGAGGATCATCGGGATCCCGAGGGCGACGGGCGTGTCGCCGAACACGTTCAGCGACGCCGCCTGGAGGAAGGACGACAGCGGTAGCCAGTGCGCATTCGAGGGGATCGGCAGGACCGGATTCGCGGGAATGCTCCCGCCTACCTCGGCGAAGATCCAGACGAAGTCGACATTGAGTCCATGGCCCGCGTGGAGCGCCTTGGCGACGTCGGCGTAGTAGTAGGAATCGGGATAGGCGGGGTCCGGGTAGGTGCCCACCAGCACGGCCCGGACCACGAGGGCGAGCACGTACAACAGCAGGGGGGTCCGCACGGCGCGGTGCAGCGTAGCACCGGCCTAGAGGCGCCCAGAGCGGTACGAATCGGCTATCCGCGAACGGTCATCCGGCGAGACCGGCGGGCCCGCAACGGCCGCTAGCATGGCCCCGATGGAGCTCCGCATGACGCCCCGCCTGGCTCGCCGACTGCGGGCCGTGCTGTTCGGCGCGGCCGTCATCGGGACGCTCATCGGCGTCAACAACCTGGTCCTTCACCTGACGATGGACCCGCTGGCCGACGTGCACGCCTACTACGACGCCGGCGCCCGACTGAACGCCGGACAGCCGCTCTACGACCAGCCGGCTGACACCAACGCAGCCGCCTTCTACCGCTACCCGCCGCTGCTCGCCATTGCTTTCCGGCCTCTGGCCCTGCTGCCCTTCGGGGTGGCGGCCGCCCTGTGGGAGGTCGCGCTCGTCGCCTCGTTCGTGCTTGCCCTCCGGCGCTTGGGCCTCGGTCGGCGCGCGACATGGCTGGCCCTGGGCATGCTGGCGATGCCGGTCGCGTGGTCGCTGACGATCGGCCAGGCCCAGGTGCTCGTGACGGCCTTGCTGGCGTTCGGCGCGCCGTGGGCCGTGGCGCTGGCCGCCAACCTGAAGCTCTTGCCGCTGCTGGCCGCGGTCTACTGGCTGGGCCGCCGCGACTGGCGATCGCTGGGCCGATTCGCGGCCTGGATCGCGGCCCTGGCCCTTGTCCAGCTGGTCCTCGAGCCGCGCGGGACCATTGCCTTCCTGTCCTTCCCCAGCCTTGGCCAGGTGGGCGACGTCAGCAACCTCTCCCCGTACGCCATCTCGCCCCTGCTGTGGCTCGTCCTGGTGGCGGCGGGCACGGTGCTCGCGCTCCGCCTGGCGGGCACGAAATACGGCTGGGCCGCGGCGGTGGCCCTCGCTGTCCTGGCGACGCCACGGCTCCTCGCGTATCAGCTGTCGACGCTGCTGGCCGGGCTCGCGGCGCCCGATCGCGTCCCGACCGCCACGGCCGCGCAGAGCCAGGCCGCCAACCCAGCGACGACAGCGGAACGCGGCTCGATGGCCGTGTCCCGACCATGAGCCAGCTCCAGCCCGCGGTTGCAGTGCCGACCAGGGCGAGTGGGGTGAACCCCCTGGCCGGGATGGTCGCGGCCGGCCCGCGCCGCACGCTGACGCTGGCCGTCGTGGGGACGATCGCGTGGGCCGGACTCGCCCTCATCGGCTGGCGTCTCGCGCAGGCCGGCCCGCCGGGCGTCGGGTTCGACCTCGCGCTGTTGCTGGAGGCCGGGCGGCACGCCGCCAGCGGGAGCCCGCTCTACAGCCCGGCGCTCGTTGCCGGCGCCTCCGTGGAGGCACAGACGCTGTTCTACTCGTACCCACCATTCGTCGCCCAGGCCCTGGCACCGCTGGGGGGACTGCCACTGCCCGTCGTGCTCGTCGCCTGGAGCGTCGCCGCGACGGCGGCACTGGCGGCCGTGGCAGTGGCAATCGCCCGGCGCCTCGCGCCGCACCTGGCGGCGTCTGCCGTGGCCTTGCCGGTCGTCGCCCTGGCCCCGCTCGCCCTGCCGTTCGGCGTGGGCATGCTGTTCGGCAACCTGAACGTCTTCTTTCCGGCGCTCTACGGGCTGCTGCTCCTGGGCGCCATCGGGGAAGGCCGTCGCGCGCGGGTGATCGCGGGCATCGCCCTGGGCCTGGCCGCCGCTACGAAGCTCCATCCCGCCTCCCTGTTGCTGTGGTTCGCCGTCCGCGGGCTTCGAGAGCGGCGCGACGGCCGGCCGGCCGATGCCTGGGAGGTCGTCGCCGTTGCCGTGGCGACCATCGCGGCGCTGGCCGCGTTCAGCCTGGCCGTCGGCGGTCCCTCACCGTGGGCGGACTACCTGGCGGTCGTTCGTGCCGGCACCGGCGCCGGCCTCGTGGACCCACGCAACATGGGGCCCGCCGGGCAGTTGGGGCTGGCATTCGGCCTCGACGCGACGGCCGTCCGGCTAGTCCACCTGGCGGTCGCAATCACGGCGGTTGGGGTCACGGCCTGGTCGGCCTGGAGGGTCCGGGATCCCGTCCAGAGTCTCGGCTCCGCCGCCCTGGCGTCACTGGTCACGCTGCCCGTCACCTGGTACCACTACCCGGCGGCGCTGCTGCCGTTCGCGATCGCCGCCCTCGTTCGGCGGGCCCGCCGGCCGTCCTCGGTTGCCTGGCTCGCTGGCGCCTGGCTCCTGTTCACCCTGGCCATTGGAACACCCGCCCTGCTTGCGCCGGCCTGCGCTGCGTGGCTGATTGCCCTCGCTCCCGCGCGCCGTAGCGAGCCGGCTCCCGGCGCGATGGGCCGCGTCAGGGCCGCCCGGGCGGATGCCGGATGACCGCCGCCGGCGTCCCTACGGCGCCAGGGCCTGGGTGAAATGAAGCAGCGCGTGGATGGTGAACAGACCGGCCGACGCGATCGGCCAGATCTCGTGAAAGGCGGCCGACTGCCGGCTGGCAAGGACCCAGGAGAACGGCCACGCCACGCCCAGGTAGCGGGCCACCGACTGCAGGCGCAAGGACAGGAAGATCGTGGCGAAGGCCAGCAGCGACACCACCACGTACGGGGCGGCCACGCGGTCCCGTCGCAGGTACAGGAAGAGGAACGTATAGCCGAGCAGCGTGAGGAGCAGCAGCAGCGGCACCGGATTGAACGCCACCGTGGGCGCTCCGCCGCCGCCGCCACCCGTGCCGCCGCCGCTCACGATGGGCGCGACGTTCCACGCCGCCTGGGCGTGTACGTTGGCCAGGAAGTCGCCCGTGAACCCGCCCAGCCAGGCATAGAAGGCCGCCAGGGCCGCCGGACCGAGGCCAAGCGCCAGCCAGCTGCGGCGTGGGCGGGAGCCGATCGATCGCAACATGAGCATGAACAGCGGGATGCCCAGCAACACGCCCGGCAAACGGGTCAGGGCGGCCAACCCGTACAGCACGCCCATCGTCCACCATCGCCGCCGCTCAGCTGCCAGGAACGCGCCGATGGCCAGCAGCAGGAACAGGCTGTCGCTGTAGGCCATCGCGAAGGCGACCGCGCCCGGGGCGATCGCCAAGTAGATCACGCTGCGCACCGCGACGTCGTGGCTGAGGTGATCGAGCGACAGCCGGTACAGCGCCAGGGCGGCCGCGAGGAATGCCAGGTTGGCCGCCAGGATCCCCGCCAGCGTGATGTCGCCGAGGGTCACGATGGAGAAGGCCCGGACGACAGCCGGGTAGAGCGGGAAGAAGACCCAGTCGTAATGGTTCTCCTTGACCGGCTGCAGGTGGTAGCCCTGGGCGGCAATGCCGAGGTAATAGACGGCGTCCTCGCCGGTCAGGCTCCTGGCAATCGGCGCCCGGCTGTACGACGGACCGTCGTAGCCGAGGGGAATCGATTGCTCGAGAAAGACGGCCACCAGGACGACCAGCAACCGGGTGACCAGGACGACGGCCACGATACGGATCGCGGCGTCGCGCCAGCGCGGCCGTTCGAGCCGCGCGCCCTCGGAAACCTGCGTCTCCATCCCGCCCGCGAGTCTAGGCCCTCGCCGATCGCGGCAGGCAGCCGGTGGGCCTGAGCGAGATGTGGAGCGCGGGACGCTTTCTCCCGGTCGTGGCCATCGCGGTCGCCACGGTCTGTGCCGTCGCGATCCTGGGCACGGCCGGATCGAGCCTGGGCTATGACTACGCCGCCTACGTGCAGGCCGGACAGCGAATCCTCGATGGCCGGCCACTCTACGACCCGGCCGTCGACGTCGCCGGCGGATTCGCCATCTATCTGTATCCGCCGCCGTTCGCCCTGGCCCTCGTGCCGTTCGCCCTCCTGCCCGCGGCCGTGGGACCCTGGCCCTGGATCGCCCTCCTGATCGTCGCATTCCTGGCCGGCGTCGCCCTCCTGCCGGTGCCGGCCGCGGTCCGCTGGCTGGTCCTCCTCCTGGGTGGCATGGACTGGCCGGTGCTGTTCGCCCTCAAGCTGGGACAGGTAGGGCCGCTGCTGTTTCTCGCCTTCGCCCTGGCCTGGCGCTGGCTCGACAGGCCCGTGCCGTTCGGGGCCGCGGCAGCAGCGGGGACGATCGTCAAGCTGCAGCCCGCTCTGCTTCTTGGCTGGGCCGCGCTCACCGGTCGCCGCCGGGCGTTCCTCGTCGGGCTCGGCGTCGTCGTCGCCGCGGCGCTTGTGGCGACGGTTGTCCTGGGCCCCGGGGTGTGGGCGGACTACGTGGCGCTGCTGCGACGCGTCAGCGCTCCGGTTGCCACGCCCCACAACTTCACGCCGGGCGCCATCGCCTACCAGCTGGGGGCGGGTGAGGCAGCGGCAACTGCCATCCAGATGACCGCGGCCGTGGCGACGATCGTCGTGATCCTCGCCGCGATCCGCTTCGCCTCGGCCGAGGCGAGCCTGCTGGCGACGATCGTCGGCAGCCAGCTCCTGTCGCCGTTGCTGTGGGACCACTACGCGATCGTGTTGCTGCTGCCGACCGCGTACCTGCTGGCGCGCGGCCACTTCTGGGCGGCCGCCATCCCGCTGCTCACCTCGCTGCCGCTGATCGGGCTGACACCGTCGGCCGTCTACCCGCTCGCATTCGGGCTCTGTCTCGTGGCGCTGGTCGTCGTGGGCTGGCGGCGAGCAGGTGGGACCAACGGGCTGGCGACGGCGTTCCAATGGCTCCGCTAGGCTCCGGGCGTCCAGCTGGAGTCCGCATGACCTACACGCGCATCGCGCGGGACGCGCTCGTCCTGCTCGGAATCATCGCCGCCGTCGTCTACTGGCTCAGCCTGACGCAGTCGGGCGGGCTGCCCGTCGACGTCCACTACTACTGGGCGGCGGATCCGGCCAACCTCTACCCCCATCCGGAGCTGGGCGAGCACAACGGCTACAACTACTCGCCTGCGTTCGAGCTCATCGTGGGTTGGTCCCGCAGCCTGCCATTCGAGGTGTTCGTCGCGATCTGGCGGGCGTTGCTCCTGGCGACGCTGGTCTACCTCGCCGGGCCGTTCACGCTGTTCGTCCTGCTGACGATCCCGGTCGCCTCGGAGATCAACGCCGGCAACATCCAGCTGTTGCTGGCACTGGCGGTCGTGGTCGGCTTCCGCTGGCCGGCGGCCTGGGCGTTCGTCCTGCTCACCAAGGTCACGCCAGGCGTAGGTCTGCTGTGGTTCGCCATCCGGCGACAATGGCGCGACCTGGGCATCGCCGTGGCCGTGACGGGCGCGATCGCCGCGCTGTCGTTCATCCTCATGCCGGACGCGTGGGCCGGCTACGTTCGTCTGATGACCGGCAGCCCGGCGCCATCCGTGGCGCCGTACTACCTGCCGTTCTGGGTCCGCCTGCCGGTGGCCCTTGGATTCGTCGCCTGGGGCGGCTGGACCGGGCGCCGCTGGCCAGTCGTCGTTGGGGCAACCATCGCCCTGCCCGTCTACTACATCATCAGCTCGTCGATGTTCGTCGGGGTGCTGCCGTTCGTCCGCAAGCGCCTGGGTCGGCTGGTGGATGAGGGCCGCCTGCCGATCCCCAGCCTCAAGGCCCGTGAGACCTACGGGTGACGGCCGCGCTCTCGTCGCGGCGCACGATCCTGCTGGGCTGGCTGCTGGTTGGCCTGGCCGCGATCGTCTACTGGCTGTCGAACCGCTTCTACAACGACCGGCCGGACTTCTTCTACCTGGCCCAGGCGTTCGATCAGGGCAAGACCTGGCTGGACATCCGGCTGGGGCCGTGGGATGTGATTCCGGTCGGCGACCGGATTTACGTCCCCTTCGCCCCGTTCCCGGCCATCGTCTTGATGCCCCTGGCGGCGGTGTTCGGCGCCTCGACGCTGACCACCTGGCAGTCGGGCATCAACGCCACGCTGTCGGCCATGGCCGTGGGCCTGTGCTGGTGGCTCCTCGGCCGCCTAGGCGTGCAGCGCCTGCGGGATCGTTTCTTCCTCGTCCTGCTGTTCGGCTTCAGCACCGTGATCTGGTGGGTGACGACGCGGGGCGGCGTCTGGCACACCGGCCAGATCATCGCCACGATCCTCACCTTCGGCTGCCTGATCGAGCTGTGGGGCCGGCGCCGGCCGGCGGTGATCGGCCTGCTTGCCGGCGCCGCCTTCCTGACCCGGGCGCCGGTGGCCTTCGCCCTGCCGTTCTACGCCCTGCTGCTCCTGGAGCGCGAGCCGAGCGACAGCCCCCCCGTGGACGATGCTCGCCTCGGCCCGGTCGAACGCGCCTGGCCCATCCGCGACTGGGTCCTGCTCGGCCTCGCCTTTGGCCTGTCGGTGGCCTTTTTCTTCTGGTACAACTTCGTCCGCTTCGGCAGCCCGCTCGAGTCCGGCTACGACCTGGCGGTACTGCCGAACTTCCTGCAACGGCTGCGCGACCAGGGCTTGTTCAGCCTGGCGCACGTGCCAATGAACCTCGACTATTTCCTGTTCCACCTGCCCAAGCGGATCGCCGAACCGCCCTTCTTCCGCCCGGACGGCCTGGGCATGTCGATCTTCCTGACCAGTCCCGGCCTGTTGCTGGCCTTCTTCGCGCCCCAGGCGCGACGGGCATTGTGGCTCGCCGGGGCGGCTGTCGCCGTGCTGATCCCGACCCTGCTGTACTACGGCGGCGGCTGGATCCAGTATGGCTATCGTTACTTCCTCGACTCGATCCCGTTCGTCATCGCGCTGTGCGCGCTGGCCGTTGCGAAGGCCGGTTCGCTGTCGTGGTTCTGGCGGCTGGTCATCCTGTTCGGGCTGGCGATCAACCTGGCGGGCGTGTACTGGGCGTACCACATCTGATGCCCGATCAGATCGCGGATCCGACGCCCGCGAGGGGGCTGTCGGCATGAGCGCGGGAGCGCCGGACGGCGCGCGCCGTCCAGCGGCGCTTGGCGGCGCCGGCCTGGCGGCCCACCTGGGGCGGGTCCACTGGGACCTCGTCTTCACCTGGGCGGCGGTCGCGACCCTGGTTATCGCGGGGCTTCGGGCTGCCCACTTCGTGTCGACCATGCCCGACCTGTCGGCCTCGATTGGCGTCGACTACCAGATCTACATGTCGGCGGCGCGGCGCTGGCTGGCTGGCGAAGGGTTCTTCTTCCCGTTCCAGCTCGCCGGGCCTTATGTCATCGCCGGGGGGGAGGTCCTGTATCCGCCAGTCGTGCTGTGGCTGCTCGTCCCATTCAGCTTCCTGCCGGCGGTGTTGTGGTGGCTGGTGCCGGTGGCGCTGACCCTGCTGGCTGCGCGGGAGATGCGGCCGCGGCCGTGGGGCGTGCTCGTGGCGGCCGTCATCCTTGTACTTCCCATCGCCCAGGAGCCGATCCTGTGGGGAAACCCGGTCATCTGGCTCGTGCCCGCGGTCGCGTGGGGTCTGCTCGTCGGCTGGCCGGCAGCGGTCGTCCTCGTGAAGCCCACGCTGGCCCCGTTTGTCCTGGCCGGGCTGGCCCATCCGCGCTCACTGCTGGTGGGTCTGGCGGGCCTGGCGATCTTGTGCGTCCCGTTCGGCGTACAGCTCTGGCTCGACTGGCTGACCGCGCTCGGGAACTCGGGCCTGCCGGCGACCTACAGCATCCGCCAGGCGGGCCTGCTGTTGATCCCGGTGGCGCTGTACCTGTCAGGCCGCGGATCGAACGACCTGGCCGTGCTCCGGGCCCGCCTCGCTGCACGCCGCCCGGGCTGAACGCTCAGGCCTGCGCGGTCCCCGGCGGGACTGACCGGGCCGCCGCGGGCTCGGCGACGAGATCGACGTCCGCCAGAAGCCGCCAGCGATGGGCGAGCACGAATGCGACCGCATAGAGCCCGGCGACCACGATCAGCAGCACCCGGAAGCCCGTGATCAGGGCGATGTACTCGAGTGTTCCGCCGACCATCGCGCCGATGAGGTTCGAGGCGAACGCCATGTCGGCGCTGGTCGTGTCCCGGAACGAATGGGTGAAGACCAGGTTGGCGAAGAAGACCGGCGCGAAGGCGACGCCCGCGGCGAGGGCGTAGCGCAGCACTGGCGGGTCGACGAGCAGCGCCTCCGGCGGCAGCAGCCAGGCCACCCCGATGGCGGCGAACAGGGCCACGTACAGGGGGCCCGCACTGGCCAGCCGCAGCCTCCGGTTGACGAATACGGCCACCAGGACGCTGGCGAGGATGGCGAAGAACGTCAGCGCATTGACCGTCCAGGTCGTTCCGAACAGCAGGCTGAAGCTGACCAGGCTGCGCGTCTCCAGCAGCAGGAAGGCCACGCCCAGGACGAAGAAGTGGGGGCTGAAGCGGCGGACCGGAACGCGGGTCAGGCGGGCCGCGCCGCCGACCGCGAGGACCGCGAAGCCGAGCAGGAAGGCAAGGGCGACCAGGTAGTACGGGGCGATGCTGGGGCCGCGCAGGTAGAGGAACGGCCAGTCGTCGGTGGCCGGCCGCGGCGTGCCAAGCGCATCCGCCGGCGCGGCATCGACTCGATCGCCCGGCGGCACGCCGCCGACATCGGCCACCAAGGGACCCGCGGCGATGACCGCGTTGGCCGGGCTGGGCAGGCGGAGGAGCGGCTGCTGGCCGAAGGTCTGGCCGACCATGGCATCGAGACGGGTCACGAGCCACGGCTCGCGATACAGGTTGTACATGACGAACGCGCCATGGGGCGCGAGGCGCTTCCGCGCCGCCGCCAGGGCCTCCTGCGTGTAGATGAACGACTCGAGCCGGACGTTGGCGGTGCTCGTGACCAGGGTCAGCGAGTCTGTCAGCGCGTAGACGACGAGGTCGTACTGCTCGGTCGTGTTGTTGAGGAACGCGCGGCCGTCGTTGACGATCGTCCGCGCCCGTGGGTCCTGGTAGGGCCGGTCGGGATGGAACTCGATGCCGAGCCGCACGATCACCGGGTCGATCTCGACCGCATCGACATGCTTCGCGCCGCGGGCCAGGGCCAGCGCCGTGTCCGTACCGGTTCCCGCTCCGATGATGAGCACCCGGTCGAAGGTGCGGTCGGGGAACCAGCGGTAGATCTGGCCGTGCAGGTCGCCGGCGAGCGCCTCGTCATGGCCCTGGATCGCGTGGTGCGGGATGCCGTTCACGAACAGGCCCCGAGCGGCCCCGTGCACGACACCGGGCGCGAGGATGCGGTTGCTGTCGGCGTCGGTCAACGTGACGCGGTAGTAGGGCGACCAGATGTCGCCCGACGCGACCGCCTGGACGGCGACGATGGCCAGCACGGCGCACATCGCCGAACCGCCCACGATCGACCATGGCGTGACCCCTGAGCCGAGCGCCAGCAGCAGGATGGCCAGCGTGACGAGGCCGAACCAGACGATCGGCTGCCCACCGGCCGCTGACAGGACGGTGAAGATGGCGATGCCGGCCATCGAGCCGGCGATGTCAAAGCTGTAGGCGCGCAGCGGCGGCATGCTGCGCAGGAGCGGCCCGAGCGGCAGGGCCAGGCTCGTCATGACGCCGGTCACAAGGATCACGACGGCCAGCAGAACAGCCGGATCGACGTTCGCCGGGTAGTTCGATTCGAGACCGGCGAACAGCCCCCCGCCAGCCGAACCGCGAACGTTGAGCTGGCTGCCCAGCACGACCAGCACCGTCGCGAGCAGGAGCGGCGCGAACGGCGACAGGGGCAGCCTTCGGCCCGACCGGCCGAGCAGGATACCGAGGCCGATGCCAAGGAAACTGGCCATCAGCAGGAAGTTGCTGAAGAACCCGACGTAGGCCACGTTGGCCGGCACCCAGCGGATGAGCAGCAGCTCCGTGAAGAGAAGCGTCCCGCTCACGAGCAACAGCCGAATCTCGTTGCCGGCGAGTGCCCCCACGGGGCGCAGTGGACGTCGGGCGTCGAACACGTCGGGCATGGGGAAGCGAGGCTATCAGCCGGCCGCCGCCCGGAGGACCGCCCGTTAGGTCCGGGTGGGACCCGGTACGTTGGTCACCGTCCGGTTGGGTTCGCGCCGTCTACACTTCCCGCTCGATGGCAGCCATCTCGCACGCCCCCCGACGATTCCACCCCGCCGCGTGAGCCGCCGCGCGATCCTTGCCATCTTCGTTCTGTCCGGCGCGGCCGGCCTCATCTATGAGGTCGTCTGGGCCCGCCAGCTCGTCCTCGTCTTCGGCAACACCACTCAGGCCGTCTCAGCGATCCTGACCGGATTCTTCGGTGGGATGGCCATCGGCAGCGCGTTGCTGGCGCGCCTTGCAGACCGCGTGCGCTCGCCGCTGCGCCTGTACGGCCTGCTGGAGATCGCGCTCGTCGTCGTGGTGCTGCTCACCCCGGTGACGTTCCGCCTGCTGCACGAGGTCTACCGCGGCGCCTACCCCTCCCTGGAGGGCAGCCCGCAGCTCCTGGCCCTGACACGATTCGCCCTGTCGCTCCTCGCGCTCGGGCCGGCGACGGTGATGATGGGCGCGACCCTGCCGGCGCTGACCCGCTACCTGAGCACCGGCGAGGATCACCTGAGCGGCGCCTTCGCCCGCCTGTACGCGGCAAACACGGTCGGGGCAATCGCCGGCACGTTGCTGTGCGGACTCGTGCTCATCGAGGTGCTGGGCCTTACGGGCGCGCTGGTGGTTGGTGCGGCCTGCTCAGCCGTGGCCGGGGTGGTCGCACTGCTCATGGCCAGGCGATCTGACCGCGCCGCCCCCGCCGCGATGACCCGCCAGCCCGCTGCGGCACCCTCGCCCAGCAGGCATATCGCGCGACCCACCCTGGCGCTGCTGATCGCCTTCGTCTCGGGGCTGACATCGCTCGGCTACCAGGTGCTTTGGACGCGTCTGCTCGCGTCGGGCACCGGCGGCTATACCTACGTGTTCACGGTGATCCTGGCGATGTTCCTCACCGGGATCGCCATCGGGGCGGTCTTGTTCAGCATCCTCCGGCCCCGGATCGGCAGCCCCATCGCTCTGCTGGCCGGCGCGCAGGTCGCCGTCGCGTTCCTCGCCCTCGTCGGCCTGGTCGCGGTCATCGGCCACCCGCCGGCTGTCGATGCCGGCCGGCCGCTCGAGACCATCCGCGTGCTGTACCTCTCCGGACTGGCCGTCGTCCTGCCGGCAACCATCGTCCTGGGCCTCTCCTTCCCAGCAGCGTCCGCCCTGCTGGACGACCGGGACGGGCGGGTGGCGAGCGCGGCGGGGCGCCTGCTCGCGGCCAACACGCTGGGCGCGATCAGCGGAACCTTCCTGATCCCATTCGTGATCGTCCCCGCGATCGGATCCCCGGGCGCCGTCGTTGCCCTCGCATTGGTCAACGCCGCGACCGGCATCGCACTTGCGCTGGCGAGGCTGCGGCGACCATTTCCCTCTCTCGTCGTCGCGTCTGCGGGCGCGGTGGCCATCGTTACGCTCGTGGCGGGGCTACTGTCGCCAGGTGCCGTCATCGACCCCGGTTTCGCCCGCGTGCGCGATGAGAACGGGACCATCGCCGCCGCCGCAGAGGACGAGATCGCATCCGTGCAGGCGGGGTGGCTCGGTAGCAACCATCACCTGTGGGTGACAGGCACGTCGATGACGCTCCTCACGGTCGACGCGCGACTGATGCCGATCCTGCCGCTGATGCTGCGGCCGGGGTCGACCAGCGCGCTGACGGTGGCTTTCGGAATGGGCTCCACGTACCGCACCGCGCTGCGGGCCGGTCTCCAGGTGGAAGCGGCGGAGCTCGTGCCGTCGGTGCCCAGGATGTTCGGCCAGTTCTACCCGGATGCGGCAGCCGTGCTCGCGGACCCGCGCGGACGCGTGGTCATCGCCGACGGCCGCAACCACGTGGAGCTCACGCCGCGGCGCTACGACATCATCGTCACCGACCCGCCGCCTCCGATCGAGACCGCGGGCGTGTCGGTCATCTCGTCGCAGGAGTACTACCAGGCCGGCCGGGACCGCCTCAATCCGGGCGGCGTGATGATGCAATGGGTCCCAAACGGGCAGACGGTCGACGAGTTCAAGGCCCATATCCGGACCTTCCGCTCGGTCTTCCCGAATGTCCTGATCGTGTTCGGGCCGGGCGGCTACGGCTACCTGATGCTGGGATCGGACGAGCCGCTGGCGCTGAGCGACCAGGCCATGACCGAGGTCCTGCGCCGGCCGAACGTGCTCGAGGACCTCTCGTCTGCGTACGATTCGCCAGAGCACACCGAGGCCGGATGGGTACAGCGGATCCATTCCCTGGTGTGGATCCAGGGCGACGCCGTGGCGCGCTTCGCCGGCGACGGTCCCCTCATCACCGACGACCGGCCCCTGCCGGAGTACTTCCTCCTGCGCCGGGGGTTCGGGCCAACGTCACCGCAAGTGTCGCCGTCGGTGCTTCGGCAACTGACCGGAGGGTAGATTCTCCCAACCGGCCGGACGATTGCCTCCGCAACCACTGTCGGGGCGTCGGTGCTATCGTCGAGCCCGTGACCCTGACCGTCGCCAAGCAGCCTGCCTGTCCGGGCAAGCTGCCTGACAGAGCGCTCGGAACGCGGCCCGAGGGACGCCCTCTCGTGGCCGAGCGGTGCCCGTTCGACAGCATCCGGCCGGAGACATGGGACGCCCTCGCTGCGGCCAACCCGTGGTCGACGCCGTTCGCGCGGTGGGGCTTCCACCGGGCCTGGTGGGATGCCTATTCGGGTTCGGCCCACGACCAGACGCTCGTCGTGGTCGATCCGTCCGCGCCGGCTGGGCCACCGAAGGCGATCGTGCCGCTCATGCACCGCCACGCCGTCGAGCCGACCGACGAAGCCACCCACAGCACGATGCGGCACGGATCGGGGGCTGAGCTGACGCCCCTGGCGCCGGGGGCCAAGGTGATCTTCTTCGGTGCGTCGTACCACGCCGACTACGCGACCGTCCTCACCTCGCCGGCCGACATGGGGGCAGTCGCCGAGGCCATAGCCGAATATCTGGCCGCGCCCCCGGCGTCGGACGATGGGCACCCAGCCCCGTGGGACGTCGTCGACCTGCGCCGCCTGCGCTGCGGCGATCCGACCGCGGACGAGCTCGCCGCCGCCTTCGGCCGCCGCGAGATGGCGGCTGGCTGGACGCTCAACGTGGAGCGCGAGGACGTCTGCCCCGTGCTGATCCTGCCGCCGGTCGCGACATTCGACGAGTACCTCGCGACGCTCGGCAAGAAGGAGCGCCACGAGATCCGGCGCAAGGTGCGGCGCGCGGGGGCCGCGGGCGACGTTCGATTGGACGATTCGACCACTCCCGTCGCCGACCTGGCCGAGTTTGTCGAGCTGCACCAGAAGCGCTGGGGATCCGAGGGCCTGTTTCCATCGACTCCGGGCGGCGCCGCCAGCAGGACGTTCTTCAGCCGCCTGTTCGAGCTGCTGGGGCCCGATGGCACGGCACGCCTCACATGGCTGACCGTTGGCGGCCGGCGGATCGCGGCCGGCGTGCACTTCGAGACGAACGACGGTTATCTGTACTACAACGCCGGCGTCGATCCCGACGCCCGCGAGCTGTCGCCCGGCGTGCTGATGGTGGCGCGGTTTATCGAACGGGCGATCGCAGCCGGCAAGCGACGTCTCGACTTCCTGCGCGGCGACGAGCCCTACAAATACGTGTGGGGGGCCGTCGACGAGCCGATCCAGCGCATCCTCGTGCGGCGACGAGTGAGCTAGATGCGCACGCCGGACCCCTGCCTCGACCCGGTCCAGCGCCTGCCGTTGCCCGGATCCCCACGCGTGCGCGTGGTCGAGGTGCTGGCCAGCGGCACGAACGGCGGCGCACAGGAGCACCTGCACTCGCTCCTCACGAGGATCGACCGCAGCCGCTATGAGGCCAGCGTCGTATCGCTGTCGCCGGGCAGCGCCGTGCGCAAGATGCAGCGCGCCGGGATCCCGGTGGTGGTCATCGACGACCCGGACGACGCGGTCGCCGTGGGGGCGCTCGCCGTCCACCTCGCCGCGGTCCGCCCGGATGTGATCCACAACCACATGTACCGGGCGGAGCTCGTCGGGACGCGAGCGGCGATCGCCCTGGAGAAGATCGGCCTGCGCCGGCCATACGTCGTGTCCACTGTCCACTCCTCGCGGGTCCGCTCGGCCGAGGATCGCGAGCAGCTGCGCCGGCTCACGCCGCACATGGATCGCCTGATCGCCGTGTCGCATGCGATGGAGCGGAAGATCGTGGACGAGGGCCGGGACACGGCCCCCGTCACCCTGGTCTACAACGGCGTCGACCTCGAGCGCTACGACCACCAGGAGCCGTGCTGCACGCTGCGCGACGAATACGGCATGGAGCCCGGGTCGCAGATCGTGGGTGCCGTGGCCCGCCTCGAGCCGGAGAAGGGCCACGCCACGCTGTTGAACGCCTGGCCGGCCGTGCTGCGCTCCGTGGCCAATGCCTACCTGCTCGTCGTCGGCGAAGGCAGCCGCCGGGAGGCGCTGGAGCAGCAGGCCGCGGAGCTGCGCATCGCCCACCGCGTCGTCTTCACCGGCCGGCGGGACGACGTCCCTGCGGTCACCGCCGCCTTCGATGTCGCCGTGCTGCCCTCCTATCGCGAGGCGCAGGGGCTCACCATCCTCGAGGCGATGGCCCTGTCGCGGCCGGTGGTCGCCTCCAACGTGGGCGGAATTCCCGAGATGATCGAGGACGGGGTGACCGGCCTGCTCGTGCCGCCAGACGACCCGGACGCGCTGTCCGCGGCGATCGTGCGCCTCCTCCTCGACCCCTCCCTGGCCGACACCCTCGGTCGTGCCGGCCACGACCTGGTCCACGATCGCTTCTGCGTGGAGCTGATGGTGAAGGCTATCGAGACCATCTACGACGAGGGCGCGCGGGCGACCCGGCCGGCCGAGGTCGCCGCCGGCTAGTACCTTCGCGGGGGGTGCACGGCGGCACCGTCGACCTAGAGTCGCGGACGTGCGTGACCGCCTCATGCGCGACGGGTTCGTGATCCTCGCGCTCGTTTTCGTCGTCCTGCGGCTGCTCGGGGTCGAACCATGGGTCCAGAGCGTCGACGCGTACGCCTACTGGGCAACCCGCTGGGGGGACCTGTACGCGGCCGCGGATACCGGGCGGATCGGGTCGTACCTGTACTCGCCTGCCTTCGCCCAACTCGTCGCCGCGATCGTGTGGCTGCCGTGGCAGGTCTTCGTGGCCCTCTGGACCGCCCTGCTCCTGATCGTCTACCGGGGCCTGGCCGGGCGGTTGGCGCTACCGCTGCTGCTGTTCCTGCCGATCCCGTTCGAGATCGTCTCTGGCAACGTCCACCTCCTGTACGCGGCGGTCATCGTGGCCGGCTTCCGCTACCCGGGCCTGTGGGCCTTCCCCCTGCTCACCAAGGTCACCCCGGGGGTGGGCCTGATCTGGTTCGCGGTGCGGCGAGAGTGGCGATCGCTGGCCCTGGCCGCGGGCGCGACGGCGGCCATCGCCGCGGTCTCCTGGCTGCTTGCCCCGGCAGACTGGGGCACCTGGTTCGAGGTGCTGCGGCGAGATGCGAACGCCGTCATCGTCACGACCGGCCCGTACCTGCCGGTGCCGCTCATCGTCCGCCTGCCGCTGGCGGCCGGCCTGGTGGCCTGGGGCGGCCTGACCGATCGGCGCTGGACCGTCCCCGTCGGCGTGACGCTTGCCCTGCCGATCGTGTGGCTGAACTCGCTGGCCGTCCTGGTGGCCCTCGTACCGCTGCTCGTCCCTGAGCGAGGCCGGGTCAACCTGGCGTTCTTTCGGCCGGCTGTGCCAAGCGGCGTCTGATGAAGCGCGAACAAACGAGCGATCTGGGCGACCGACGGGCGGCCCTCTTCGGGACGGCGTTCCGCGTACTGATCGTCGTCGTCACGGGGGTGTATCTCGCGTTCGGCCTGTTGACGGCCTCGCGGACGCTGGGCTGCGATTTCCTCGCCTACCACAACGCCGCCCAACGGCTGCTCAACTCCCAGCCGATCTACGACCTGAGCATCATCCAGACGGGCGGCTGCGGCCTGTATCAGTACCCGCCGCCCTTCGTCCTGCTGGCGCTCCCGTTCTCGCTGCTTGGATTCGCGTGGGGCACGTGGGCCTGGATCGGGTTCCTCGTTGCATGCTTCGTGGGCGGCGCGATGGTGATGCCGGTGCGGCGCGAGATCCGCTGGGCGATGGTCCTCGCCGGGGGCGTCAGCTGGCCGTTCATCTATGGCGCCCGAATCGGCCAGGTCGGCCCGATCCTGCTGCTCGTTTTCGCCCTCGGTTGGCGCTTCCTCGAGCGGCCCCGGATCCTCGGCCTGGTGGCCGGTATCGGCACCCTGATCAAGCTCCAGCCGGCACTGATCCTCGGCTGGCTGGCGGTTAGGCGCGAGTGGCGGGCGATGGCCTGGGGGCTGGCGACCATCGCCGGCGTCGCGGCCGTGGCGGCCGCGGTCGGGCTCGGCGCCTGGCTCGACTTCGCGGCCCTCCTTCGCAACCTGACCAACGCCCTGACCGTGCCTGCCAACCTCTCGATCGGGGCCGTCGCCTACGCCTACGGCGCGAGCCCGGCCGTCGCGGCGGGGATCCAGAGCGCCAACATCGTGGTCCTCCTGGCGGTCGTCGTCGTGGTGGCGTCGCGGACGACCCGCGAGGCCGGCTACCTCGCGACCATCGTGGCCTCGCAGGTCATCTCGCCGATCGTCTGGGACCACTACGCCCTGGTCCTGCTGCTCCCTGTCGCCTGGCTTCTCGAGCGGCGCCAGTGGTGGGCCGTGCTCGTTCCGTTGGCGCAGGCCTGGGTGCTCCTGCCGTTCGTGCCGACGATCGCCTACCCGATCGCGTTCTACGCGACGTTGATCGGAGTGGTCGCCGTCGGCTGGGTGCGTGACCCACAGCATGCGCTGGCCCGGCAGGCGGTCGCCTGATATGCGCTACGGCGTGATCGGCGGCGGCGTGCTGGGGCTGACGGCGGCGAAGCTGCTGCTCGAGCACGGTCACGACGTGGTGGTCGTGGAACGAGCCGCGGTCCCGGGTGGGCTTGCCGCGAGCTTCGAGATCGAGCCGGGGATGTGGCTCGAGAAGTTCTACCACCACCTCTTCCGTTCGGACCGGCGGGCTACCGCGCTCATCGATGAGCTCGGCTTGTCTCACCGTCTGGCGTGGAGCCGGCCGGCGACGACCGCCCTGGTGAACGACCGGATCTACCAGCTTGATTCCGCCCTGTCCGTCCTTCGGTTCGACGCCCTGCCGCTGGCCGACCGGCTGCGCCTGGGTGCGGCCGTCGCCTGGTTGCGACTCAAGCCGGCTCCCGGCTCGCTGGAGCGGACAACCGCGAGCGAGTGGATGCCCCGAGCCATGGGCCGGCGCGTCTACGAGGTCGTCTGGCGACCGCTTCTCCAGGGCAAATTTGGTGCCGCCGCGGACGACGTCTCGATGGCCTGGCTGTGGGCAAGGATCCACTCGCGAACGGCGCAGCTCGGCTATCTCCGCGGTGGCTTTCACCTCATGTACGCCGCGCTGGCAGAGCGGGTGACCCAGCTCGGCGGCGAGGTCCGCTACAACCAGGAAGTGCGGACGATCCGGCGGCGCGGCGACTGCATCGACGTCGAGGTCGTGTCCGACGGTCGCGCTGCCATGGACTCCTTCGACCGTGTCGTGTCCACGCTCCCCACCCACCTCACGGTGCGGGTGAGCCCTGACATCCCGGCCTCGTTCGCCGAGCGCTACCCCGCCCCGAAGGCCCTGGGTGCCCACTGCCTTGTGCTGTCGCTGGACCGGCCGTTGAGCGATGTGTACTGGATCGGCGTCAACGACCCGAGGTATCCGTTCCTCGCGGTCGTCGAGCACACCAACATGCTGCCGAGCGCCGATTACGGCGGCCGCCACCTCGTCTATCTCGGCAACTACCGGTCGCACGAAGATCCGATCTTCCGGTCCTCCAGCGACGAGATCGTGGCGACCTTCGCGCCGTTCATCCGTCGGATCAACCCGGCCTTCGACGAGGGTTGGATCCGGCAGGCGTGGTCGTTCGGTGCGCCGTTCGCCCAGCCGATCGTCACGCCGGCCTTTCCCGGCACCATCCCGCCGTTCGACTCGCCCGTGCCCGGGCTGTCGATCGCCAACATGTTCCAGGTCTACCCGCACGACCGTGGCCAGAACTACTCGATCCAGCTGGCCGAGCGTCTCGTCGCCCACCTCGAAGGCGAGGGATGACCTTCTCCCGACTGTGGGCCGTTCTCGCCGTCGGCCTGCCGGTCTTCGCCGCACTCCTGGCGAACCTGTCGAGCGTGGACCTCGCCTACCACCTGCGGGCCGGGGCGATGACCCTTGACAGCGGCTCGATTCCGACCCGCGACACGTTCACGTTCACCGCCTCGGGCGCGTCGTGGGTGAACCAGCAGTGGGGGGCGCAGGTCCTGCTGGCGGTCACGTACCGAGTGGCCGGTTGGACCGGGCTGGTCCTGTTGCGAGCCGTGCTGGTCGGGTTGCTATTCGGGCTGCTGTTCCTCGCGTTCCGCTGGGGGGGCCTGAACCGCCGGTCCGCCGCGTGGCTTGCCATCGGCGCGTTCGTCGTGTGTGCCGTCGCCCTCGGCCTGCGGCCGCAGCTGTTCGGGATGGTCCTGTTCGCCCTGACGCTGGCGATCGTCGCCGGGCGGCATCGCTACCCCGGCGCGCTGTGGCTTCTGGTTCCGGTCGTCCTGGTCTGGGCCAACCTGCACGGCAGCTTCTTCCTGGGCCCGCTGGTTGCCGGGCTTGCCTGGCTGCAGGACCGGCACGATGGGGTTCCGCGAGCTTCGCGCCCTCTGTTCGTCGCGGTCGCAGCGGCGATTGCCGCCTGCATCGGGCCATTTGGGCCTGCCGTCTGGGCCTATGCCGCCGGACTCTCGACCAACGCCCTCATCACGAGCCGGATCACCGAATGGCAGCCCACGTCGCTGCGGTCGATCCCCGGAATCCTGTTCTTCGGGTCGGCCCTGCTCGTCGTTGCCGTGCTCGCGCGGCGGCATCGGGCGGCCTCCTGGCCGGAGCTCGTGTGGCTGGCGGTGTTCTTCGCCATCGGTGCCTACGCCATTCGCGGCGTCGCCTGGTGGCCGCTCGCGGCGGGTGTGGTGCTGGCGGCTCTCATCGCCGACGGAGGCGGCCGAGCGACGATCGAACCGGTCGAACGACCGCGACGCGCCAACACCGTCATCGTGGCGGTCCTCGCGATCGTGGCGATCGTCCTGATCCCCGCCTGGCGACCGATCGATCCCGCCCTTGGCGCCCCGACCGGCGTGGTTGGCAATGCTCCGCCGGGCATCACGGCCCGGCTTCGTGTGCTGGCCGTTCCCGGTGACCGCCTGTACAACCCGCAGCCGTGGGGCTCGTGGTTCGAGTTCGCGCTGCCTGCCCTGCCGGTCGCCATCGACTCCCGCATCGAGGAGTTCCCGCCATCGGTCTGGGATGACTACGACGCGGTGTCTGGCGCCCGTGCCGACTGGCGCTCGATCCTCGATCGTTGGGGCGTGACGATCGTCGTCGCGACCAAGGACCGCGATCTGGCGCTCATCGAGCAATTGTCGGCCGATCCGGGCTGGCACCAGGCTTATGCCGACGCCGACGGTCGAATCTTCGTCCGGAGCGACCGAAGCGCAGGTTGACCCGGGCCGAGCCAGCCGACGAGGCCGATGCCGACGATTCCCAGGTCGCCGGCGGAGTAGATCACGGTAGCGAGCGGACCAGTCGCGTTTTGAACGACCGCGACGTAGTCGATCGACAGTCCGAACAGGGCGACGTCGACCAGGACGAGGATGGCAGCTGCGACCCAGAATGACCGCTTCCGTATCCCGGCGAGGACGATTGGCAGGAGCGTCGGTTTGACCAGGCCGCCCACGGCCGGCCAGCCTATGCGCGCGAAGGCCAGGCCGGCGGCCACCCACATGGTCGGTGATCCGGACGTGACCAGTTGCAGCGACTTCGGGATGCACAAGCAGGCGATAACGAAGGCGATCTCCCAAGGTCCCGGCTTCGCCCGCCACAGCGCGTACACGAGCATACCCAGCGGCACGACCCACCAGAGGATGGCCGGCAGGACCGTGAACGGCACGAACAGCACCAGGGCGTGGGGCGGATAGAGGATCTCGTCGGCCTCCACGACGTACGGACCGGCCACCTGGTAGGGGTGGTAGAACGGCCCGCCGGCCAGCCACGAGCGGGTCGCATCCATGTACAACAGGTAGTCATGGCCGATGTGCGTGAGCGTCCCATGCGGCCAGAAGATCCCCGCGACCAGTTCGGCGGCGAGCAGCAGCGCCAGCGCACCACCGACGACGCGTGGGGCGATCCATGACCAACGGATCCGAGGCGTCACGCGGGACCCAGAGGCGCGCGCGTCACGAGCGGGCCGAGGCCCGACCGGTCCCATGGCTGGCAGGGTAGCAGCGGCCGGAGGCCAGGGAAGTCCCCGACTGGCGGGCGCTCACCAGGCCGACATCGAGCGGTACCGTCGACGGCACGACTATTGGCGGGGTGCGCTGCCGCACCGCGTCGCGCACAGTCGAGTCGTGGGCCACCTCGCGGGCGCAGGGCTGATTCTCGTCGCGCGGCCTCGGCGAGGGCCGGCATGATCCGCCGCCCTGCGTTTGCCGGAGAGGCGATGGAGCTGCGCCGGGACCGCGACCGGCGGTCCGGCTGGGTGCTGCTGGCGATGACGGTCGCGACCGTTGCCGGCGTGTTCCTCGCCCTGTACGCGTTCTACGCCCCCAGCATCGGCTTCGACGTCAGTCTCGTCGTCGGAGCGGCGAGATCCGGGATGGCAGGGGGCACGCTCTACTCCGACCCGACCGGGGCCCTGTTCGGTGCCGAATCGCCGCACTTCTACGGTCCGCCGGCGCTGGCCCTGGCCTACGTCCCACTGTCGTTGCTGCCGGACGCCGCAGTTGTCCGGGTCGCGCTGATCCTCGGCTACGCCGTCGCGCTCCTGTCCCTCGCCCTGCTCGTCGTGCCGGTACGGAGGGCCGTCGGCCGCTCGGGTGGCGCGAGCCTCCTCGTGGGCGTGCTCCTCGGCTACGCGTTCCTCGGCGCGGCCAGCCTCGGCAATCCGTCCATCCTCGTGCTGCTCGGCATCGCCATCGCCTTCGTCGGCATCGATCGGGACGAGCCCTGGCTTGTCGGACTGGGGCTTGGCACGGCGGCGGCCTTTCGGCTGTATCCGCTTCTCCTCCTCTTCCCCCTCGCCGTCTCTGGTCGCTGGCGGGCGATCGTCGCGTCGCTGGCTGTGGCGGCCGCCTGGACCACCGCGGGGATGGCGGTCTTCGGCATCGACGACACCGCCCGCTATGCCGCCATCGCCGCGGCGATTGTCTCGCTCCCAGGCGCACAGGACATCACGATCAACGCCGCGCTGCCAGCCATCGCCGCGCGAGCCGGTGCGTCGGAGCTGGCACAGACCGCGCTGCGCGTGGCATCCGTCGCTCTTGGCGCCGCCGCGCTGCTGGCCGGCGGTTCGTTGCTGCGGGGAGCGGCCGCGGAACGTCGCCTGCTGGGTCTGGGTATCGCCGCCACGGGCATGCTGTTGATCCCGGCGGCGATCTGGGACCACTACCTCACGGCCGTGCTGGTACTCGTCGTCGGCATCGTCGCCGCCACGAGGCGTGCGCGCTGGGGGCTCCTGAGTGCCGGCCTGCTTCCGGCCTCGATCGGGGGCGGGCTGGCGCTCGTCTGGTTGCCGGCACTGGCCGTCGCGGCGGGCCGGGTCGGTCGCGACCGGCGGCGGTTCTGAGGGTCAGATCCTGCGCGACGCCCAGTAGCGTTCGGCCAATCCGTCGACCCCGCCGAGGGCACCCACCTGGCGTCCGTGGGCGCGGACGGCATCGGCCATCTTGCGGGTCCCGCCGAACAACCGATCGAGCTGGCTCGAGTAGAGCGTGATGCCGCTGATCTTTCGCTCGACCTGATCAGTGATGTCCGCGTACTCCGCCTCGAGGCCCACATCGGCCGGCAACTCGCCGACGCCGCCCGGCAGGTCCTCGAGCCGCCGGAAGTCGCTCCACCACGCGTAGGGGAAGTCCTCGTAGAAGGTCACGATGCCGGCGTACTCGGGACCCGGCATCACCCAGCGGCGACCCTCCTCGAGCAACCCTACCCCGGCAGCGCGGCACAGCCGATGGTCAACATGGTTGCCGATGCCGAGCGGCAGGTAGACCTTTTGTGGCTCGAGTCGCGTGATCTCGCGGCGCAGGATCTCGTATGGCGGATCGTCGCCCTCACGCGGCCCGCCCAGCAGCTGGTCGTCGCCCTCGTAGCCGCGGAAGACCGCATCGGGGAGATCGAGGAAGACGATGGACGCTTCGGCGAAATAGGCGAACCGCTCGTCCTCGATCCGCCGGCGGGCGGCCACGTCGCCGGCCGCGGCCGCCTCCACGACCTCATCGGTGTAGACGGCGCCCTGCGTTGGCAGCGCGTCGATCACCGCCTGGCCGGCCAGCGGCTCGGCCCGGATGCTGGCTCGTCGATACCACGACGAGCGCTGCCAGAAGCGCTTCGCCGCGGCGTCGGCGTCTTGCTGCGTGGCATCGAGTCGGTCCGAGCTGGCAGCCCACGGCGGCGCCGTCGCTGGATCGTCGTACACGGGCCAGTCGTTGGCCACATTGGCCCTGTTGAACGCCTCGGTCACCGGCCACATCGCCTTCGACCCGAAGCCGAGCGCCTCGCGCTGATAGGGCGTCAGCGCGTCGGTCCCCCCAGCCCCGGAGAAGACAGTGATGATGGTGATGTTCTGACCAAGCTCGCGCAGGCTGGCGATGAGACCGCCGCATGAGAGCGCGACGTCGTCGGGATGAGGCGCGACGAAGACGTGGGTCATGGCTGGCCGAGTATACGGTTGGAGACTGGCCCGGGGCCCCCGTCGGCCGCGCTACAGCGGCCTCGTCGCGGCCGCGCTGCAGCCGCCTGGTCGCGGCCGCGTGTATGCCGCGTCGTCAGCCCGGGTAGCCCCGGGCGCCGAGCAACGGGACAAAGGCCACCGGTCCGTCGGAGTGCTCGCGCCACTCGTTGCCGTGGCGCTGGATGTCGAGCAGCTCCTGGTGGTCGCGCGGTCCGACCGGGATGACGAGCCTGCCACCGTCGACCAGCTGGTTGAGCAGCTCCGTCGGAACGCTTGGCGCGGCGGCCGTCACGATTATGCCGTCGTATGGCCCGCCCTCGGGATCGCCGCGGCTGCCATCACCAAGGCGAATGTCGATCTCCTCACCGAACCCGAGCTCGTCGAGCCGCTCGCGGGCCGAAGCGGCAAGCTCGGCCTGGCGCTCGTACGTCACGACCCGGCAACCGAGCATGGCGAGGACCGCCGACTGGTAGCCGGTCCCGGTCCCGATCTCGAGGACGCGATCGCCCGGTCGAGTCGCGAGCAGCTCGGTCATGCGGGCAACGACGTACGGCTGGCTGATGGTCTGGCCGGCCTCGATCGGGACCGCTCCGTCCGCATAGGCAAGGTCGCGCCGCCAGTCGGGGACGAACCGTTCGCGCGGCAGGTCCCCCATCACGGCCAGCACGCGCTCGTCGGCGATGCCTCTCGCCCGGAGCTGCTTCTCCACCATGTTCTGGCGGGCCGGATTGGGAGCGGCGCCCTGCTCGCTCATGGCGGGAGGATACGCCGGGCGGGGGGAGCCTCAGGAGGCCGATGGAGCGGGGCTGGCGCCGGTCGAAGGACGCGGCGAAAGCGTGCCCGAACCCGACGCACTCGGAGCAGCCGAGCCACTCGCGCTTGGCGCGGGAGACACGCTGCCGCTCGGTGCCACGGAGATCGTCGGCAGCGGTGTCGGAGTCGTCTTGGGGCTAAGCGCGCCACCTC
>JALZAF010000338.1 GCA_030948505.1 Chloroflexota bacterium
GGACGCATGTCAGCCTCGAACGTTCGCCGTCACGACGGCTTGACGGTCACGTCCTTCTGCAGGTACTTCATGGACAGCTTGGTCAACGTGCCATCGGCATGCATGTCGGCAACGATCTTGTTGAGGACCTGCAGCATCGAAGCATCCTTCGGGCCGCCCTTGTCGAGCGCGAAGGCGACCGACACGGTGAAGATCGGGGGCCCGCTCAGGATCCGGATGGGCGCAGTCTTCGCCTGGTCGGCGAGGCCGTTGGCGTTGGCCACGATTGCGTCGTACTTGCGCCCGGCGGCGACGGCCTGGACGCACAGGTTGTCCGTCTCGAGCGACACGATCTTGGGATCTGTCGGCGGCGCGAGCTTGTTGGGATCGACGATCTCGAGCGTTCCATCCAGCCATTGCTGGTACGTGGTGGCGGTGCCGACGCAGATGCTCTTGCCGCCGTTGAGGTCGGCCAGCGACTGCACGGTCGAGTCCTTGGGCACGGCAACCGCGCCCGAGTCGTAGTAGTAGGGAGCGGCGAAGTCGACCACCTTGGCCCGCCCGACGGTGACGCTCATCGAGCCGATCGAGATGTCGAAGCGGCCGCCCCAGCTGCCGGCGGTGATGATTTCCCAGGCCGGGGTCTGCCACTCGATGGCGATGGGCTTGCCGACCGCGGTGCTCAGCCGCTTGACGGCCTCGACGGCGGTCGCGTTGTCGAAGCCATCGTACGTGCCATCGGGGTTGAGGAACGAGAACGGCTTGTAGTTCGGGTCAGTCGAGATCCGGATCTTGCCGGCGGCGATGACCTTGCCGAGCAGCGACGCGGGATCGACGGTGGCGGCCACCGAGGCACTGGGTGCGGTTGACGCCGCCGTCGATGGCGGCGCAGCCGACTGGGATGCCGGCGCGTTCGTACCCGTACCCGTACACGCGGCCAAGATGACGACGACGGCAGCTAGTGCCGTCAGCCGCAAGAACCTGTGCATGGTCTCCTCCACAGGGGTTGGCGGTCCCTCGGCCCGTGACGCCGGTGCCGAGCTCGTTAGCGGCGACCCACCGCGCCCTCCGCACGATGAGAGTCGGTACTATCGCACACGCCCCAAGGCCCGTTCCGCCGGCCGACAAATACGTCGTTTCGCGGATGGCACGGCCGGCGCGGTCGTTGCACCATGCTCGCGTCCGTGGGAACCGACAGGCCGCTGGTGGCGACGGGCACTCGCCACCTCGCCGGCCCGCACCGTCAGATCAGGGGATGGACGAGGCGATGGCGATCGCCTCGTCCCGGCTGAGCGAGGTCTCGAGCCGGAGGGTCAGGTCCCCGCTCGTCCAGATCAGGACCTTGCCAACGAACCGGCGGGTCTCGTCATGCCCGACGCCGTTGGCATCGACGTAGAAGAAGAAGTGCGGCACGCCGTCGATCCAGTAACCCTGCTGGCCGTTGACTGACACGGGCTGTACGGTGGTCCCGCTGTTGATCGACTTCTCGAAGTAACCGGGGTCCAGGCGTCCCTGGAACTCGGTCAGCACGAGTCCCACGTCCGGGGCGAGGGTTGCCGGCAAGGACGGACCGGGCGCCCAGACGAGGCTGAGCCGGTCCGAAAGGACGTAAGCAGCGTCCGGCGGACCGACGCGAGCGTCCGTCGGAAGCCGCGGCGGAAATGGAACCGAGCTCGAAAGGCTGTCGAGGCTGACCGCTTGACCCATCTCCAGCGCCGAGCCGGGCCCTGACGGCGGGGCGGACGGCGAGGCGGTCGGCAAGGCGGTCGGCGGACCGGACACCGCAGCGGATGCAGTCGGCGTGGCGGTCGGTGTCGGGCCCAGGATGAGCCGGATGCCCGGCAGGCCGAGGCCCAGTGCGCCCGCAACCGCGGCCAGGATGATGACCAGGGCGATGGCCAGCAGCAGCGCCCGCCTGACCGGCCGGCTGGGCGGCCGCTCGAACAACCGGTGCCACCACGGCCTGGCGGTCGGCACGACCCCCGAGGCTCCGAGCCGAGCGGTCACCCGCTCCGCGAAGCCGGCCGTCGGCGTGGGGAAGGCCAGCGCGCGGCCCAGGTCGACGAGCGCGCTCTCGAGCGCGCCCTCGAGCGCGGGACCCTGGAGCCCGCGGCCTTCACGCCGACCCTGGCCGGGTGTGTCGAAGCGCTCAGACATGGAGCGTCCCCGCTTCCTCGGCACCGAGCTGCGCCCGTAGCCGATCGAGCGCCCGCGACAGGCGCGACTTGACCGTGCCTCGCGGGATGCCCAGGGCTTCGGCCGTCTCGGCTTCGGACAGGTCGAGGAAGTAGCGAGCTCCGATCACCTCGCGGTCTTCGTCGCGTAGCGCGTTGACCGCAGCCAGCAGCCGTTCCCTGGTCTCGTTGGCGAGGACCGCCGACTCGGGCGATGGAGCCGCATCACCCAAGGGGCGGTCCTCGGCGGCACGGAGCGCTAGGCCGGCTCGGCGACCCGATGAGCGACGCCGGTTGCGCGCCTCGTTGGCGACGATGCTGAGCAGCCACGGCCGGAACGGTGCGTCGGGCCGAAAACGGCCGAGCGCCCCGTAGGCCTTGACGAACGCCTCCTGCGCGGCGTCCTCGGCATCGCCATCAGGCGAGATGACGTACGCGGTGCGAACGGCGACGTCCTGGTATCGACGGACCAGCTCCTCGTAGGCCATGACCTCGCCCTGGCGTGCGCGCGTGATGAGTTCCGCGTCTTCCAGTGGACGGCCCTCCACGGTCAACCGTACCCCGTACACCGCCTCTCATTGGTTGGTTCCCCGGGCGGCGCGCCAGCCCCCCGGTGGTGACTCCCCTGGCCCGTACAATCCGGCACGTGACCGAGCCCCAGGCCGCGCCGGTCCGCGGCCGCGTCTTCCGTCGCTCGCTCGACCCACAGCCGCCGGTCGCCGTGCGCGGCGAGGGCTCGACCGTCTGGGATGCGGACGGGCGGGCCTACCTGGACGCCGCCGGCGGCGCGATCGTCGTCAACGTCGGTCACGGGCGATCCAGCGTCGCCGCGGCCATGGCCGACCAGGCTGGACGCCTCGCGTATGCCCACGGCAGCACGTTCACCAGCGAGCCAGTCGAGGCCTACGCGCGCGAGGTGGGACCGCACCTGCCGGTCGACGACCCGGCGATCTACCCTGTCTCCGGGGGCTCCGAGGCGATCGAGACCGCCCTCAAGCTGGTCCGCGCCTATCACCTCGCCCGCGGCCAGGCGGGGCGCTGGATCGTCCTGAGCAGGTGGGGTAGTTACCACGGCAACACCCTGGGTGCGCTGGATCTGTCGGGCCGCAAACCGCTGCGCCGGCCATACGAGGGCTGGCTCGGGCGCTTCCGGCATCTGTCGGCGCCGTACCCGTATCGGGCCGGCGAGCCCAACGCCAACGCCCTCGGCGACAGCGCTGAGCTGGTCGGCGAGCTCGAACGGGCCATCGAGTCGGCGGAGCCCGATTCGATCGCCGCATTCGTTGGCGAGCCCATCGGCGGTGCGACCCTCGGCGGCGCCGTGCCGCCAGTCGGTTACTGGCCGGCCGTGGCGGAGGTCTGCCGCAGTCACGGCATCCTGCTCATCGCCGACGAGGTCATGACCGGCTTCGGGCGGACCGGAACGTGGTTCGGCGTGGACCACTGGGCGGTGCGGCCGGACATTCTCGTCGCGGCCAAGGGGGCCACGAGCGGCTACTGGCCGTTCGGGTTCGCGGCGGCGTCCGGCGAGGTCCACGGCACGGTCATGGCGGCGGGCCCGTTCGTCCATGGCTTCACCTACTCCCACTCGCCCGTTGGTGCCGCGGTCGCCAGAGAGGTCCTGCGGATCATCGAGACCGAAGGTCTGGTCGAGGCCAGCGCCGCCAAGGGCGCGCGTCTTCAGGAGCGGCTGCACGAGGCCCTCGACGAGGATCCCGCCGTTGGCGAGATCCGCGGCCGCGGCCTGCTGGTGGGCATCGAGCTCGTCGCCGACCGTGACAGCCGGCGGCCCTTCCCGCGCACGTCTCGGGTCACGGAGGCCGTCGTCCGCGCCGCCCGCGAGCTGGGGGTGCTCGTCTACTCGAGCACCGGCGCGGCCGATGGGGTCGACGGCGATCTGATCGTGCTGGGGCCGCCATTCATCGTCACTGGCGAGGAGATCGACAGGATCGTCGAGGTCCTGGTGCAGGCGATCTCCCAGGCTACGGCGGACGCCCGAGCAGCGACCGCCTGACGCGCCTCAGCGCCGGGCCGAGCCTCGCACGAGGAGCATCACCCCCAGGGCAACCAGAACCGCCGGCACGAGGATCCCGCCGAGGTCGGGGATTGCCAGACGGGTCAGCCCATAGAGCGCGAGGATCGTGCCCACCCAGGCCTGCCAGCCGACGCTGCCACGGCTCGCCCAGCGGACCAGGGCGATGAAGAGGAACGCCAGGCCCAGGCAGAAGGTGCCCAATCCCGGCCCGGCCGCCACGCCGAGGCTCTCGATGATGTCCGGCAGGGCGAGGGCCGTGATGATGGCGCCCGCGTAGAGCGAGCCGGTGCCGCGCGAGATGGCCCAGCGCAGGAGGAACGCGAGCCCGATCGCGAGGGCGAACGCGGACCCGGCCAGGTGGTACTGGGGGACCAGCCGCTGGAGCAGGAGCAGGGCCCCCAGGACGACCAGGAAGATGCCGATCCACGGCAGGCCCGGCCGCCGGGTGTCATACGGTCCCCACTGCCAGCCGTACATCCGCACGGTCCCTGGCTGCTGCGGCTCGTTGGGATCGACCCGCCGAACGCCCTCGTCGCGATCCGCCATCTCGCCCTCAGCCCTCCGCCGGTACGGGGGCTGCCGGGTTCGGCACCGCCGGGCTCGGCCCCCCGAACGCCTCGTCCTCGGCGTGGCTGAAGCCGAGACGGTCGACCAGGCGGCCCAGGAACCCCGGCGCCCACCAGTTCGAGCCGCCGAGGAGCCGCATCGTGGCGGGCACGAGCAGGACCCGGATGATCGTGGCGTCGATGAAGACGGCGATCGCCATGCCCACGCCGATGCTCTTGATGGTGATCACGTCGGCCAGGGCGAAGGCGGCAAACACAGTGATCATGATCAGGGCTGCGCCGGTGATGATGCCGGCCGTTCTGGCAAGGCCCTCCGCGACCGAGGCGGTGTTGTCGTGCGTGCGCCGCCACGCCTCCTGGACACGCGACAGGAGCAGCACCTCGTAGTCCATCGACAGGCCGAACAGCACGCTGAACATGATGATCGGGTTGCCGGCGATCGTGTAGCCCAGCGGATTGAAATGCAGGACGTCCGCGAAGTGCCCCTCCTGGAAGATCCACACCAGGGCGCCGAAGCTGGCGCTGATCGACAGGAGCGTCATGAGCACGGCCTTGATCGGGATGACCAGCGAGCCGAACAACAGGAACAGGATGATCGCGCTGGCCACCAGCGGGATGCCCACGCCCCACGGGGCGCGGGCCGCCTGGGCGACGAGGAAATCGTGGGCCAGGGCCGCGGACCCGCCAACCTGGGTCGTGATGCCGGGGCCCGGGTCGAGGCCTCGGACGATTGGGATGAGGTCCGTCGCGGCGGGCTTGGCCGGGTCGATCGGGCTGATCGCATCGAGCCGCACCGTCGAGCCGCGAACGTAGGTCGCGAGGAGGCTGTCCAGGCCGGCGGCGACCGCCGAGGGTAGCTGGTTGCGCGGGGTGGCGAAGAGGGCGGCGACCGCGTCGGGCGTCATCGGAGCCCCGGTCGCGGGATCGGGCATCGAGAACGGGCTCTCGACACGGTCGACGCCCGGGATGGCATCGATGCGGGCGGCGAGATCCGCCACGGCTCGAATGTTCGACGCCGCGGTCGGCGAGCCGGTCACATCGGCCAGCACGACGATCGGCGTCGTTTCGCCGCGCGGGAACTCGGACTGCAGCGCCACGTAGGCATCGCGGCTCTCGAGCCCGGCCGGATAGATCTCCGCCCCGGGCACGCCCTGCTGCAGTCGCAGGAAGGGCGCCCCCGCCGCCAGGAGGAGGCCGAGGGTGGGGACGAGGACGAGAACGGGCCGGCGCATCACGGCGCGGGCGACCGACTCCCAGCGGTGACCACCGGATCCGCGGAGCCTGGCGGGCACGAACGGTCGAATGACCGCGCGAACAGCCCGACCGGGCATCTCTCGCAGGAACAGGGGCACGCCCAGGAGCCCAGCTGCCAGCGCGCCCACGGGCACCGGATCGATCGCCCGGGCGCGAGCCTGCCATGCCCGGAGGGGCAGGCCGTTGACCGCCGGGCCAAGCATGCCCAGGACCGCCGGCAGGAACGTCAGCCCGTAGAAGACGGAGCAGAAGACGACGATCGAGCCGGCCAGGCCGATGGAACGTAGCGCCGGCGCCGTGAAGGCGAGCAGTCCGGACAGGCCGATGGCGACCGCCAGGCCGCTGAAGGCGACGGCCTTGCCGCTGGTCGCGACGGCACGTTCGACGGCCTCCTCGACGGTCCGTCCGCGGCGCAGCTCCTCCCGGAATCGGCTCACGATGAAGAGCGAGTAGTCGATCGCCAGGGCCAGGCCGAGCATGGTGGCGATGTTCAGCACGAACACGCTCATCTCGACCTGCTGGGCGACGAAGTAGATGATCGCCAGCGACGAGGGGATGGCCAGGCCGGCCACGAGCAAGGGCATGCCTGCGGCAACGATCGAGAGGAAGACGAGGACGAGGATCAGCGCCGCGATCGGCAGGGACACGGTCTCCGCTCGCTGGAGATCGACCTCCGACTGATTCGCGGAGTCCTTGGTGACCGGACCGTAGCCGGTGAGCTGGTAGGTGAGGCCGGCGGGCGCCTGGATCTTCGCCCGCAGCGGCGCGACGGCATCGACCGATTGCTCGTTGCTGAGGTTGAGCTCGATCACGCTGTAGGCGGCCTTGCCGGACTCGGAGATGAAGCGGCGGTCACCCGTCTGCGCATAGCCGACGATGCCGCTGACTCGAGGGTCCGCCCCGACGTCGCGCAGTGCCGTCGACACCGCGGCCTGGAAGGCGGGCGACGTGGCGTCATCCGTGGTCGATGACCGGAACAGGACGATGATGTTGCTGCGACCCGCCCCGAACTCGTTTGCCACCCGATCGGCGACTGTCGCCGACTGGGCGTCCTTGTCGAGCCAGCCGCCCGAACTGAGCTGGCCCGACGCCTGGCTGGCGAAGCCGAGCGAAGCAATCCCCAGGACCAGCGCGACCAGGGCGACCGGGCGGCGGAAGCGGTAGACGAGCGCTCCCCAACGGGCGAACAGCATTGGACGGTCCTTTCCCCTCGCGTCGGCCCGGCCGCCGGCCTTGAGGGCCGGCCACACGTCTGCCGGGGAGGACGATAGAGAATGGATATTCTCCTTGTCAACCCCGGAATTCACGCCGGGCTTGCGCGCACCGGCACCGGTTCTGTACCGTATCGCGAGCGTTCGTTCGCTTTGTGAGATCACCCAGATGCCTCGTATCACCGCCGCCCGCGAGCAGGAAGTGCGCGACCGGATCGTCCGCGCATCGCTGCGCGTCTTCGCCGAGAAGGGCTTCGACCGGACGACCATGCAGGACGTCGTCCGCGAGAGCGGCCTGTCGGTGGGGGCGATCTACACCTACTTCCGCAGCAAGGACGAGTTGATCCTGGCCGGCTGCGACCTGATCACCGACCAGGAGATGGGCGAGCTGCGCAAACGCCTGGCGGGCATTCCGGCCTTCCGCGATCGGGCTGCGGCGGCCGTTGGCTTCTTCTTCGACCAGCTCGACTTCGAGCGGGAGACAAGCGGGGGACCGCGGCTGCTGATCGAGGCGTGGGCCGCGGCGGACACGGAGCCCGCCATCCGCGAGATGCTCGTCCGGCGACGGCGCGAGATCGTGTCGTTGACCGGCGCCCTGCTGCAGGAAGGGCTTGCCCGGGGCGAGTTCCCGGCCTGGATGGATCTCGGTGGGCTGGCCAGCGCGTTTGCCGCGCTCCTCGACGGAACCCTGCTCGAGGCGATCGAGGAGGGGGCGGGCTATCGGCGCGCCGAATCCGAGCGCCGCGTCCTGGCCGTCCTCCAGTTGCTGTTCGCCGCCGCAGCGTCGGACGGCGTCGACGCGATCAGCCCTGCCGCCGCCCAGCCATACCCGGCGGCACGCGGGCGGCCGTCCGGACGAGCGGCATCGTGAGCCCAGCAGGCCGCGTCCAGACCGTCCGCGGCTGGGTCGATCCCGCGGACCTCGGCTTCACCCTGCCCCACGAGCACACGGCCATCAGCCTGTGGCACGTGCCCGACCGCTGGGATTACTGGGAGCTGACCCGTGACGAGGCGGTCATCACCGGCGAGCTGAAGCGGTTCGCGGCGGCCGGCGGGCAGACCATCGTCGACCTGACGCTGGCCGGCGTGGGTCGGGACCCCGCCTGGCTGACGACCATCGCGGCGGCGAGCGGGCTGCACGTCGTGATGGGCTGCGGCTGGTATCGCGGCGCCTACTACCCGGCGGAGGCCCGCATCGATCGTCGCTCCGTCGACGACCTGGCCGACGAGCTGGTCCGCGAGGCAACCGAGGGCGTTGCCGAGAGCGGCATCCGGCCCGGCATCATCGGCGAGATCGGCACGGACAAGCCGTGGGTTTCGGCGCTCGAGGAACGCGTCCACCGGGCGGCGGCGCGGGCGTCGCGCCGGACCGGCCTGGCCATCACGACGCACGGGGTGATGAGCGACGTGGGACTCGCCCAGTTGGCGATCTTCGAGGCGGAGGGCGTAGATCCCGCCCGGGTCGTCATCGGCCACGCCGACTCGTACCCCGTCCTCGACCACTACCTGGCGATCGTCGGACGAGGGGCGAGCGTCGAATTCGACTTCCTGGGCATGTCGTTCACTCCCACCGAGCGCCACGGCGAAGGCCGGATCGTGGAGCTGCTGTGCGAGCTCCTGGCCCGGGGCCACGCGGAGCGGATCCTGCTGTCCCAGGACGTTTGCCACAACAGCCAGCTCAAGCGCTATGACGGCAATGGCTACGTCTACCTGGCCGAGACGTTCCTGCCCAGGCTGCGCGAGGCGGGCGTCTCAGCGGCCGAGATCGAGACGATGACCATTGCCAACCCGAGGCGCCTGCTGACTGTCGGCTGAGGGCGCCTGTCGGCTGAGGGCGCGAGGCCTCCCACGCTTCAGGGCGCCTACCGCTCGAGCGTGGCCGCGACCGACAGCTCCACGTTGCCCTTGAGTGCTTGCGAGATGGGACAGCCGTCCTTGGCCGCCTCGGCGGCGGCGCGGAATGCGTCGGCGGACATGCCGGGCACCTTCCCGCGGACGGTCAGCTTGCTCGCCGTCACCCGCCAGCCGGCGTCGCCCTTGTCGAACGTGACCTCGGCGCTGACCTTGAGCCGTTCGGGCGCGTGACCCGCCTTGGCGAGGCCGTTCGAGAAGGCCATCGAGAAGCAGGCCGCATGGGCGGCGGCAACGAGTTCCTCGGGGCTCGTGCGGCCGTCGGCGGATTCCGTTCGCGCGGCCCACGACACCGGCAGGTCCTTGAACGCCTTGCTGGTCGCGGCACTCACGGTCCCGCTGCCGCTCAGCAGGTCCCCGGACCACGTCGCATCGGCTCGGCGGATGGCAGGCATGGCTCCCTCCGTTCGCGATCCTGATTGTCGGAAGCCATCGTCCCACAGGCGGTCGCGAACGGTCGATGACCGTTCAGGGCGGTTCGGGGCGGTGCTACGTCAGGGGGCCCAAATCGTCCCCGTACCATCTCGCGCCTGCCGTCGGGACGCGTGACCCATATCCCTCGCGCTGGCCGCCGGGGATGCTGCGGGAGCTCCAACGAGCGCCCCCATCACGCCACGCGAGGTCACCCCGCGATGCCCCAGCGCCTGCGCCGCCTCGCCCCCCTGGCCC
>JALZAF010000344.1 GCA_030948505.1 Chloroflexota bacterium
CCTGTGCGTCGCCTACGGCGCCACCGATGAGCTCCACCAGGTTTTCGTCCACGGCCGGGGACCGTCGCCGGTCGACGTGCTCATCGACGGCCTCGGGGCAGCGCTGGGGCTGGCCGTCTACGCCTGGCTGGCCCGGCGCCGACGATGGAGGCGCCCGGTGTAGATTCGGGCTGTGACCGACCAGCTCTCCGGCGCCAACGGCCGGGTCTACCTCGTGTCCGCGGCGCGCACGCCGATCGGGAAGTTCGGCGGCGCATTCGTCGAAATGCCCGCCGTCGACCTCGGCGGCGTTGCGATCCGGGCCGCCGTCGACCGCAGCGGGTTGCCCCTCGATGCCCCGATCGACGAGGTCCTCATGGGCCAGGTCCTGCAGGCCGGCGTCGGGCAGGCCCCGGCTCGCCAGGCGACGCTCAAGGCCGGCCTGCCGGTGACGACCAGCGCCACGACCATCAACCGGGTCTGCGGGTCGGGGCTCAAGGCGATCATGCTCGGGGCGGCAGAGATCCGTGCCGGCGACGCTGAAACAGTCGTCGCGGGCGGCATGGAGAACATGACCATGGCGCCATACCTGCTGCCGAACGCGCGGTTCGGCTATCGCCTGGGCGACGGAGCGATCCGGGACGCGGCCGTCCACGATGGCCTGTGGTGCGCCATCGAGGACTGCCACATGGGCACCCACGCCGAGCGGGTTGCCGCCGCGAAGCACGTCAGCCGCGCCGACCAGGACGCCTTTGCCCTGGCCAGCCACCGCAAGGCGATTGCGGCCATCGACGAGGGCCGCTTCCAGGGGGAGATCGCGCCGGTGATGACGCGCGACTCGAAGGGCAGCGAAGTCACGGTCACCACGGACGAGGGTCCGCGGCGCAATACCAGCGCCGAGGCCCTGGCCAGGCTCCGACCAGCGTTTGACTTGCCCCCGGCCGACCCGAACGATCCGCTCATGGCCAACGCCACCATCACCGCTTCGGTGACCGCGGGCAATTCGCCTGGCCTCACGGACGGCGCCGCGGCGACGGTCGTGGTCAGCGAGCGCGTCGTCGAGCGCTACGGCCTGAAGCCCCTGGCAAGGATCGTCGGCTACGCCCAGGCGGAGGTCGAGCCGCGCTGGCTCTTCCTCGCGCCCGTGGAGGGCGTGCGCAAGCTGCTGAACCGGATCGAGATGCCGCTCGAGGCCTTCGACCTGATCGAGATCAACGAGGCGTTCGCGGCGCAGGTCCTGGCCGACGGCCGCGAGCTCGGCTTCGACTGGGACAGGGTCAACGTCAATGGCGGCGCCATCGCCCTGGGCCATCCGATCGGCGCGAGCGGCGCCCGTATCGTGGCCACGCTGCTGCACGAGCTGGCCCGCCGCGACGGCCGCTACGGCCTCGCGACCCTGTGCCTGGGTGGCGGTGGATCGGTGGCGATGGCCTTCGAGCGCGTCGCGTGACCCAGACGGCCGAACGAGCACAGGGCGGCACGCAGCCAAAGGGCCCGCCCACCTTCCGCCACTTCATCGCCGGCTCGTGGGTCGAGTCCGCGGGCGGCGCCACCTTCGAGAGCCGCAACCCCGCCGACACGCGCGACGTCATCGGCCGCTTCCAGCAAGGCACAAAGGCCGATGTCGCGATGGCCGTCAAGGCCGCCGAGACGGCGTTCCCGTCCTGGAGCGCGACGCCCGCGCCCAAGCGCGGCGAGATCCTGTACCGGTTCGGCCAGCTCATGACGGAGCACAAGGAACGCCTGGCGCGGGCGATGACGCGCGAGATGGGCAAGGTCATCGCAGAGTCGCGGGGCGATGTCCAGGAAGGCATCGACATCGCCTTCCTGATGGCCGGCGAAGGCCGCCGCATGTTCGGCGAGACCGTGCCCAGTGAATTGCCGGACAAGTGGGCGATGAGCATCCGTCAACCGATCGGCGTGGCCGGCATCATCACGCCCTGGAACTTCCCGATCGCCATTCCGTGCTGGAAGACGATGCCGGCGCTCGTCAGCGGCAACACGGTCGTGTTCAAGCCCGCCAGCGACACGCCGCACTGCGCGACCTTGCTCGTGGAGCTCATGGCCGAGGCCGGCTTTCCGGCCGGCACCATCAACCTGGTCACCGGGGGCGGCGGCGAGGTCGGCGACGCGATCGGCGAATCGCCGGACGTCCGGGTCATCTCGTTCACCGGCTCGTCCGAAACTGGCAAGGTCATCGCCCAGCGTGCCGCGCGGCGGCTCAAGCGGGTCAGCCTCGAGCTGGGCGGCAAGAACGCCGTCATCGTCCTGGCCGACGCGGACCTCGACCTCGCGGCCGACGGAATCCTCTGGTCGGCCTTCGGAACGACGGGCCAGCGCTGCACGGCCTGCTCGCGCGTCGTCGTCGAGGAATCCGTCGTCGACTCCCTCCTCGCCAGGCTCGAACGTCGAGCGCGCGAGCTGCGGCTTGGCAGCGGCCTCGACGAGACGGTCGACGTCGGCCCGCTGATCAACGCCGGCGCGGTCGACAAGGTGGCGGGCTACGTCGACATCGGCCGAACCGAGGGCGAGCTCATCCTCGGCGGCAAGCGAGCGACGAGCGGCGAGCTGGCCAACGGTCATTTCTTCGAGCCGACGATCTTCGCCGGCGTCAAGCCGATGGACCGAATCGCCCAGGAGGAGATCTTCGGGCCGCTCCTGTCGGTGATTCCCGTTGCCGGTTACGGCGAGGCGGTCACGGCTGTGAACCAGACCCGCTACGGGCTCTCGGCGTCGATCTTCACGCGCGATGTGAACCTCGCCTTTCGTGCGATGCGCGACCTCGAGGCCGGCATCGTCTACGTCAATGCCGGCACGACCGGCGCGGAGGTCCACCTGCCGTTCGGTGGCTGGAAGGAGACCGGCAACGGCCACCGCGAGGCCGGGCACGCGGCGCTCGACACGTACACCGAGTGGAAGTCGATCTACGTCGATTTCAGTGGCCGAATCCAGCGTGCACAGATAGACAACCAGGAGTGACAGCCGAACAGCTGCCCGATTACGTCCGCCGCAATCGGGTTGAGTGGGACAGCTGGGCGGCCGACTTCGTCGCCAACGGCGAGCGCAGCTGGGCGCTGCCGGTAGGTTCCGAGAAGTGGGGCATCTGGGACATCCCCGAATCTGACGTCCACCTCCTGCCCGATGATCTGGCCGGCCTCGACGCGATCGAGCTCGGCTGCGGGACGGGCTACGTGTCGGCCTGGCTGGCGCGTCGCGGCGCACGGCCGGTGGGCATCGACAACTCGGAGAACCAGCTCGCCACGGCGCGTCGACTGCAGAACGAACATGGGATTGACTTCCCGCTGTTCCACGGCAACGCGGAGACGGTTCCATTTCCGGACGCGTCCTTCGATCTTGCGATCTCCGAATACGGTGCGAGCATCTGGGCGGACCCCTACCGCTGGATCCCGGAGGCCTCGCGACTGCTCCGGCCGGGCGGCCGGCTGATCTTCCTGGTCAACGCAACGATCCTGATGCTCTGCATGCCCGACGCGGAGCAGGCCGCGACGAACGAGATGCTCCGCCCCTACTTCGGCCTTCACCGCCTGGAGTGGTCGGAGGACGACTCGGTCGACTTTCACCTCGGCTACGGCGACTGGATTCGGTTGCTGCGGAGGAGCGGCTTCGAGGTCGAGGATCTCCTGGAACTGCGCCCGGGCGAGGGCGCGACGACGGAGTTCCCGTACGCCACAATCGAATGGGCGCGCCAGTGGCCAACTGAGGAAGTCTGGCGGGCGCGAAAGCGCGTGGGCGCCTGACACATGGCCAAACGAAGTGCCGGCCTGCTCCTCTATCGACGTGCGGCGGGCGGCGTGGAAGTGCTGCTCGCGCATCCCGGCGGGCCGCTGTGGCGAACCCGTGACGCGGGCGCATGGACGATACCGAAGGGTGAGATCGAGACGGGCGAGGAGCCGCAGGCCGTCGCCCGGCGTGAGTTCCGCGAGGAAACCGGTCACGACGCACCCGCCGGCGCAGCCCTGGACCTGGGCGAGATCCGCCAGAAGTCCGGAAAGGTGGTCGTCGCCTGGGGTTGCGAAGGCGATCTCGACCCCGCCACGGCGATGAGCAATACCTTCCCGCTCGAGTGGCCGACAGGCTCAGGCGACTACATCGACGTGCCGGAGATCGATCGAGTCGAGTGGTTCGAGCCGGACGAAGCGCGGCGGCGCCTCAACCCTGCCCAGGCTCCCTTCGTCGACCGCTTGCTCGAGGCGATCGGGCTTCGTGTCGAGTGAAGCTGGCGGAGGTCTGGGGGAACGCGATGCCGGCGCCGGTTGTACGAGTCCCTGGCCGCCAATGACCGCCGCTCAAGGAGCCGCTGACAGGTGACCCGGCCGCGCCCCGTCCCCCGTTCGCCGTGGACCGTCCGCGTGGCCGACTTCAGTGCCCGCCACCGCTGGCCCATCTTCGGCCTGTGGTTCGTCTTCACGCTGGGCATCTTCGCCGCCAGCATCGGGCTGGGTGGCACGGACACCGCCGAGGCCGTATCGAACGACCAGAGCGCGAGGTACGAGTCAACCGAGGCGTACAACGTGTACAGCCCGCCCGGGACCACCACCCAGGCACCGCCATCCGCGCAGTTCCTGCTGGTCGTGTCCAACCCGTCCGGCACGGTCGACGATCCGGCCTTTGCGGCGGCGATCGGCGACGTAGTGACGAAAATGGGTGCGGTTCAGGCGACGGTGAACGGCGTGACCGGCCCGGTCTTCCAGGAACTTGCCAATCCGCTCAGCGCCCCACCGGCGGCCGGGCTCGTATCGGCTGATCGGACGACCGTCAGGATCGTCGTCCGCGTCCCTGGCGATGGCGCCGACCTCGCCGCCCGGCTGGCGCCGCTGCCCCGCTTCCTCACCGACCTCCGCGCGGCCCACCCCGGGCTCGAGATTCACTCCCTTAACAACACCATCGCCAATGACCAGATCCAGGAGCTCGTCAGCAGCGATCTCGACGCATCGCTGCGCCTGACGATCCCGCTGACCTTCCTGATCCTGCTCATCGCCTTCGGTGCCGTGGTGGCGGCGATCGTGCCGCTCATCCTGGCAACCACGGCACTCCTCGCGGCGTTCGGAATCCTCGGCATCTACAGCCGGTTCATCGCCCCGGTCAGCCCGTACGCGACGCAGCTCGTCGTCCTGATCGGCTTGGCCGTGGCCGTCGACTACTCGCTGTTCATGATCACCCGCTTCCGCACGGAGCGGCGCCACGGTCGCGACAAGCTGGCCGCGATTCACGTCGCCAGCAGCACCGCCGGCCGAGCGGTGTTCTTCTCCGGGCTCGCGGTGATGATCTCGATCGCCGGCCTGTTCATGCTCGACGACCCGCTGTTCCGATCGATGGCGATCGGGACCATCGCGGTCGTGTTCATCGCGGTGGTCGGATCGCTGACGTTCCTGCCGGCCAGCCTGGCCATCCTCGGCGACACCGTCACGCGCTTCCGGCTGCCGTTCCTGGGTCGTGACAGGGAGGAGGGGAGTGGCCCGTGGAGTCGCCTCGTCAAGCGGGTCATGCGCCGGCCCGTGTTTTTCACGGTGGTCGTCGGAGCGGCCCTCATCCTTGCTGCGACGCCGGTCCTGCGTCTGCACATCGGCCAGACCGACTTCAGCTCGTTCCCCGATTCGATCGACTCGGTCGTCGCGCTCCGCTACCTGGACCAGAAGTGGCCGCAGGGATCGACGCTCCACTTCGACGTCGTCGTGACGCGCGCGAACGAGGACCCGACCAGGGCGGCCATCGATCGGCTGAGCCAACGGCTGCTGGCGATCCCCGGGCTCAGCGGGCCCCCGACCACGAAAGTGTCACCTACCGGCAATGTCGCGTTCGTGTCCTTCATCATGTCCGGCAGCCGCAACGACATTCGCAATCGGGACATCGTTCGCGAGGTCCGTTCGCACGTCGTACCGGAAGTGTTCGGTCCGCGGCCCGGGGTCCGAGCCCTGGTCACCGGCGACGCCGCCTACGCGACCGATGTCAGCGATTACTACGCGGCCGGCATGCCACAGGTGATGCTGTTCGTCCTGAGCCTGTCATTCCTGCTGCTGCTCGTCGCCTTCCGCTCGATCGTCATCCCCATCAAGGCGATCATCCTCAACCTGTTGTCGACCGGGGCCGCGTATGGACTGCTGGTGCTGGTGTTCCAGGAGGGTTGGCTGTCCGCGCAGCTGGGGGTGAAGCAGGGCGTCATCGAGGCCTTCGTCCCAGTCTTCATCTTCACCATCCTGTTCGGGCTGTCGATGGACTACCACGTCTTCATCCTCACCCGCATCAAGGAGGCCCGCGACCGCGGCCTGTCGTCGAACGAGGCGGTTGCCCGCGGCATCTCGATCACCGCCGGCACGGTCACCAGCGCCGCCGCGATCATGGTTGTGGTGTTCGCGGTTTTCGTGACCCTGCAGCTGGTCATCATTCGCCAGCTCGGGTTCGGGCTTGCGGTCGCCGTATTCCTCGACGCGACGATCATCCGGAGCGTCCTCCTGCCCGCTTCGATGCGCCTCCTCGGCGAGTGGAACTGGTGGCTGCCGGGCTTCCTGGGCTGGCTGCCGCGGGTCACCGTCGAGGGCGCCACGGACGAGGCGGCCGAAGCGCCTGCGGGCGCGTGAGGGTTTGCGAGTCGCGCCCGGGCCCTGGTCAAGACCGAACGCGACGTGCCCGAGTCCGGTACCATGCCGGACCCTGGGCCCGTAGCTCAATGGCAGAGCAACTGACTCTTAATCAGTAGGTTCTCAGTTCGACCCTGAGCGGGCTCACAACTCGTCATGACGCGACGCCCCTCCCCATTCTTCTGGAGGGGCGTCGAAATTCTTGCGTCTCGTCCGCGCATCCCCCGGCAGCCTGAGTGCGCGGCGTTGGTGATGCTTCAGGGTGGCGAGGGCTGTAGCGGTGCCACGACGTAAGCTCGTGCCTCCCGTTCGCACAGCGCGACAAGCCGTTCGTGCGACCGCTCGATGTCGCGGCCGATGAAGTGATCGAGGGCCAATTTCGTGACCCCCTGGAAGAGGCCCTTGGGCAGGTCGTAGCCGCCGCTGACGTGGATCACGGTCCCCCGGGCTGACGGCAGAAACGTCGCCGCGAACCAGACCCGGATGCCGGCTGTGCCGATGGCCTCCATGAGGACCGAATGCGGAGGATTCGCCTCGACGACGCGAAAGACTCCTTCAAACGTCTTGCCGAGAAGGTCATAGGCAGTCGCGTATTGCGTCACCCGCCCGTCGGCCCGGGCCAGAGGCCGGAGCCGCAGGCTCGCCTGCCACTCCGGCATGCGCTCCACGTAGATCTTGTAGACCATCCTGAGAGGCGCCGCCATGTCGACGGTGGCGACGATCGGCGACGCGAACGCCCGGTTCGTGGCGTACCAGACCGTGCTCGCCGGCAGGAGCGTTCCGAGACGCTCTTGCGGCCGAACGGTCGCCGCCGGGTACCACTCACGAAGGCGATCCTGGAAGTCGGCCAGCGACCGGTCCGACCCGCCGTCGCCTGCCTGGGCGAGGATCGTCCGGGCAAACGAGGCGAAAGCGACGTCGCCCGACGGGATGCAGACGAGTCGCACGGTCCGAGAGGTCCCCACGAGAGCCATTGTGCGGCCACCGGAACCGTCGGGAGGTGGCTTACATCCGTCCCGCCACCATGCGGTAATGGTCCTGTCGGACGGTCCCGGAGCCCTCCAGGGGTGGAAGCCGGCGCTTCGGATGCTCTGAGGCTCCGATCCGGCCGCCTCTCACTTCGTCGCTGCGTCGACGGCCTTTCGGGTCAGGGTCTCGTCCTCGCGAGCGACCTCCCGGAGCCGGGCCGCCTGGCCCTCGGCGTGCTCGGCGGCCTGGACGATCTCGTCGGAACCGACCGGCAGGCCGTCGACGGTCCGCTCGATCGCGTCGAGCCGATCGGCCTCTCTCAGCAGGTCGTCCGACTTCTGCCGGAGGCGGCATTCGGCTTCGCTTTCCACGGGACCAGCCTCGGGCCGCGGGCGTTGCGCCGGCCCACCCGCGAGCCGGGTCCTCGTTGCAGCAAGGCGGAGGGTCAGTCGGAGTTGACTTCCTCGGCCAGCTTGCGCTCCTTGACGGTCTTGGGGAGGATCCGGCCCGCGACCTGAACGGCCTCATCGGCCAGGGTCCGGGTGCGGGGATCGGCCGGGTTCAGCGCGCGAGTCTCCTGCTCGACGCTCTTGAGGCGCGCGACATCCTCGGTGATGTCGTCGATGGTCTTGTGAAGCTCGCCTTTGACGTCTGGCATGTACGTCCTCCCCCTCGGTTGACCCACTCAGCATAGCGGCGGTCGTCGGGCCGCAGTCAATTGCAGTCGATCACACCCCACCCCGGCACGGCGCGAGGCCACCGCTCGACGACTTTCCCCCGGACGACATAGATGGCGCGATCGACGTCCGATGGGCTGATCCACAGATCGATGTTGCCGTTCGTCCAGCCGGTATAGGCGGCGTCGGTCGGAAGCGTGGCGTGGCCCTGATACGGCTCCGCGATCCAGTTCTCGCCCAGAAACTCGTTGCGAGGATCCTGAACGTAGTCGTGCCGATTCTGCCCATCGATCGGGGCGCCCAGTGGCTGACCAAACGCAAGGATTGCCGCATGTCCCGCCCCGCACGGATAGCGCGTGAACAGGGCGAGCTTGTAGCCGACGATTGCCCGCCCGCGCCCGTCCGCATCGCACCATCCTCGAAGCGCGGAAGCGTCAAATGGCGCGTCGGCTGGGTCCCGGACGAAGTCCACGCACGGTGGACCGCTGGCGACGGGTGCGGCCGCGCCGCTGGTGGGGCTTGGGTCGGGCGGCAGCCTGACCAGCTCGCACCCGTTCAGGAGTGCTGAGCCCAGAAGTACGACAAGGATGAGCGTCCCGGGCCGATGTCCCCGATAACCGCGAGGGATGGTCCCGCTCAGCCCTTGGACTTGCGAGGATCGGTGCGCTTTATCGTGGTCGTGTCCCGGATCTTGCCGTCACGGCCCTTGACCCGAAGCTCGCCGCCGCCCGTCCGGGCTAGCTGACGGCGCGCCTCCGCGACGCCGGCAGTCTGTGTCTTCGCCGCGACCGGCTTCACCGCGGTGCCAGAGACCTCCCAGCCGCCGCCCTTCTTGGGTCCGACTGTGCGCGTGTTTCGTGCCGCCATCGCCAACCTCCTCCGTTAACTGGCTGCCGCGCAATGCGGCAACTGTTCTACACCGACGAGTGTAGCGAGGCGGAAACCGAACGCAATCGGATGTATTGGCGGCCTTACTTGTCGAGGATCCGGTCCGCCTTGCGGTCGATCTTCTCCTTCTGGCCGGAGCTCAGGTTGCCCTTGTGCTCCTGGGCGGAAGCGCGCGCCTTGGCGTCGCGCGCGTGGGCCTTGTCCGGCATCGGGTACTTGCGTTCGCCTGGAAGGCCGAATTCGGACTTGGAAAGCGAGTTGCGCTTGTCAGTGCTGAGCTTTGCCATGGCTGCCTCCGTTCGCGATTGGGACGCGCAGCTAATTGCGTCCGCCGGGGCTAGTGATGTGCGACGCGGGGGCCGAACGACATCAGGGAACGTGCCCGCCCGCGTTTCAGTCGACATACAGAGGGCCCCCGCCAAAGTTGTGGGCGGGGGCCCGTTTCCGAGTCTCGTGTCCTACGTTGTGCCGATGACCGCGGGGTGGCTTGCCAGGAGGATCGCGAGCGTCGCCACGGCCATGCCGAGGAGTGATCTCAGGTGCGCTCTTCCGTGCACACATCCTCTCCTGATGGGGCAGAGAGCTCGACTGGGAATTCGGTCAAGCCAGGCGAGGGTGGGACGCGCCTCATGGCGTTGCAAGAGGGACCTTTTGTGGGCGCCTTTCGGTACCGCGGTCCCAGCCGGACTTATGCCTCCCGAGTGGGGCGCGATTTCCTGTAATGCGGCGGTAATGTCGGGGCGTCGCCGGGCGATGAAACTGTGTGGCCGGCGAAGCTTTCAAGCGGACCGCTCCATCCCTGGCCCGCGAAGGAACGGGTCCGGTGGCGATCGGGATCCGCCGCAACCGCTGACGTGTCGGTGGCCGGACGCCGCCTTGTGAGCGGCGCCCGGTTCGCCGCCACCTGTCGGGACGGCGCTCCGAGCGTCGCCCAGGGGCGGCCCGCAGGGCAAGGCCCGCGAGGCAATAGCCGGTGCGACTCCGCACCATGTCCAGCCTGTTTCTAGGTTGGCGCACCCGGGAGCGGTACGAATGGCCTGCCTGCGCGACGGCGACCTCGCCGGTCGGTACGGCGGCGAAGTTCGCGGTCCTGCTGCCCAAGGTCGACGAGTCGGTGGCCCTTGTCGTCGCCGAGCGGATCCGAAACCGAACGGAGACGAACCTGATCTCCCTCGCGCCCGGTATCACCGACCGCCTCACCGTCTCCGTCGGGATCGCCTGCGCGCCGGCCCAGGGACGCGATCGATTGCCGCTGATGCGGCTCGCCGACGAGGCCCTCTACAGGGCCAAGGAGCTCGGTCGAAATCGAGTCGAGTACATCGGCGCCGTCGCGCCGGCCGCTGGCAAGCGCCCGCCCAGACCGGCTACGGCC
>JALZAF010000353.1 GCA_030948505.1 Chloroflexota bacterium
CCCGACCGCCGGCCGCCGCGGTGTAGCGGATGGCCCATCCGAACCAGGCCTCCGCCCTCGCCCGCTGGATCGGATCCGGGTGGAGGAGCAAGTTGCCCGAATACGCCGCGAGCCCGGTGAAGGTCGAATGAAGATCCCCCCCGGCGCCTCGGATGTCCGCGCCCAGCGCTTCGGCGCTGGCGTCGGAGGATCCATCGGGGATGAGGTCGAACGAGTGCTGGATCAGCGCCAACCCCAGGCGATCGTGGACGATCCGGAGCCAGGCGTTTGTCTCCGGCCAGCGCTTGACTGCAAAGCACGTATTGATGCCGAGCCGGAGGCGCACCGTCAGCCCTCCCGCCAGCGGACCGCCGCCGACGAGACGAGCGAACGGTAGGCGGCGTGGCCCGCCTCATAGACCTCCCGGGTCGAGGGGTCGGGCTCGATGGGCACGTCCGGATGGACACACCGGTCGATCGCCTCGGCCGCATCGCGGTAGATCCCGACGCCGAGCCCGGCGAGCATGGCAACGCCGACGGCCGCCGCATCGCTCGCGATCCGGGTGACGGGGATCCCGAGGATGTCCGCCTTGATCCGGTTCCATGAGGCGAGGCGAGCGTCGCCGCCCGAGACGCGCAGCTCCGTGGCCGGGGCACCGGCTCGCCGCAGGAGATCCAGGTGGCTGCGGATCTCGTGGGCGACCCCTTCCAGCATGGCCCTCGCGAGTGTCGCGCGCCCGGCGCCGAGCGAGATCCCGACGAAGGCCCCCCGCAGGTCCGGGTCCGTCCGCTCCCCGTCGGCGAGGACCGGCAGGGCCACCACACTCCGGGCACCCGCCGGCTCGCGGCCCGCCTCGCTATCGAGCCGCACGAAATCGGCCGCTCGTGCAGGGCGCCCAGGCCTTGCGTAGAAGGTGTCCGCCACCCAGGCCACAGCGGCTCCGGTCGTATTGATCCCGGTCTCGGTGGTGAGCGACCCCGGGATGACGTGCGGGTAGTGGGTGATGAGCAACTCGGCCAGCGGTGCGCCGACCACCGCGTTGAGGCAAGTCGACGACCCGGCCATCTCGCTGACGGGACCGGGTTCCACGACGCCCGCTCCGAGAGCACACGCCTGCGAATCGGCGCCCCCCAGCACCACCGCCACGGGTCCCAGTCCCAGGCGCCGGGCGAATGCCGAGCGGAGCGACCCCAGCACCGCCGTCGAGGCCCGGACCGGCGGAAAGAGGTCGGGGGCGAGGTCGACCCCGGCCAGCAGATCGGCCGCCCAGGCCCCGGCTCCCAGGTCGAACACGAGCGTGGCCGCGGCGTGCGTCCCGTCGGTAGCGACCTCGCCGGTAAGCGCCCGGGCGACCAGGTCTCGGGGCTGAAGTGCGAGCCGCGCCCTGGCGAACAGGGCCGGCTCATGCTCGCGCAGCCAGATGAGCTTGGGGGCGATGTGGAATGCGGCCGGGAGGTGGCCCGTTCGTCGGTGGATCTCGCGGTCGCCGAGGCGCTCGCGGATCGCCGCCGCCTGCGTGGTCGCCCGGTTGTCGCGATAGATGAGGCCTGGTCCCAACGGTTCCCCGCGGCCGTCGACCAGGACGACCGACGGACACTGGCCGGTCAGGCCGATGGCCCGGATCGGAGCTCCGTTCCCGGCCGTCCGCAGCCGGCGGACGAGATCGCCCAGCGCTCCGAGCGATGCCGACTGCCAGGCCCGGGCGTCCTGCTCGCTCCAGCCCGGTCGCGGGGCCATCGTCGGGTACGAGCGGCGGGCCTCCCCGACGAGCCCGCCGTCCAGGTCGAACGCGGCGGCGCGCGCCCCCGACGTCCCGACGTCGATCGTCACGAGCATGTCGCCGGCGCTCACCCGCGCACAAGCTGGTGCGACTTGACCCGATCGCGTTCGAGGGTAATGAGCGCGCCACCGAGGGCGCCCGTGGAATAGTCGCTACCCGGGTTGATCGCGATCGTTCGGCCGAGACGGCGCATCCCTGGCGATTCATGGATGTGGCCGTGGAGGCCTAGGAGCGGCTGCACGTCGGCCAGGACGTCGCGGACGGCCGTGCTACCCACCGGGCCGAACTTAACCTGGCCAACCGACTGCTGCACGCGCAGGTCGGCGTCGAGCATCGGCGCTTCGTCGAGGCCCGTCCCGAATGGCGGGACGTGCACGTTGACGATGGCGCGCTCCGGCGCGATCAATCGGCCGACCAGGCCACGGAGGGCCGCATCCAGCTGGTCCTCGGTCTGCTCGCGGTGGCTGTGCCACGGGGTGATGTTGGAGTATCCCCACGAGATCATCTCGTGGTCGTCGTCGAGCGCGACGACCTTGCCCTCGGCGTGCGTCCCCCATGGCGCCGAGTCGAGGAGCGATCGCAGCTCGTCCGGGTCGTCGTTACCCAGCATGAAGAACAGCCGCCGGCCGGTGGGCCGCAGCCGGTCGTCGGCGATCGCCAGCCAACCCGCGAGCCGCTCGCGCATGAGTCGGGTGAACAGCGCATCGAACGTCCCGTCGGCCTTGCGCGCCTCCAGCTCGCCGGGCTCGGCGCGGTAGGGGTAGTAGCCATGGTCCGCGATAAGACGTTCGAGGGCCTCGAGGGCGGCCCCCTCCTCGACATCGTGGTCTGCTCCCATGAACCGGGCGCGGTACCGGCCATCGGCGCCCCGGACCATCGTCTGGAGGGCCTTGCCGGCGACGTCGCCGCCCAGGATGAGCACGTCAGCGCCGTAGAACGCCCCGGCGTTGATGAACTTGCGGAAGCATTTGCTCGAACCGTGGAGGTCGGTGGCGAAGAAGACCGTGGTCCGGCCGCTCACGCGAGCTTCACGCCACGGTCGCGCTGGCACGCGCCGCCCGGGCGGCATCCATGAGCCGCCTGGCCCGATCGCCGTCGACCTCGTTCCAGGTCACGCCATCGCGCTTGAGGCTCGTCCCGACGATCGCCGCATCGGCCACGGCGAAGATCTCCGCCATCCGCTCCGCCCGGACCCCGGTATTGGCCACGACGGCCACGTCCGGCGCGGCCGCCTTGGCTTCCCGGAGGTCGCTCATCTCGAACGACACACCGGCGGCCGGCCCGCTGATGAGGATCGCGTCCATGCCCAGGAAGGCTGCCCCCTGCGCGCGTTCCGCGAGCGTCCGTCGGCCGACGGCCGAGGCGAACTCCGGGGCGATGTTGTCGAACAGGGCGACATTGTCGGCCCCGATCTTCGTTCGGTAGCCGGCGATCTCGCCGATCCGGGGCTCGATCATGCCGAGATCGCTCTCGTAGACCCCGGTCAGGACCTCGCGGATGAAGGACGCTCCGGTCGCGCGGGCCAGGGCCAGGCTGGCGATCGCATCCCACAGGATGTTCACGCCGAATGGCACGCGTACCTCGGACCGGAGTTGCCCGATCGTCGCGGCCATCGCGGCCGGAATCTCGGGGCCGACCGCGAGCTGATAGGGGATGTCCGCCTCGTTGCAGAACAGCAGGCCATCCACGCCGGCTTCCTGGAGTGCGCGCAGGTCGCGGCCCACGACGTCCACCAGCCGCCCCGGGCCGGTGTCACGATCGTGGCGTGGACGCCCGGGCAGGCCCGGGAAATGGAGCATCGCGATGACCGGCTTGTGCGTGCCGAACAGGCGCTCCATGACGTCCATCGCCGTCACCTCCGGGGACCGTATGCCGCCATCGAGGCAGGTCGCTCGCCGGCGCCGGCCAATCGAGCGCCTTCCGTGCCCCCGACGACGGAGACCTGGACGCCCAGGGCCCGTAGCCCGGCGAGCTCGGCTTCGGGCGCAGAGGCGTCGGTGACGAGGGTGGAGAGGCGGCCCGCCGGAGCCACCGCCGCCATGGCAACCGCGCCCACCTTCGAACCGTCCGCGATGCAGATGACGCGATCGCTGCGGGCGAGGGCGACCCGCTGGATCTCGGCTTCCTCGTCCGTTAGCTCGGTGATCCCGGATCGCGCACTGAGCCCGGCAGTGCCGATCACCGCCAGCTCGAACCGGTAGCGGGCCAGCGTGGCGGTCGCGATCGGCCCGGTGCAGCTGAGCTCGTCGCGCAGCACGATCCCGCCGAGGGCGACCACCCTGACCGGCCGGCTGCCGAGGAGACTGGCGATCGGCAGCGACGCCGTCACGACGAGCATGTCCGGCCGACCGGCGAGCGAGCGGGCGAACTGCTCTGCGGTCGTGCCGATCCCGACGAAGACCGACCGTGCCTCCCCGACGAGACGCGCCGACGCGAGCCCGATAAGCCGCTTCTCGCGAGCGTGCTGGACGGCCCGGGCGTTGAACGACAGGTCGAACGAGCGGGTGAGATGCGCCGTCGCCCCGCCGTAGGTTTGGCGGAGGAACCCGTCGCGCTCGAGGCGCCGGAGGTCGCGTCGGACCGTCATCTCGCTCACCCGGAAGTCGCGGGCCAGCTCCGCGACATGGATGGTCTGCTCCTCGGCGACGCGCTGGAGGATGAGGTGCCTGCGGTCGATCGCGTGGACCGGGCCGGCGGCCGTCACACCATCTGACAACCCGGACCTCCGAATTTCACAAATCTTGTTGACGCTGCGTGTTCGTTTGTGTTCGACTATCGTCGGAGCCGGCGTGGCGTGTCAAGACGCCCATATGCCGAAGTGGGCGCGGCGAGCGCGAGGAGGTCAGCGTGGCGAGCTCGGCCGGTCGGGGGGAACTCTTCGTTCGGAACAGCACGGGACTCGTCCGCGAGGCGTCCGCGCTGGACGCGGCCATCTTCAACGCGGTGTTCTCCGCTCCGGTCGGGGCTACGCTCGCCTGGGGCGTGTTCTTCGCGCTGTCCGCGTTCCCCGGTGCCGACCTCGTCACCGCGACGATCGTGTCGTTCTTCCTGAACGTGCCGGTCATCATCATGATGGCCCTGCTCGCCTCGAGCATGCCCCGCACCGGCGGCGATTACGTCTGGGTGAGCCGCATCCTGGCTCCACCCCTGGCCACGATCTCGAACTTCGGGGCCGCCCTCTCGGCGATGATCGGGGCCACGTTCTGGGCGCGCTACTTCCCCGTCTTCGCACTCGGCCCGATCCTCGTCACGCTGGGTGTCCTCTTCGACAACGAGACCCTCGTCACCTGGGGCAACAACTTCCAGCACGACAATCTGTGGATCTTCGTCGGCGGCTTCGCGATGATCGCTCTGATGACTGGCATCCTCGTCGCCGGCATCCGGACCACGTTCCGATGGCAGAATGCGTTCTGGATCATCGCGTCGGTCGGGACGTTCCTGGCCTTCCTGGCGCTGCTGTTCGGCAATACGGCGGATTTCCAGGCGCACTTCAACGCGCTTAACGCTAAGTTCGGGGGCGGGTCGGCGACCGACGTCATCGCCGCCGCGAAGGCGACGGGTGCTGTGCCGAATGCCGGCAACCTGGACGCCACCCTGCCGACGATCTTCGCGATCATGGTGTTCATGATGTGGAACTGGTGGTCCGTGTACCTGTCCGGCGAGCTCAAGAGCGCCGCGAATCGGGGCCGCCAGATGGGCATCATGTTCGGCGCGCTGGCCTGGGATGTCGTGTTCATCGTCCTCGGCGTGCTGCTGCTGTTCAAGGTCACCGGCTACGACTTCATGGTGGCCGTCAACACCAGCCCGAACGCGTCGTACGCGATCCCCAGCGGGCCGTGGTACCACTTCCTCGCCGCGCTCACATACAACATCCCGGTCCTGACCGTGCTCATTGTCGGTTCGTTCCTGTTCTGGAGCCTGCCGGCCATGGTGGGCAACACGTTCATGCCGATCCGCACGGTGTTCGCCTGGTCCTTCGACCGCCTCCTCCCGGAGAAGTTCTCCGAGGTCAACGACCGCACCCACTCACCGGTGCCGGCGATCGTGCTGGTCATGGCTCTCGTGACAGCCATGCTGGCCTGGAGCATCGTCTCCACGGACTTCGCGACGTGGCTCGCGCTGGGAGTCCTGGCCGGCGTGGTGTGCGTCGTCATCGTGGCGGTGGCCGCCTTCATGTTCCCGTCCCGGCGCCCGGATCTCTACCAGGCATCCCCGGCGAATGTCACGCTGGGCGGGATCCCCGTTCTGCGGATCGTGGCGCCGCTCTCCATCGCGGTCATGGCATTCCTCACCTGGCTGACGCTCCAGTACCCCGCCTTGGCGCTGTACGGCAACAAGGACAACAGCTGGTGGGTGCCCGTGTTCATGGGCGGCATCGTCGTGTTCGGGCTCGTGGTCTTCTATGTCGCGCGGGCGATCCGGGCGTCGCAGGGGATCAACATCGACCTCGTCTACCGCGAGCTGCCGCCGGAATGACGATCAGTCCCGGCGGGGACGCCACGAGGTTGCGCAGGTGGCCCGTCCGCACGGCACTGATGTTCAGCGTGGCGGGCCTACGATGACGGCAAGATCGATGCCGCCATGGCGATCCCGCGGTCGGGCAAGTTCTCGGGACTGTCTGGGACACAGATGGCCCGGTTCGAGGGCGGACTTCGCCTAGTCCTAGTCGCCGAGCCCCGCGGTCATCGCCCGGCGGATTCGATGGGGCAGCACCGCTGCCCATAGGTTGTCGGCGATCACGTGTGGAACGGCAGGCCACCGCTCACAACGAGGTGGCTGCCGGTCACCTGGTCGCCGAGGGGCGAGACGAGGAAGAGAACCGCTTTCGCGATGTCGTCGGGCTCCTCGAGCCGCCCGAGGATCAGGCGCTCGCGGTACTCCTCCTTGACGGCGGCCGCGGGCAGGCCGCGGCGTGCGCCCTCCTGGACCCATTCGCGCTCCATCATCTCGGTCGCCACGTCACCAGGTCCGACCGCGTTGACGGTCACCGCCGGGGCGAACTCCTGGGCCGCGACCTGGGTCAGCGCGATGATCGCGAACTTCGCCGCGCAGTATGGCCCGAAGAACTTCGTCGCGCTGTTCAGCTGGGCGACGTACGAACCGACGTTGACGATCCGGCCCCAGCCTTGCTCGATCATGGCCGGAGCGAGCCGGCGCATTGTCAGGAAAGTCGCCTTGGCCATGATGTCGAGGTGACGATCCCAGTCGTCCTCGGTGCAGTCCACGATCGCCTTGTAGAGCGAGATCCCCGCGTTGTTGACGAGGACGTCGATACCGCCGAGGGCGGCTGCGGCCGCGTCACACACGGCCTCGACCGCCGCGGTCCGGGCTAGGTCGCCGACGGCTGTCCCGGAGCGCCGACCGAGGCCCCGGATCTCGTCCGCGGTCGCTGCCGCGGTTATCGGGTCCAGGTCGTTGACGACGACGTCGGCACCGGCCCGGGCGAGGCGCAGGGCGATCGCTCGACCGATCCCGCGCCCGGCCCCGGTCACGAGCGCCCGTCGCCCGGCGAGGTCGATCGTCTCGGTCACTTGACCGCCCCGAAGGTGAGGCCTTTGACGAGGTAGCGCTGGGCGCGGGCCGCGAAGATCACCATCGGCACGACCGCGGTCACCGCCGCCGCCGCCGCCAACTCCTGCCAACGGATCGCGGCGTAGCCGCGGTTACGCCCTGGGTCACCCGATCGTCGTCGGCGGCATCGGGTCGAACTTCAGGACCAACGACTCCAGCGCTCGCGTATTAGTGTCGGCCTGCCAGCTCAGTGATTCCTGCACGAGGTGGACGTGGGGAAGAGTTGCGAGTGCCTGAGGAGCGACCGACGCTTCGAGTCGCGCGAGGCCGGCGCCCGCACAGAAATGGATACCCATCCCGAAGGCGAGATGGGGGTTTGGAGATCGATCGATTATGAGGCGATCGGGCGCCGGGAAGACCTCCGGGTCACGGTACGCGGCGCCGAGCAGAAGCATCACGACGTCTCCAGCACGGATGCGACGCCCTCCAAACTCAACGTCGGATGTAGCGACACGAGTCGTCTTCTGCTCGGGGCTAACATACCGGATGAGCTCCTCGACGCCACTCTTCCATAGCGCCGGCTGTACGGTCAACCGCGACAACTCTTCTGGATGCCGAAGAAGCGACACGATCCCCACGCTGATGAGAGCGGTGAGGGTTTCATGGCCCGCGATCAATAGCGTGACACAGATGGCTAGAAGCTCGTCCGAACTGATTGTTCCTTCAATATCGGCCTGCAGGTGAGCGGCAGCGACGGCCCCGGCGATGTTCTCCCGAGTCGGGAGGCGCGGACTATCCGAGTGGCAGCGACCAGTCGATCGCGGGCAACCCTTCGGCCTCGAGCGCCTCGTTGGCCGATCGGAAGGGCGAGGTGCTCCTGAAGTTGCGGTACGCCGATCGCCCGGAGGGGTGCGATCGCACCTGAATCCGATGTCGACTCGAACGGAGTAGGCCCCCCTTCGCCTCGGCCGGGCGACCCCAAAGCATGAACACGACGGGCGACGCTCGAAGGGCGACAGCCTTGATCACCGCGTCCGTGAACCGTGTCCATGCCTTCAGGTGGCTTCCTGGGCGCCCCTCGATGACCGTAAAGGCGGTGTTCAGGAGGAGCACGCCTTGACGTGCCCAGGAGATGAGCGATCCGTTCCGATTGCCCGGACCATAGTCGGACTCGACCTCGACGAGGATGTTGGAGAGGGACCCAGGGAACGGCGACGCGCCGGGTCGGAGCGAAAACGCCAGGCCGTGCGCCTGGCCCCGGTGCAGGTACGGGTCTTGTCCGAGGATGACCGCCCGAACGCTCGAGAACGAGGTCATCTCCAGCGCCTGGAACACCTCGGGGGCTGGGGGATACACGCGACCGGGGTTGGCCTCGCGGTCGGCCTGGACGAGCGATTGCGTCGCCTCGAACTGCGTCCAGTCGACGATCGGATCGAGCTGCGCACGCCAATCGAGCGGGATGCCACCCGTCATGTCGTTCACCAGAGCAAGCCTACGCGGATGGCCGAGGGAATCCCCAAAGGCCCGCGCGGGTCGGCGGCCTTAGCCCGATGGGTTGGCCTCTCGTTCATTACCAGCGCGCAGCAAGACCGGCGCCGCGGCTGCGAGCCCAGCGAGGAATTGCAGTGCCAGTACCAGGACGGCTTCCCCGTGGGGTTCGCTGTAGCCACGTGACGGCGAAGAACGCGATGACCGGTACCTGTCCAGCCATGAGCAGCTGCCAAACGTGCGCTGCAGTCCCTTCATCGGTCTCCCGGGTGGTGCCCACGATGGCGATCCTCGGGCGAAGGTCGACAAGCAGGAGGCTCCGCAGGCGCGCCGACCGCCGTCCCGGAGGGTTGCGTCCCCGACCGGTTCAGTTGCCAGCGGTTGGGGGGAGAACCGTGACGGTCGCCAGCATCGGGGACCTCGCGAGTCTAGCGTCAGGGGGAAGGTCAGCCGTCGTTCCGACGGATCGACGAGCTTCGCCACGTCGACAAGCGCCTGGCGCTCCTTGAACGCGAGCTTCGGACGGGACAACGGCCGCGCGAACCCATCCACGTCCAGCCGAGAAAGGAGGACGTCTGATGTGTAATTGCCCTTGCGGTCCGTGCTGTGGTTGCTCGGCCTGCCGGTGCGGCTGCCAATGCGCCGGCCACCGCAAGGCCTAGCGGGCGTGGCTCGAGGCGACCCGCCGCGAGCGAGCCGCTACCCTCCCCAGATGTTCCTCGGCATCGACCACCTGGTGATCGCCGTCGCCGCTCCAGACGAAGCGGCGGCACAGCTCGAACGGGAGCTGGGCCTGGCGGCGACCGGCGGCGGCCGGCATGAGGCGCTCGGGACCTTCAATCGGCTGATCTGGCTCGGAGACTCCTACCTCGAGCTCATCGGTGCCTTCGACCGGGCGCTCGCCGAGTCGTCGTGGATCGGTGCGCCGACGCTGCGCACGCTCGACATAGGCGGCGGGCTCGTCACCTGGGCGATCGCGACCGACAAGCTCGAACACGATGTGGCCGCGCTCCGCGGGGCCGGCTCCGATCTCGGCGAGCCGATCGCCGGCGAACGGCGACGAACCGACGGTGACATCGTCCGCTGGCGGCTCTCGACTCCGCGTCAGCTCGGGCCGGGCGACCCGCCATTCCTGATCGAGCACCGCCCCACGTCCGCCGAGTGGACGCCGACCGACCGCGCCAACCGTTCCGCGCAGCGACACCCGATCGGCGGGCAGGTCCGGTTGGCGGCGCTCGAGCTGCCCGTCGACGACCTCAACGGGACCATCCAGCGCTTGCTTCGGACGACAGGGCTCCGCTTCCGACCATCGCTCAGCGGCGGCGGATCGCGCGACGCGGACATCGGTGGCCAGACCGTCCGGCTGCGCCCGAGGCGCGGCGGGTCTGGGTCTGTGGTCATCCGCCTGGTCGCGCCTGTCCCCGAGCCACGGACAGCCCAGCTCCTCGGTTGCCGCTGGGTCGTCCGCCCGACGACGGCCTTACTTCATTGAGCGCCGACGGCTGCGCTGCCCGGGGGCCGTCGGCTCCCCCTTCGGTTGAGTCGGATCGCGAGCCGCGAGTAGGAGACCCCGCCTCTTCGTAGCGCATCGCCTTCGACGAGCGAGCCTGGCGGGCGAGTTCTCCGATCCGCTCGGAGGCTCGACCTTCCAGTCACCGCGACCTCAATGTCAACCGAGCGTGCGGGCTGCAGGGCCTATTTCAGAGCGAGCGGTGCGGCCGCAATCGCGTGCTTCATCGCCGTGTCCCAGAGGACGACGGTGTGGTAGCCCATCGCGCCAGCGGTCATCGCGGCCGGCACCCTGTAGTCGATGGTCGTCCGATACGCGAGGAATACCTGATCGTCGATCGCGGCACGCTAGCGGGCGCCGGCGCTCATTCGTACAGCGCCGGCGACGCCACCGGCGGCTCCGACGAAGCAGCACGCTTCAAGGATCGTCGCCCGACGAGCGGCAGCGCGCCCACTCTCCCAGTCGGTTGAGCGCAGCGGCTCCCGCGCACGGAACGCGCGAAGGGTTGCGGGTAGGAGCATTGGCTCTACGACGACGGCGACGGCCGCCTGTACTGGGCCAACACCATGACCGCCCCGTCGCACGGCCGATCCGTTGAAGCTCGGACGTTCAGGGGCGTCGAGATGACGCCGCCGGTCGGCACGATGTGGAGGTTCACCCAGGCCGAGACCGACCGCACGGAGGCGGAGGGCCGCATCTACTACAGCAAGTCCGGGATGCCCTACGTGAAGTCGTACCTCGATGAGCGGAAGGGCCGCGCCGCGCAGAACCTCTGGACGGACATCGTCATGTCGAAGTCGGGAGCGGAGCGCCTCGGCTATCCAACACAGAAGCCTCTCGCCCTGCTGGAACGCATCATCGAAGCCACCTCCAATCCGGGCGAAGTCGTCCTCGATCCCTTTTGCGGTTGCGGGACAGCACTGGTAGCCGCGCAGAGGCTGGGCAGGGAGTGGGTCGGTATCGACGTGACGCACCTGTCCATTGCCGTGATGCGCGCCCGCCTACGCGACTCATTCCCGGCCCTTGGGGAGGTGACGGTAATCGGCCAGCCGAACGAGGTGGATGGCGCGCGGATGCTGGCGGCGCAATCGCTCGATGGCCGGTACGAAGGGACCAGGATTTGGTCAGGGCACGCGAACGGGCTGAGGAGCTTCGGACTGTGGTCGAGCGCCATGCGTTCACGACGGTCGTCCCATGTTGCGCCGGGATTCTTCCTCGGCGCCGCGGAGATACTCCCAGCGGAGCCGGACGCGCAGCGACTCAAGATCAGGTCCACGCCTGCTGCCCTCAGAACCCCTGCGCTGCTCCATCGATGCCGCTCCTGCGAGCGGGCAGCCTGAACCCGGACGGCTCGCGGCTCAAGTAGGGAAGTATCCGCATTGGCAGCGGAGGCCCGTCAGCGGCGGTCGACGCGCCACGCCTCGCGCAGAGCCCTCGCCCACCGGCTGCGTGACAGGTTCGTCTCTGGGGAGAAGAGCCGCGATCGTCGCGACCAGCGAGCGAGGGCAAGAGAGACGCTAGCAGACGACGCACATGGGGCGCAAAGGGACGGCCCCGGCGATGCCGAGGCGCGTCCCAAAACGTAACTGCCCGTCCACAACAGGCTTCGACAGGCGGCCGTTTCAAGACCGACGAAGAACACCTCGACGCGGTCCGCCGCTTTGGAGAGGAGTTCGTAGCCGCGGGCGGACTGGCCGACACGGTTCCCTCGGGCTGCCGATGGGCCCTGAGCTCGCACATCCGCAGCTCGCGAGCTGCACCAC
>JALZAF010000009.1 GCA_030948505.1 Chloroflexota bacterium
GACGGGGGGAATGCGGGGGGACTCCCCGCATGGGATGGACGGGGGGAATGCGGGGGGACTCCCCGCATGGGATGGACGGGGGGAATGCGGGGGGACTCCCCCGCATGGGATGGACGGGGGGAATGCGGGGGGACTCCCCCGCATGGGGTCTCCCCCGCATGCTGCATTCTTGTGGCGTGAGCGTCGAAGCCCGCCTTCAGGAGCTCTTTCAGAAACGCATCCTGATCCTGGACGGCGCCATCGGGACCATGATCCAGCGCCGGACGCTGACCGAAGCCGATTTTCGCGGCCGGCGGTTCCATGACCACTCGCGGCCACTGCAGGGCGACAACGACGTCCTCAACCTGACCCGGCCTGACGCAGTCGAGGCCATCCACCGCGCCTACCTTGACGCCGGCGCCGACCTGATCACGACCAACACGTTCACCGCCACGCCGGTGTCGCAATCGGACTACGGCCTCCAAGACTTCGTCTACGAGATCAACCGTACCGGCGCTGAGGCGGCCGTTCGAGCTGTCGCGGGCTGGACGGACCGCTTCGTCATGGGCTCGCTCGGACCCACCAACGTGACCTTGTCGATTTCGCCCCGCGTGGACGATCCCGCCTATCGGCCGGTCACCTTCGACCAGGTCCGCGCGGGCTACGCGGAGGCGGCTCGCGGCCTGCGCGACGGGGGCGTCGACCTGCTGCTGGTGGAGACGATCTTCGACACCCTCAACGGCAAGGCCGCCGTCGCTGCCGCCCGCGAGGTGGCGCCCGAGCTCCCGCTGATCGTGTCGGTCACCATCGTCGACCGCAGCGGGCGGACGCTGTCCGGCCAGACCGTAGAGGCCTTCTGGACGTCCATGCAGCACGCCCGCCCCGTGGCCGTGAGCATCAACTGCTCGCTGGGCGCGACGGAGATGCGGCCCTTCCTGGCCGAGCTCGCGCGAGCCGCGCCGCTGCCCGTAATCTGCTACCCGAACGCCGGCCTGCCCAACGCCTTCGGCGGCTACGACGAGTCGCCCGGCCAGACCTCGCGCCTGCTGCGCGAGTTCGCCCAGGAGGGCCTTGTCAATGGCGTCGGCGGCTGCTGCGGCACGACGCCAGAGCACGTGGCGGCCATCCGCGAGGCCGTGGCCGGATCGCCACCGCGCCGGCTGCCGGCGCTGCCACGGCGCACGCGCTTGAGCGGCCTGGAGCGCTTCGAGATCGGACCCGACACCACGTTCGCCGTCATCGGCGAGCGCACCAACGTGACCGGCTCGGCCCGCTTCCGGCGCCTCGTCGAGGCCGGCGACCACGGGGCGGCCCTGGCCGTGGCGCTGGACCAGGTCCGAGGCGGCGCCAACCTTCTGGACGTGAACATGGACGCCGACCTGCTCGATTCGCAGCGGGCGATGACGGACTTCCTGAACCTGGTCGCGACCGAGCCCGAGGTCGCGCGCCTGCCGATCGTGGTCGACAGCTCGCGCTTCTCCGTGATCGAGGCGGGGCTCAAGTGCGTGCAGGGCAAAGGCGTGGCCAACTCCATCAGCCTGAAAGAGGGCGACGCGCTCTTCCTCGAACAGGCCCGGCTGGTCCGCGCCTACGGGGCGGCGGTCGTCGTCATGGCCTTCGACGAGCGGGGCCAGGCCGACACCGCCGAACGCAAGGTCGCGATCGCGGAACGTGCCTACCGCCTGCTGACCGAGAACGCCGGCTTCCCGCCCGAGGACATCATCATCGACCCCAACGTCCTCGCCATCGCCACTGGGATCGAGGAGCACGCGACGTACGCGCGAGCCTTCATCGAGGCAGTGCGCGAGATCAAGCTGCGCTGCCCCGGGGTCAAGATCTCGGGCGGCATCTCCAACCTTTCTTTCGCCTTCCGCGGCAACGATCGGGTGCGCGAGGCGATCCATTCCGCTTTCCTGTTCCACGCCATCGCCGCCGGCCTCGACATGGGCATCGTCAACGCCGGCCAGCTGGCCGTGTACGAGGACATCCCGCGCGACCTTCTCGACCTGGTCGAGGATGCGATCTTCGACCGCCGCCCCGACGCCACCGAGCGCCTGGTCGCCTACGCCTCCACCGTGAGCGGCGAGACCCAGCGCCGCGAGGACGACGTGGCGTGGCGCGACGCGCCCGTGGCCGCTCGCCTGGAGCACGCGCTCGTGCACGGCGTGGTCGATTTCATCGAGGCGGACACGGAGGCGGCGCGGCAGGAGCTGGGCCGGCCGCTGGCCGTCATCGAAGGCCCGCTGATGGACGGTATGAAGGTCGTGGGCGACCTCTTCGGCGCGGGCAAGATGTTCCTGCCCCAGGTGGTCAAGAGTGCCCGCGCCATGAAGCGGGCCGTCGCCTACCTGGAACCGTTCATGGCCGCCGAGCCGGGCGCGGCTGCGGCCCGGGCCAAGATCGTGCTGGCCACCGTCAAGGGCGACGTCCACGACATCGGTAAGAACATCGTCGGTGTCGTCCTGGGCTGCAACGGTTACGAGGTGATCGACCTCGGCGTCATGGTCCCGGCCGATCGCATCCTGGACACGGCGGTCGAGCAGGGCGCGGACGTGGTCGGGGTGTCGGGCTTGATCACCCCCTCGCTGGACGAGATGGTGGGCGTGGCCAAAGAGATGAGCCGGCGCCGGCTCGAGCTGCCGCTCCTCATCGGTGGCGCCACGACCTCCAAACAGCACACCGCGGTGCGCATCGCGCCCGAGTACGGCCAGCCCACCGTCCACGTCCTGGACGCATCCCGAGTGGTGGGCGTGGTATCGACGCTGCTCGAGCCGGAGCGGCGCCGGCGGCTAGACCGTGAGAATCGGGTCGACCAGGAGCGTCTCCGCGAGCAGCACGCGGCCAAGACTCGGCGCCTCCTGATCCCGATCGATCTGGCCCGCGAGCGCCGCGCCCGGCTCGATTTCTCCCACCTGCGGGAGCCCGGCTTCACGGGCGTGCGTGTGGTCGAACCGGACCTGGCCACGCTCCGCGAGTACATCGACTGGACGTTCTTCTTTCACGCTTGGGAGCTGCGCGGCCGCTTTCCCGCGATCCTCGACCACCCCCAGATGGGGCCCGCGGCGCGGGAGCTCTTCGGCCACGCGCAGGAGCTGCTGGAGGACGTCGTGGGCGGCGGCCTCTTCCAGGCGCAGGGCGTATACGGCTTCTGGCCGGCGCACGCTGACGGTGACGACATCGTCCTCGAGAACGGGGTCCGATTCCCGATGCTGCGGCAGCAGGTCGACCACGGAGACGAGCGCCCGAACCGCTCGCTGGCCGACTACATCGCCCCGGCCGGGGATCACATCGGTGCCTTTGCCTTAACCGCTGGACTCGGCGCCGCCGAGCTGGCCGCCCGCTTCGAGGCTGAGCACGACGACTACCGGGCGATCATCGTGAAGGCGCTGGCCGACCGTCTGGCGGAGGCCTTTGCCGAATACCTGCATGAGGTGGCGCGGCGCGAATGGTACGAGGTGGGACCGAAGCTGGGGCACGACGATCTCGTGGGGGAGCGCTTCCGCGGCATCCGGCCGGCCTTCGGCTACCCGGCCTGCCCCGATCATTCGGAGAAGCGCACACTCTTCGACCTGCTGGGAGCTCGGGACGTTGGGATCCAGTTGACCGAAACCTTCGCGATGACGCCGCCGGCCTCGGTCTCAGGCCTGTATTTCGGGCATCCGGAGAGCCACTACCTGACCGTGGGCAAGGTCGGCGCGGACCAGGTCCAAGATTACGCCGCGCGGAAAGGCATGACGGTGGCCGAGGCGGAGCGCTGGCTGCGCCCCAACCTCGGCTACGAACCCGACTGAACCTGTCGGACAGTTAAGCGGCTTTGGCTCGACTTCCCGTCACCGCTCGCAAGATCGCGAGCAGGATCACGGCGCCGATGAATGCGACCACGATGCTGCCGATCAGGCCGACGCTGCTCTGGACGAACAGACCGACCAGGAAGCCGCCGATCAGCGCGCCGATCAGGCCGACCACAAGATCTCCGATCAGCCCGAAACCTCCGCCTTTGACGACCCTGCCGGCCAGAAAGCCGGCGATCAGACCAACGATGATCCACGCAATGAGTCCACCGGGATTGAGCGACACTATCTCCTTCTCCTCTTCCTATGAGTGCCTACTGCTGCAATCGATACCCTACGCCGTCTCCTATTTCTTCAGAGTCTCCTTCACGTCCTCAGCCGATGCGGTCACGTGCTTGCTGATCTCCTGGACCTGCGGTTTGACCAAGTCGCTCGCCTGCGACATCGCGGAGCGACCCGCGCGGGTCGCCTGATCACGCCTTTGCGTCCAGGCTTCGACCACCTGCTGGCGTCGCTCGGAACCGCGCTTTGGATCCAGGAAGTACGCGATGACACCGCCGAGCGCCACACCGATCAAGACTCGCCTCACGCCGACCTCCTTGCCTCCGAGCGCCGGCTCGACGTGCATATGGCTCACCCGTTTCATCAACGGCCGCGCCGTCCGACCCACCTGCGATGCCGCCCGACCGACATCTCCCCTTGCACCGCGGTTGTCGTGCCAGAAGTCGAGCGCCCGTTGGCGGCGATCCTCTCCGAGTTGGGGATCGAGGAGATACGTCGCGGCTGCGGCCACGGCAGCGGTCAGCAGTGTCCGGTTCCTCATTGCGGGTGGCTCCATCGGTTCCGCCGTCGCTTCTTGAGTTGCATCGAGAAAGTATCAGCTACCATAGCCAATTGGATGATAGCACAACCTACATCTTTCAGATGCTGAGTGTGCCTGGCAAGCCAAGATATCTTGTGGGCCGATATGCGCCTCGCCGCCCCGCGATGAGACCGGCTCGGTCCAGCACCTTGATCGCACGCGCGTCGGGTGCCTCTGCCCTGTCAAGGGGTCGTCGCGGCGTGCTTTGATGGCGGGGTGAGCCGAGCCGTGGAGGAGACCAATCGCAGGTTGCTCCGCGCCCGCGACGCCATGGACCGGGCCTACGCGCAGCCACTTGATGTCCACGCTCTCGCTCAGATCGCGCACGTGTCGGAGGCGCACTTCATTCGCAGCTTCCGAGCGACCTTCGGCGAAACGCCGCACCGCTACCTGCAGCGGCGACGGGTCGAGCGCGCGATGTTCTTGCTTCGCGAGAAGGACCACAGCGTGACGGACATCTGCCTCGAGGTCGGTTTTGCCAGCCTGGGCACGTTCGTCCGCACATTTCGAGACATCGTGGGCGAGACGCCGACCGCCTACCGGCGGCGGGCGGCCGTGCCGGCGGTGCCGACGTGCTTCTCGATGGCGTGGACCCGCCCCGCATGGGCGACGTTGGCCGGCTCTAGGTCGGCCGTACCTCCGGCGTTGCCGTGACTGCAACGCCTCCGACGCTCTGGAGCAGACCTCGGCACTCAGCATCGAAAGGGTTGGTGGTCCGGAGCGGACCACTGAGCAGTTTTGGAGAAGCGCGGACCCCGCCGGCGGCAATAGAGTCGTCCTCATGTTGAACGCCATCACGATCTCCGGTGTCTTCGTCCTCGACCAGGACCAGGCCCTCGACTTCTACGTCGGGAAGCTGGGCCTCGAGGTCAGCAACGACCTCGACCTCGGTTTCATGCGCTGGCTGACGGTCAGGGTGCCGGGCGCGCCCGGACGCGAGATCCTGCTCGAGACCGCCGGGCCGCCGGCGATGGACGAGGCCACCGCGGCCCAGGTTCGCGAGTTGGTGACCAAGGGCGCGACCGGCTTCACCGTCGGATTCACGACGGACGACTGTCGGAAGACCTATGAGACGCTGCTAGCGCGGGGTGTCGAGTTCACCCAGGAGCCGACCCAGCAGACCTACGGCACCGACATCGGGATCCGGGACCCGTTCGGCAACAACATCCGGATCGTCCAGCCGGCGCCGTTGCCCGTGGCCGCTCCCGACGCCATGAGCCGGTAGGGTCCTCGACGAGATCACGAGCAGCCCGACCGTGCCGTGCGGCCGGGTTGCCCCCCTTACGCGGCTCTTACGTCCCGGCAACCCAATCCCGCATCGCCGTCGCTTGAATCAGGTGGATGAAGATCCGCGCCCTGCTCGGGCTCGTTGCAAGTGGGGCGGTGCTGGCCTCGGCCTGCGTCGGGCCGGGAACACAGGCCACCAAGACCACACGGGCCTCAGGCGGCCTCAGCAAGATCCAGCACGTCGTGATCGTGATGCAGGAGAACCGCTCCTTCGACGAGTACTTCGGAACCTATCCGGGTGTGGACGGCCTGGCCCGCCAGAACGGCCAGTTCACCGTCTGCGTGCCCGACCCCGCCACCCAGGGCTGCGTCAAGCCGTACCACGACCCGACTGACAAGAACGGGGGCGGTCCTCACGGCGCCGTCAACGCCACCGCCGACATCAATGGCGGCAAGATGGACGGTTTCGTAGCCCAGGCCGCCGCCGGGCGTCGCGGCTGCACCAACCCGAACGACCCCGAATGCACGAACGCCGCCGGCCGGGACGTCATGGGCTACAAGGACGCGCGCGACATTCCCAACTACTGGAGCTACGCCCAGGACTTCACGCTCCAGGACCACATGTTCGAGCCCAACGCTTCGTGGAGCCTGCCCGAGCACCTCTACCTGGTCTCGGAGTGGGCCGCGAAGTGCGCCCAGGCGAGTGACCCGCAGAGCTGCATCAACGCTCTCCAGGACCCCAACCCGCCTGGCAATACGGGCGGCGCCAAGAAGAAGGCCAACGGGGCCTCGAGCCCCGCCCGCGGTGTGCCGGTGGACCCGCTCTACGCCTGGACCGACCTCACCTACCTCCTCTACAAGAACCACGTCAGCTGGAAGTACTACGTCGCCAACGGCACCGAGCCAGACTGCGAGGACGCGACCCAGCAGACGTGTGTGCAGAAGAGCCAAAACGCAGGGACGCCCGGCATCTGGAACCCGTTGCCGCGCTTCACGACTGTGCAGCAGGATCACCAGGTCCAGAACATCCAGGACCTGGATCACTTCTCTGCAGACGCCAAGAGCGGCCAGCTGCCGGCCGTCTCGTGGATCACGCCCAACAGCCAGACCAGCGAGCACCCGCCAGCCCTGGTCAGCGCCGGCCAGACCTACGTCACCGAGCTGATCAACTCGATCATGCAGAGCCCGGACTGGAGCTCCACGGCGATCTTCCTCTCCTGGGACGACTGGGGCGGCTTCTACGACCACGTCGTGCCGCCGACGGTCGACCAGAACGGCTACGGGCTGAGAGTGCCCGGCATCGTCATCAGCCCCTACGCCCGCGCCGGCTTCGTCGATCACCAGGTGCTCAGCCACGACGCCTACGCCAAGTTCATCGAGGACGACTTCCTGGGCGGCCAGCGGCTCGACCCCAAGACCGACGGCCGCCCCGATCCCCGGCCGGGCGTGCGCGAGAGCGCCACGCAGCTGGGCGACCTCAGCGCCGACTTCAACTTCTCGCAGGCGCCGCGTGCGCCCGTGGTGCTGAACCCGAATCCAGCGCCCGGACCGGCCTCCTCGATCTGACGCCGCCGGGCAGGCAGCACACCTTCTTGCGCCTGGAGCTGCGCCCGACGGGCATCATGAGGGACACAATGGAGCGGGCCGGCCTGGAACAGCCGTTTCACACCGACGTCGCCTACTACGAGGGTCGCGCGGACGGAACGGCAATGACCTATTGGGTATGGCCGGCGACCTCGCCACCGTCCGTCTGGTGCTGGACCGCGGCGCCAGCAACCTGCGGGTCGCGGCCGGACTCGGACGGTTGGACTGGATCCGGGCTTTGGTGGGAACGCCCGAGGCGGGCGCGCATCGTGGCTTCTACCGTCCCCCACGGCGGCTTCCCGGCCTGGCAGCCCTCGGACGACCCCCAGGAGGTGCTCGACGAAGCGCTCGTCTGGGTGGCGAAGAGCGACCGCGTGGACGCGCTGCCGCTGCTGGTGGAGCTCGGCGCCCGGCCCGACGCCGACCCTTTACCGCGGCACCGCTCTGATCTGGGCGGCCCCGATCGGCCGCGCGGGCGCCGGTCGCCGGCCGCTCGGGCTCGGCGTCGAGCCCAATCACCGGGGCACCGTCGGCGGCCCGGACCACGGCCGGGGCGTGACCGCCCTTCACCTGGCGGCCCAGAACAGCCATGTCCAAGCCGCGAAAGTACTCCTCGACGCCGGCGCCGATCCGACGCTCCGGGACGCTTTGCAGTCAGTCCTAGCTGGGGCTGGGCCGAGTACGGCTGCCACCCCGAGCTCGCCGACCTGCTCCGCTCTGGCGCAGACGGTGGAGGCGGGACTGCGGGGCGCAGGGGTCGGGCCAGACGGTCATCGAGCCGCGGGTGCAACTGGAGCCGGATCCCGCGTTTCACGGGCATTTCAACGTCCTCCGCGGCTACGTGGCGCCGATGGGCCTGGCCGGGGTGAAGATCGTGGGCGACTACGTCGACAACTTTGCGCGCGGGCTGCCCTCGGAGATGGCGCTGCTCAACCTGTTCGCCCCCGACACCGGCATGCCCGTGGCTGTGCTGGACGCGACGGCGATCACCGCGATGCGGACCGGCCCGATGACCGCCCTCGGCGCGCTCCACCTGGCGCGGAAAGACGCGAGGGTCCTGGGCCACATCGGCGCCAGGGGGACGTCCTACTGGAATGTGCGCCTGCTGGACCACCTCTTCGACCTGGGCGAGATCCGGGTGCGTTCGCGTCGACTCGAGAGCCGGCAGGCCCTGGCCGCCCGTCTGGCCCGCGACCTCGGTAAGGCCATCGCCGTCACCGACGATTGGGAGTCCTGCGTCCGCGGCGCGGACATCGTCGTCGAGGCGACGCGATTGACCGAACCCGCTCCGTGGCTCAAGACGGAGTGGATCCAGCCCGGTTCGCTCGTGGTGCCTTATGGCACCATCTGCGCGGTCGAGCTGTCGCTCACAGACATCATGGACAAGGTCGTCGTCGACGACTGGGGCCAGTGCCGCACCGGCCGTTTGGGATCGCTGCGCGCCCATGTCGACGCCGGCAGGCGCAGGGAGGCGACGCTGCACGCGGAGTTGTGTGAGAAGTGGTCGGAGCCAAACCCGGTCGTGCGAGTGCGGATGAGACGATCCTGTTCTGGCATCGCGGCTTGTCCCTGTCCGACATTGCGCTGGGTCAGACAATCCTCGCCAAGGCTGAGGCCCAGGGACTCGGACGGCAGTTGAGGTTCGCCTGACAACTGACGTCAGGGGCCGGCTTTCCACGTCCGAAACGTCCAAGATTCCGCCCCCAAAGCTCGCTAGCATCGCCGCATGAAGCTTCGTCCCGCTATCCTCGAACTGGTCGTATCCGACATGGCCACCACCCTGGCCTTCTACCGCCGCCTGGGCCTTGACATCCCGCCCGATGCCGACGGTCAGCCGCATGTGCATGCCGACCTGGGGGCCGGCCTGCTCGTGGCGTGGGACACGGAAGAGACCATCCGTTCCTTCGACCCGGGCTGGACCCGACCGGGAGGCGGCCACCGCGTCGCCCTTGCCTTCGCCTGTGACAGCCCGGCCGAGGTCGACTCTGCCTGGGCCGAGCTAACCGGCGCCGGCTATGAGGGCCACCTCGCGCCCTGGGACGCCTTCTGGGGCATGCGCTACGCCGTCGTCCACGACCCGGACGGCACGCCAGTCGACCTGTTTGCTCCTCTGGCTGCTTCGGGCCAGCTCGAGGAGTAGCCCTCTCGGCGTCGTCCCGGCCAGCGCCCGAATCTCACGGGATAGGTGCGCTTGGTCAGCGTA
>JALZAF010000017.1 GCA_030948505.1 Chloroflexota bacterium
GACGGGGCGGGGGTCGGCGTCGCGGGCGGTGCGGTGAATGGTGCGACGGTCGGTGCTCCCGATCCCGGCATGCCCGGCGTGACAACTGGTGCTGGCGACCCGGTCGCGCCACACGCCGATGCCGACAGCAGGAGGACTGCGGCGAACGTGGCCGCCCCGCTGGTGCGCACGATCCTCTCCTCGGTCATCGAGTTCGCAGGACGGGCAAGCCGCTACTCCCATCGAGGACGGTTCGACTGCCGATGGGGTCATGGAGCTTCGCGACGGATTCGACGGGGATGCCGACGGCTGTTCCCGGCCCGAGCTGAATCAGGAGTGAACTGACGGTGATCGTGACCGTCGCTGGCGACTCGGTGACGCTCGTGACCCGCGTCCACGCGCCCGGGCCAGTGACCGTTCCGACGACCAGGCTTCTGCTCCTCGATCCTCGCCGCCGCACCACCCCAGAAATGCCGGCGTGCGGCGCTGGTCTAGCACCGACGCCAGGGGCGAGGTCAGGATACGCGGCTGATCGCCGTCTAGACCAGACGCCGCGATGGTAGCTGCGCGGTCGCCCGGCCGCGAGGACCCTCTGCCATCATCCCGCTGTTCCCGGCGATGAGCTGAAGGCCCGAGCGCGCGCCATCCAGGCGGGGGCGCCGGTGCCGCGATAAATGGAGCGGCGGGCGTGTGACCGGGACGGGTGGCGAGACTTGCCCTCCGAGAGCGCTACAGTGCGGGCCCTAGGAGGGCAAGGTCATGCTGCTCGCGATCACGATCTTCGGATTGAAGCTCGCCGGGCGTGAGCTCCTCATCGTCGGGGCGGTCGTCATCGTCGTCGCGGCCATCGGCTGGTTCGTGTACACAAGACGGACGAATTGACGGTAGTGGTCTCAGTTTGGATCGATAAGAAACACCGGATAGCCGTCTGCCGCAGCCGTGACGACGTTCGGATTCCCATTGCCCGGCACCTTGCGGTCGACCCCGAGCGGCCGGAGCGCTGGATCGACTTCCTCGAAGGGCCCCGGGGTGCTTGCCGGAAAGCGTCGTTTCGGCACGTTTCGACGGTAGGCAACGCGCGGAGTCGATCACTGCGGGCAGCGACGAGGAGCGCGATGAAGGCACGAGTGCTGGGTTTCGGGGACCTTGAGGTCGAGGGGAAGCGGTACGAGGCCGACGTCGTCATCGAACGCGGCCAGGTCCGCAGGCGCCACAAGAAGCCCTCAAAGCCCTACCGCGATCGGTTCGGCCATACCCCGCTGTCGGCGAAGGAGTCGATCCCGTGGGCCGGCCCCAGCGTGATCGTGGGCACCGGGGCGGACGGTCTCCTGCCGATCATGGCGCAGGTCTACAAGGAGGCCGCCCGCCGGAACGTCGCGATCGTCGCGCTGCCCACCGAGGCAGCCTGTCGCCTGATCGCCGACCTCGAGCCGGACGAGGTGAACGCCGTCCTGCACGTGACCTGCTAGGCGTCCAGGCGGTAGCTGCTTCGGCTAGTCGGCGCCCGGCGGCCGCCTCCGACGTGAAGAATTTCCGCTCGAGCAAGTCGGTCGGGGTCGAGCGGATTTGTTCGGTTCCACGAAGTCCGTCATCCGCGGCACGTTCGCCGAGTCGCAGGTGTTAGCCAGCCCGCCGCAGCTGGTTGTTAGCGGGCGGTACTGGCCGGATGTCGTCATCGGTGGCACGATTGGGCGGTGTCTCGACCCTCGCGCGAGCGAGCATCCACGAAGGTCCGGGGCGTGATGGCGGGCACGGAGGTGATCGGTATGGTCAGCAAGACCCGCGACCGGATCGTTATCGAGTCAGAGAAGGTGGGTCAGCCCACCCGGGAGGGCGACATCCTCGAGATCATCGAGGCTTCCTACGGGACGCGCTATCGGGTGGTCTGGGACGACGGGCACGAGAGCACGCTCCGGCCGGCCGCCGGGAGCGCCAAGGTCATCCCGGCCCACAAGCGGCGCGCGAAGTAATCGGTGGAGGCCGACCGCTGACACCGGGCCTCCATGCGGCCGCCAGGTGGGCAGTCGCTCGCCTGCCTCGGCTTGGCGAACCCTGCCGAGCCTGTTCCCATCGCGCGTACAATCGAGAGGTCAGGATCGGCCGGGGGCCCAAAGCGCACGACCGCCGCGCGAGGCCCTTCACCCCTTTTGCATTGCCGACGCCGGATGCCCTACTTTCGGCCGTCCCACGTCCAGCGTCGGTGGAGGTGTCATCGATGTTCGCTCGCCAGAGCACCATCCAGGGAAAGCCGGATCAGATCGACACGGGGATCCGGAACTTCAACGACCAGATCCTCCCGGCCATGCGACAGCTCCAGGGATGCGCCTAGAACCGGAAAACGTGCAAGGCGGCGTACAGCACGCCGAGCCCGGCGAGCACGGCGCCCTCGGCGCGGCCGACCCGACCTCGCAGCAGGAATAACGCGGCGATCGTCGCCGCGAGGACTAGGAATGGCCAGTCGAAGACCCGGACACGATCTGGCACCGTCACCGGGGTGAGGAGTGAAATCAGCCCGAGATTGAATAGCACGAAGTAGAGGACGGTCCCGACCGCGTTACCGGCGCTCACGTCACCGTAGCCACGCCGGGCCGGGATGACCTGGCGGATGACCTCTTCGGCCTCGATCGCGGCCGGTGTGATGACCATCCCGACTAGGCCAGCCGAGAGGCCGATCGTCGCGATGAGCCCCTCAGCACCGATCGCGACGAACTCTCCGCCGATCGCGATGACGACGATCCCGCCCGCGGTCACGAGTGCCGCTCTGCCGAGTGACCGTCCGCGTCCGGCTCCGCGTTCCTCCTCATTGGCCGTGAAGCGGTGCCCGCGTGAGGCCCGGACGAGGTAGCCGAGGGCGAGCCCGAACGCCGCGAGCAGGACGACGCCAGTCCACCGGGGGGTCTCGCCGAAGAGGATCGGCAGCCCGGCAAGGAGCGTGGCTAGGGGCACCAGGAGGATGACGCCGCGTGGGAGCCGCGCCTCCAACGGCGCGATTAGCGCGCCCAGGCCGAGCGCCGTGCAGAGCAGGAACGTGGCCCCGCCGAAGACTGTCCCGAGCGCAATCTCGGCCTGGCCCCGCTGCCCGGCCGCCAGACCGACGGCGATGTTCTCGGCTTCGAGGCCGGACAGGATGACGCTCGCGACGAACGGGGCGATCCGGAGCGCGGTTGCCACGTCGACGAGGCCCTCAAGCAGCCCCTCCGTTGCGACCACGACGATGACAGCGCCGATCCCGAACGCGGCGATGGCGAGCAGCGGTGTCACTCCGCAAAGGTACCAATCGATCCTTCGTCACGAAGGAGCCGTTGAGCTCGCGCCTCTATTCGGTTGTACGAACGGGAACCGAACGCGACCGCGTATCGTCCGGCTGGCATGACCCTCCGCCTGAGCCCCGTCGTGTCGCGCGCCATCGTCGTCGCGCTCATGGCCGC
>JALZAF010000018.1 GCA_030948505.1 Chloroflexota bacterium
CCGCACCGCCGGCGTCCGCACCGCCGGCGTCCGCCAGCGCGCCGCCCGCCAGCGCGCCGCCCGCGATCGCCTCAGGGGCGCCCTGACACGGGGGCCACCAACCCGCGGCCCCGACTCCGAACCGGACAGCAACAGGCGCCCGCTTCTCCCCCAAGGGAAGCGGGCGCCTTGCTCTGTGTGGGCCTACTTCGGAAAGGGGCCCCCCGCGTCGCCGGCGAACGCCGCAGCGACGGCCAGCAGCGACCACAGCGTCGCGATCGATGCCGAGACGAACAACTTGAATGACCGGGCACGCATTTCCAGACCTCCACGGGCACCGTGCGCGGGGCATTGGCACGGAATGCCGGGGATGCTAGTCTTGGCCGGTGCGAAAGTCAAGTATTGCTAAACATCGTCGTGCTGGGCCAGGCAGTGAGTTGTCGGTCGCGATCGGGCGCGAGCTCCGCCGCCAGCGACGGGCGAAAGGAATGACCCAGGCGGCCCTCGGGGCTCCGTTGACGCGCGGCTTCGTCTCGGCGGTCGAGACCGGCGGGACAGTGCCGTCGCTGCCGGCGCTCGCGCTCCTGGCCGATCGCCTCGAGGTCCCGCTGGACCGGTTTTTTCTTGGCGTCAAGGCGCAGATGACCATGCTGTACAATGCCGGCCATGAGCAGCACCAAGACCCGACGTCGCGTCGTCGTCGATGACCGTCCGCTGGCGCACGCGATCGGCCAGCGCCTGCGGGAGGCCCGACTCGCCGCCGGGCTGACACAGCAAAAACTTGCCGGCGAGCGCTACACGAAGGCCTACATCAGCGCCCTCGAGAACGGCATCGCCAAGCCGTCGATGGCCGCCCTCAACTACCTCGCGCCACGCCTCGGGAAGACCGCCTCGGAGGTGCTTTCGGATCCCAGGCGCGCGTGGGCGCGCCTCGAGGCCGATCTCGCTCTCGCCTCGGGCAACTGGCAGGCCGCCCTCGATGGGTACGACGGCCTGCTGGAGCAGACAGAGGAGCGAGGCACCCGGGCGGATCTGCTGACAGGTATTGCCGAGGCACACTGTCGCCTCTACCGACCGGCGGAGGCAATCCGCCCGGCCAGTGAGGCAGCGGAGATATACGCCGGCCTTGGTCGCGAGGCCGACCGGGCCCGCGCGGAGTACTGGCTGTCCTCAGCCCACATGCAGCAGGACAACCCCGACGAGGCCCGCGCCCTCGCCCTTTCGATCCTCGAGCGGGTCCGTGGCGGGCTCGATCTCGGAGCGGATTTCAAGACGCGCGTCCTCATCGGCCTCGCCATGCTCGAGACCTATCAGGGTCAGCCGACGGCCGCGCTGGCCTACCTCGAGGAAGCACGGGCACTTGCCGCCGAGCTCGACACCCGCCGCCGCGGAACCTTCCACTCGGCGTTGGCGACCGCCTATCGCAACGCCGGCGACTACGAAGCGGCCATCCGCGCCGGTGGCCAGGCCCTCGCCCTGCTGCGGGCAGCCGAATCGGACCTGGAAGCCACGATCGTGGAGAACCAGCTGGCCCTCGCCTACTCCGCCGTGGGCAACGTGGATCGGGCTCGCGACACGATCCGCGCCGCCCGGACCTCGGCGAGTGGTGACGACCGGCTCACCAGCAATCTCGCGGATACGGAAGCGACCATCGAGCTCGACGCAGGCGATGCGAAACGAGCCCTTGAGCTGGCCGATGAGGCCATCGCGCTGGCGGAGAGAACGGAGCATCAGAAGGCGCTGCTCGACGCGCTGGTGACGCGCGCCCGTGCCCTGTCGGCACTCGGCCGGCATGACGATGCGGCGGCAACGTTCGAACGCGCAGCAGAGCTGGCCGAGCACGGCGCTCCGCCTTCGCGGGGCCGCCAGATCCTCAGCGCGTGGGCTGATTCGCTCGCCGCGCTCGGACGCCACGACGAGGCCTACGCCCTCGCTCGACGCGCCCTCGCCTCGCGCTGACGGCAGGCCGTCGACCGCGATGGCGACCAGTGGGCGTCGCCTGACGCTGTCCCCGATCGGCTTCGACATCGTCCTGGCCCTGAGCCAGGCACCGGATGGCCTCCGCCTGGCCGATCTGTCGCACATCATCGGCTCGCCGGTCAGCTCGGTTCAGACGGCGCTTCGGGTGCTTATCGCGAACCGGCTGGTCAGGCGGCCGAGCGTCGAGCCGCCCCGCTATGAACTGGCCGACGACCACCCCGCCCGCGACGAGCTCGCTTCGCTGGCCACCGTGCTGCCTGAACCGGCCCATGCCATCGCCGTGATCCTGCGCGCCAACCCGGTCGTGACCTATGCCGCGGTCGACAAGATCGGCTTCATCGCCTCAGAGCTGCGGGCGGCCAACGCTCCGGCCGGCCAGGCCCTGGACAGGCACCTGGCCCTGGTCGCCCAGGCGAGGCCGGAATCGCCGGCCGTGATGCGAATGAGCGAGGATGAGTTCAAGCGCATGCTGCGGGTCGGCATGGGGCTGCGGTCGCGAGCCATGAAAGCGGTCACCCTCAAGGGTCGCGCGCCGGCCGCTCCGGGCGACGC
>JALZAF010000107.1 GCA_030948505.1 Chloroflexota bacterium
CGCCAAAAAGAGAGACCGGAGGCGCCTGCCCAATCGGCGCCCCCGGTCGGAGGGAGGGAGGATGGAACCTTGGAGGGTTCGGTCCGATGGCTACGCTAAGCCGCCGACGTTCAGACCCGAGGCCCGAAGCGATTAAGAAAGCAACATGTCCCGACAGCCGCTCGTCCGGCCGCCAAACCGGACCGCCGGCCCATGGCGGGACCGGGGTCGCCTGCCACAATCGGGCGATGCTCGTTTCGCCCTTCGGCGCCCTCCGGCACCGCGCCCGCATCCTGGCCGGCGGCGTGGCCGTAGCCCTCGCGCTGAGTGCCTGCAACCTGGCCGTGCCGTGGCCGACGGCGTCCCCGTCGGTGGGAGCGACCGCCTCTACGTCGCCATCGCCTTCGGTCGCATCGTCCGCCAGCGCGTCGCCGCACGGGGCCGGGTCGCCGACGCCCGGGGCGGACCCCAGCGCGGTCTACAAGACGATCGAGGGCCAGGTGGTCGCAATCCGCGGTCTCCAGCCGAAAAGCCCGGTCGACCCCAGGATCCTCAACGAAACGGAACTCAAGGCGCGCGTTGCGGAGGCTTTCAAGCGCGATAACCCGCCCGACGTCGTGGCCGCCAACGAGCGCCTGCTCAAGGGGATGGGCCTCTTCCCGCGCGACGCGTCACTGGCCGACCTGTACGTGGAGCTCCTCGGCAGCCAGGTCGCAGGTTTCTACAGCCCGGATGACAAGCAGCTGTACGTGGTGTCGAAAACCGGCACGATCGGGCCGGTCGAACGAGTCACGTTCGCCCACGAGTACACGCATGCGCTGCAGGACCAGACGTTCAATCTCAAGGCGCTCGACATCTCACAGATCGGCCAGGGCGACCGCGGCCTCGCGCGGCTGTCGCTCGTCGAAGGCGATGCCGTCACGGTCCAGACGATCTGGACCCAGCAGAACCTGAGCGCGGCGGAAACCCTCGAGCTGCTGCAGGCCGCCCTCGACCCTGCCGCGGTGCAGGTCATGCAGAAGATGCCGCCCGTCCTGCTGCAGACACTCCAGTTCCCGTACACCAGCGGAATGCAGTTCATCGCCGGGATGCAGGCGACCGGCGGCTGGGCCGCTGTGAACGCAGCATTCCGCGATCCGCCGGCTTCGACCGAGCAGATCCTCCACCCCGAGAAATACACGGCGCACGAGGCCCCTGTCGCCGTTGCCCTGCCGGCAGATCTGGCCGGCCGCATGGGTAGCGGCTGGAAGCTATCGCTGCAGGACACACTGGGCGAATTCCAGCTCGGGATCTGGCTCAGGTCGGCCGTCGATGGTGTGCCGGCCGCCAGCGCGGCGGTTTCAGGCTGGGGCGGCGACCGCGTCGCTCTGCTCGACGGTCCCGGCGGCGCCTGGGCCATCGCGATCATCACCGAATGGGACACCCGTGCCGATGCGACCGAATTCGCCGACGCAGCAGGCCGGGTCGTTGGCCGGCTGGCCTCGCCCAGCACCATCGCCTCGACACCGAATTCGAAGCGGGTCAGCGTCCTCATCGGAAGCGACACCACCGTCGCGACCAGGCTGGACTCGGTCCTGGGCGCGACCGGCAACTGAGCGGTGCCGCCGGCGCGGCCGGCTCCCCTACATCGACTCGGGCGCGGAGATCCCCAGCAGCCCGAGGGCGTTGGCCAGTGTCGTCTTCGCCGCGGCCGCCAGCGCCAGCCGGCCCCGCGACCGCTCCGGCTCATCGGGATCGACGACGCGCGCATCGCGATAGAAGGCATGGAACGTCGTCGCCAGCTCGGTGGCGAAGGCGGTGATCCCGTGCGTCTCCTCCGCCTGCGCCGCGTCCTCGACGACCTCGGGGTAGCGGACGAGGGCTCGGGCGAGGGCCGCTTCCGGAGGACCGACAAGGATGCCGCCGACCGTCGTGGCCGGCGCCAGGCCGGATTCGGCTGCCTTGCGCAGGATCGACGCGATCCGGGCGTGCGCGTACTGGACGTAGTACACGGGGTTCTCGCTCGACTGGCGCTTCGCCAGCTCGATGTCGAAGTCGATGCCTGTCGTGGGTGCACGTGACGCGAAGAACCAGCGCGCGGCATCGACGCCGACCTCGGCCAGCAGCTCGTCGAGGGTGATGAAGTCGCCGGCCCGCTTTGACATGCTGACCTCTACCCCATCGCGGACGAATCGCACCCACGAATACAGGAGGACCTGGACCGCCTCCTTGTCATAACCCATCGCCTCGGCGGCGTTGCGCAGGCGAGCGACCGTGCCGTGATGGTCCGCGCCCCAGATGTAGATCAGGTGGTCGAAACCCCGGCTCAGTTTCTCGGTCACATAGCCGATGTCGGCGGCGAAGTAGGTGGGCGCGCCATTGGAGCGGATGATCACCCGGTCCTTGTCGTCTCCGAATTCGGTCGAGCGGAACCACAGCGCGCCGTCCTGCTCGTAGACGTGGCCACGTTCGCGGAGGCGGTCGACTGCCCGCTCCACCCAGCCCTCGGCGTGAAGGGACGCTTCGCTCTTCCAGACATCGAAGTGGACGCCCAGGGTCTCGAGGCTGGCCTCGATGCCCGAGCGCACCCGCTCGGCGGCCCACTGGCCGAGCAGGCCATCCGTGTCGGCACCGGCCGCCGTCGCCGCTTGCCAGATATCGTCGGGTAGCGACGCCGCCAGGTCCGCGACATAGTCACCGTGGTAGCCATCCTCGGGGACCGGCTCGTCCCGCCGGATCGCAGCCACCGAAGCGCCCAGGTTCCGGATCTGGCCACCTGAATCGTTGAAGTAGTACTCGCGCGTAACACGCTGCCCGCCCGCTTCGAGCACCCGGCACAGCAGATCACCCACGAACGCGCCGCGCGCATTGCCGATCGTCAGCGGCCCGGTCGGGTTGGCCGAGACGAACTCGACATTCACCGACCGCGGCCGCACGGCGACACCTGTACGCCCCCAGCGCTCTGGCGCGGCCAGCACGCCGTCGACCATGTCGGCCAGGGCTCGGTCAGCAAAGCGGAGATTGATGAAACCCGGCGCCGCGGCCTCGGCCGATGCGAATGGCGAGACATCAGGCCCGTTGGTTATCTCCGCCTGCAGCTCTGCGGCGATCGCCGCCGCGATCGTCATCGGCGGCCGGCGGTACGGTCGTGCGAGCTTCAGCGCGACGCTGGTTGCGAGGTCGCCGTGCTCGGGCTGCGCCGGTCGCTCGACCTCGACGGACGGTGCCTCGGACCCGTCGGGCAAAGCCGGCAGATTGCCCGAGGCGATTGCCCGCGCCAACGCCCGCTCGGTCGCGTGTCGGGCCTGGTCCCTCAGGGACGGGGCTGGATCCGCGGTCTCGCTGCGGCGAACCGGCACGGCGACTCCTTTGGGCTGGCAGCGACATCGTACCGGGCTCCCGGTTCGGGGCGTGGCGTCCTCCATCGCCCGATGCGCAGGGACCCTTCTTCATGCCGCGGTGCATTGACGCACCGAAAAAGCAGGGACTGAAGTGGGGTTAGGTGAGGTTTCTCACCTTTAATGCTGGTACTTCGGTACTGGACGAGTACTATCCGAGTCAGACACGATAGGGGACGCCGTGGGAACGGCGCGGGGACGCAGGGCGTGGAGGCCCTCTTCCTCCCAAGGTCATGGAAAGGACTTCGATGAATCCGAGCGTCGTCTTGTCGCGCCATCATCCTATTCGCTGGTTCGGTTGGTTTGCGACGGCGGCGCTGATCGGGCTGTCGGTGTTGGGCCCGTCGGCACTTGGGGCCGCGGCCAACGGCAATAACGGAACGATCAAGCCGAGCCACTCCTCGAGCCCGAGCTCCAGCCACTCGGCCAGCCCGAGCTCCAGCCACTCGGCCAGCCCGAGCGCAAGCTCCAGCCACTCGGCCAGCCCGAGCGCAAGCTCCAGCCAGTCGTCGAGCCCGAGCTCCAGCCACTCGGCGAGCCCGAGTTCGAGCCACTCGGCCAGCCCGAGTTCGAGCCACTCGGCCAGCCCGAGTTCGAGCCACACGGCCAGTCCGAGCGCAAGCTCCAGCCAGTCCTCGAGACCGAGCTCCAGCCACTCCTCGAGCCCGAGCTCCAGCCACTCGGCCAGCCCGAGCGCGAGCTCCAGCCAGTCGTCGAGCCCGAGTTCCAGCCACTCGGCCAGCCCGAGCGCAAGCTCCAGCCAGTCGTCGAGCCCGAGCTCCAGCCACTCAGCCAGCCCGAGCC
>JALZAF010000042.1 GCA_030948505.1 Chloroflexota bacterium
ACCACGATCCGCTCGACGGCCGGAGCCGCGGCGATCGCGTCCAGGGACCAGGCGAGCAGGGGCCGGTCGTGGACCATCGCGGCGAGCTTGTCGATCCCGCCCATTCGGCTCGACGCTCCGGCGGCGACGACGATTGCGTCCGCCACGGTGCCCTTCGTCGCGTCCGCCGCCGCGCTCGCAGCCACGTCCGCCGCCGCGCCGCCCGCCGCGTCCGTCCCTTTGCGAAGAGAGGTCAATCGAGGCGTGGCTGGGCGAAGATCATGCGCCCGGCAACCGTCTGGAGGACTCGCGTCACGGACACGTCGATGTCCTTGTCGATGAACCGCGATCCGCCCTCGACCACGATCATCGTTCCGTCGTCGAGGAACCCGACGCCCTGCCCGGGCTCCTTGCCGTCCTGGATCACGCGCACGTGGAGCTCCTCGCCGGGCAGGACGGCCGGCTTCACGGCATTGGCCAGCGAGTTGATGTTCAGGACGCGGACGCCCTGCAACTCGGCGACGCGATTGAGGTTGAAGTCGTTGGTCAGGATGGCGCCGCCGTGGTTCTTGGCGAGCGCGATGAGCTTGCCGTCGACCTCCGGCACATCAGGCACGTCGTCGTCCACGATCATCACCGGCGTCGGCGAGTCCTTCTGCATTCGGGCCAGGATCTCGAGGCCGCGCCGACCGCGATTCCTTCGCAGCGTGTCGGAGCTGTCGGCGATGTGCTGGAGCTCCTCGAGCACGAAGCGGGAGACGATGAGGGTGCCGTAGATGAAGCCCGACTCGACGATCTCGGCGATGCGGCCGTCGATGATCGCGCTGGTGTCGACGACGATGTGAGGCTCGCCGCTGCGGAGGGGCCGGCCGGGGTCCGAGTCCGCCCGTCGAACGAGCCCGATTGCCTCGGCCGCGGCCGTGAGATCGCCGCGTTTGGCGACCGTGAGACCGGCCATGCCGAGCCCCAGGAACAGCGACACACCAATCGGCAGCCACGTCCCGAGCGGCGGCGGAATGGTCGACAGCGGCAGGCCCAGCAGGACGCCCATGAGGAGGCCGATGAGCAGGCCCACCACGGCCGCGACGAACTCGGCCGTCGACAGCTGCTGGACCTGGCGGATCAGCCAGCCGGCCGGGACGACGGTGAGGTACGGCAGGATGGCGAAGCCGACGATGAACCAGGCCACGACCCACGTCGCGACAAGGAGACCGGAGTTGGGGGTCTCGGCGAACAACCCCTGGTTGGCGCTGACGAGGGCGATGCCGGTCAGTCCCCCGAGCGCGGCACCCAGGATGCGGATGTAGAGGATCACCCTCTCCTCGGTCGTCGGGGCTGGTTCGCGCTCCGGCCGGCGCCGGCCGGGGACGCGCCGGTCAGCCTAGCATCGCGTGCAGCCCCTCGCCACGTTCCGCTGAGCCTCGCTCGCCACCCGGCGGCCGGCCCGGACGCCGGCCTGGAGCGAGCCCTCAATCGACCCGGCCAGCCCGCGCCGGGGTCACCCCGGGCGCCTCGGAGCGGCGGGGCGCAGCAGGCGCCAGGGCGAGCTCGATCGCCTCCCGCAGTGTGCCAACGAGGACGAGCTGCATGCCCTCTGCGCCGGAACCGGTGTCGCGGGTGGCGCGTGGCACGATCGCACGCCGGAATCCGAGTCGGGCGGCCTCGCGAAGCCGGCGATCCAGGCCGCTCACGGCTCGCAGTTCACCGAGCAGGCCGACCTCCCCGATCGCGACCGTCGCCGCGGTGACCGGTCGGTCGCGCAGCGATGACGCGAGAGCAAGCGCCAACGGCAGGTCGAGTCCGGGCTCGGCAACGGTCAGCCCGCCGGCCAGGTTGGCGTAGACGTCGTGACCGGCCAGCGCGACTCCGGCGCGGCGACCGAGCACGGCCACCAGAAGCGCCAGCCGATTGGCGTCCAGGCCGCTCGCCCGGCGGGCGGGCGTGCCGTAGCCGCTGGCCGCTACGAGCGCCTGGACCTCGACCAGCAACGGCCGCGTGCCCTCGAGCGTGGGCGCGACGACGCTTCCGGAAGCAGGCGCATCGTGCTCGACGAGAAACGCCCGGCCGGGATCCGTCACCTCGGACAGGCCAAGCTCGCGCATTTCGAACACGCCGACTTCCTCGGTCGAGCCGAAGCGGTTCTTGGTCGCCCGGAGCAGGCGCAACGCGGCGTACCGCTCGCCCTCGAGATTGAGCACCGCATCGACGAGATGCTCGAGTGTCTTGGGCCCGGCGATCGAGCCGTCCTTCGTCACGTGGCCGACGAGGAGGACCGCAATCCCCTCCCCCTTCGCCAGCTCCATCAGCCGAAGGGCAGATTCGCGAACCTGGCCGACGCTTCCGGCGGGCCCGTCCAGGTCCGCGACGGTGGCCGTCTGGATCGAGTCGATGACCACGATCGCGGGATGTTCGTCGCGCGCCAGCTGCACGATGCGGTCCACCTCGCTCTCAGCCACGACGCGGACGTCGCCGCCCCGGGGCCCCTCGAGCAGTCCCAGCCGCGAGGCCCGAAGGCGCACCTGGGCGGCCGATTCTTCGCCCGTTGCGTAAAGCACCGGACGGCCGGCCGCACCGGCCACCTGGAGGAGGAGCGTCGACTTCCCGATTCCCGGCTCGCCGCCGACGAGGACGACCGAGCCGGGCACGAGACCGCCACCGAGCACCCGATCGAGCTCCCCGATCCCGATCAGCAGTCGCGGGACCGCGGTTTCGCCGATCGCGCGCAGGGGCACCGGCCCGCCAGCGGCCGCAGGGTCAACCCTGGACGCGGACTTGCGCTCACGCCGCGACGGTTCTCGTACGACGGTCTCGACGAGGCTGTTCCACGCGCTGCAGGTACGGCACTGGCCCTCCCAGCGGAGGAAGGAATCGCCGCAGCTCTGACAGACGTACCGGCTCTGGGGCCGCGCCACCCGAAGGGTCTTGGGGGCGGGCGCGCGACTAGCGCGCCTCGACCGCGGTCTTCGCCTCGGCCGCCCGAATGTCGAGCCCAGCCTCGGGGCTCTTGTCGACCACGATCGTCGTGCCGGGCTCGTACTTCCCGAGCAGCAGGTGCTCGGCCAGCACGTCCTCGACCATGTTCTGGATCACGCGCCGCAGCGGCCGGGCGCCATAGGCCGGGTCGTAGCCCAGCTTGATGATGTGATCCTTCGCCTCCTGGGTCACCTCGAGGCTCATTCCCTGGGCCTTGAGCTGGTCACGCACCCGCTGCAGCATCAGGTCGACGATCTGGCGGATCTCCTCGACCGTCAGCGAGCGGAAGACGACCGTCGCATCGATGCGGTTGAGGAATTCCGGCCGGAAGTTCTGCTTGAGCTCGGCCGCGACCTTCTCCTTGATGATCTCGTAGGAGGTCTCGGCGCGGGCGGCGTCGGTCTCGCCCATCGCCCGGAAGCCCAGCGTCGCGTTCGTCTGCAGCGACTTGGCGCCGAGATTCGAGGTCATGATGATGATCGAGTTCCGGAAGTCCACGCGCCGCCCCTTGGCGTCCGTCAGGTGGCCGTCCTCCAGGATCTGGAGAAGGATGTTGAACACCTCCGGATGGGCCTTCTCGATCTCGTCGAGCAGGATCACCGCGTAGCTCTTGCGACGAACGGCCTCGGTCAGCTGACCGCCTTCGTCGAAGCCGACGTAGCCGGGAGGGGCACCGACCAGGCGGCTGACGTTATGGCGCTCCATGAACTCGCTCATGTCGATCTTGATGAGCGCGTCCTCGCTGCCGAACATGAACTCGGCGAGGGCCCGGGCGAGGTGCGTCTTGCCCACCCCGGTGGGGCCGAGGAAGATGAACGAGCCGATCGGCCGCTTGGGGTCCTTCAGACCGGCCCGCGCGCGCCGGACGGCCTTGGAGACGATCTGGATTGCCTCGTCCTGGCCGATGACCCGGGCGTGGATGGCTTCCTCCATGTGGAGCAGCCGCTCGGATTCCTCCTGAGCGATGCGGGTGACGGGGATGCCCGTCCACATCGCGACGACCTGGGCGATCTCCTCCTCGTCCACGGTCGGCTGGTCGCTCGAGACCTGGGACTGCCACTCGGCGCGCAGCTGCTCGACCTTCTCGCGCGCGGTGGCCTCCGATTCGCGCAGCGTGGCCGCGGATTCGTATTCCTGCGCGTTGATCGCGGCGTCCTTCTCCTTGGTGATGCGGTCGAGGTCCTTCTGGGCCTCGCGCAACGGCGGCGGAGCAGAGGCGTGGCGCAGGCGCACGCGGCTGGCGGCCTCGTCGATCAGGTCGATCGCCTTGTCGGGCAGGTGCCGGTCGGTGATGTAGCGGATCGAGAGGTCCGTCGCGGCGCGAACTGCGTCGTCGGTGATCGTGACCTTGTGGTGCTGCTCGTAGCGCTCACGAACGCCCATCAGGATCTCGATCGTCTGCTCCAGGGTCGGCTCCTCGACCATGACCGGCTGGAACCGCCGCTCGAGTGCTGCATCGCGCTCGATGTACTTGCGGTACTCGTCGAGCGTGGTTGCGCCGATGCACTGCAGCTCGCCGCGAGCAAGTGGCGGCTTGAGGATGTTGGCCGCGTCGATGGCGCCTTCGGCTGCGCCGGCACCGACGAGGGTGTGCAGCTCGTCGATGAAGAGCACCGCGTCGTTCGTGTTGCGCAGCTCCTCGATGATCTTCTTGAGCCGCTCCTCGAACTCGCCGCGGTACTTCGTTCCGGCGACGAGCGAGCCGATGTCGAGGGTCAGGACGCGCTTGTTGAGCAGGGTCTCCGGGACGTCGCCGGCGACGATGCGATGGGCCAGGCCCTCCGCGATGGCCGTCTTGCCGACGCCGGGCTCACCGATCAGGGCAGGATTGTTCTTCGTCCGCCGCGACAGGATCTGGATGACGCGCTCGATCTCCTTCTCGCGGCCGATGACCGGATCGAGCTTGCCGGCCCGAGCCGCCTCGGTCAGGTTGATCCCGAGCTGGTCGACCGTGGGTGTCTTGCTGGCGCGCTTGGTTTCCTGGGTCGGACCGGCGGACGACGACTGCGACAGGACGCGGATGACCTCGTGGCGGACCTTGTCGAGGTTGACGCCGAGCGATTCGAGCACACCGGCGGCGATCCCCTCGCCCTCGCGAACGAGGCCGAGCAGCAGGTGCTCCGTGCCGATGTAGTTGTGGCCGAGGCGGCGTGCCTCGTCGATCGCCAGCTCGATGACGCGCTTGGCTCGCGGCGTGAGCCCGACCTCTCCGACGACCGGTCGATCGCCCCGACCGATGATGAACTCGACCGCGGTGCGGACCTTGGCCAGCTCGACGTTCATGTTCTCGAGGACGCGCGCGGCGACGCCCTCGCCCTCACGGACGAGGCCGAGGAGCAGGTGCTCCGTGCCGATGTAGTTGTGGTTGAACCGCTGCGCCTCGTCCTGGGCAAGGGTCAGAACCTTGCGCGCGCGATCCGTGAACTTGTCAAACCGGTCCATGGAGAACGAACGCCTGTTCCTTTCTAAGCGTCGACTTGGCCGACTTCGGCCACTCTAGCACGACCACTCTGCTCCGCAACTGACCGCACGGCCGCCCCGATTAGCCACTCGTACGGGTATCAGACGACAGCTGCGGGTGTTGCTTGTCAAGGGATTCGCTGGTGCGGGGACGTCGGATGCGGTGTACGGGTGCCTACGGCGATAAGGATTCGCAACGCCTCGGCGAAGCGCGGGCGGGCTCTACCTGTTGTGCTGCCGGCACGCTGTGCCGGCGTCGATCAGCCCTTTGGCTCGGCTTCGGGCTGGTCGGTCGCGTCCGCCTCGGAGTCGCCGGGCAGTTCGGGCGCGGGCTCCGAAGGCTCCTCGGCACTCTCCGGCGTAGCGGCCACGGCCTCTTCGGCGACGGTCCCGGACGAGGCCGTGGCCGGCTCGGCGGCCGCATCGGGATCACCGCCAGACCGTCCGGGCTTCCGCTTTTCGGGCTTTGCCGCCCCTGGAGTCCCGGTCGCGGCACTCGCTTCGGGCGCTTCGACCGGCGCGGCTGCCTTGGCTGCCCTGGATGTCCTGGCCGGCTTCGGTGTCTCGGCAGGGGCCGCGACCTCGGGAGCCGCCTGGTCGCCCGACTCCTCATCGGGACTTGTCTTGGACGCTGCCTCCTCGGAGGCTGCAACCTGCTCCCGGACCTGGGCGAACGCGGCGGCCAGGGTGTTGTCGATGCCACCCTCCGGCTCCTGAACGGCATCGGCCATCGAGAAGCTTCGCTCCGTGCGAGGGCGGCGCTCCGCGCGCGGCGCGGCAGCTTGCCCCTGTCCCGTCGGTGCGGGCTGTCCGGGCTCGGGCGCCGGCCGGGCCGGCGCCTCTTCGGCCTGCTTGAGGCTGAGCCCAAGGCGATGCCGCTCCGAGTCCAGGGAGATGATCTTCAGCTTCAGCGCCTGGCCCTCGTGGACGACGTCCCCGGGATGGGCGACACGCTGGTGGGACAGCTCACTGATGTGGATGAGGCCCTCAAGGCCATCGCGAACGCGGACGAAGGCACCGAAGTTGACGAGCTTGGTGACCGTCCCGTCGATCACGTCGCCCACGTTGAAGTCGGCGACCGTGGAGTGCCACGGGTCCGGCTGGAGGCGGCGGATCGAGAGGCTGATACGGCCGCGCTCGTGGTTGATGTCGATGACCTCGGCCTCGACTTCGTCGCCCACCTTGTAGCCGGCCTCGGGGTTATTGACCTTGTTCCAGGACAGCTCGCTCTTGTGGACGAGGCCGTCGATCCCACCGAGGTCGATGAACACCCCGAACGGGGCGATTGAACGCACCGTGCCGGTGACCTTCTGGCCCACCTGGAGGCTGCTGAACAGCTCGTCGCGCTTCTCGCGGCGCTCCTCGTAAAGCGCGACCTTCTCGGACAGGATCAAGCGGTTGGCCTTGCGGTTGACCTCGAGGATCTTCAGCCGAAGCTTGCGCCCGACGAAGGGCTGGAGCTTCTCTGCGATCTCCTGGGCGGCGTCGCGCGGCTGGTCGTTCTGGGGCCGACGCGGGAAGTCGACGATCTGGCTGATGGGCACGAAACCGCGGATGCCGCAGTCGACGATGAGCCCACCCTTGTTGTGGTCGATGACCGGCGCCTCGATGATGACGCCCGCCTCGAACTGCTCCTGCATCGCCCGCCACTTGCGCTCGAGGCCCGCGCGTCGCAGCGACAGGACGACGTGGCCCTCCTGTGACTCCGGCTGGAGGACGTAGACCAGGACCGTGTCGCCGATAGCGAGCTGCGGCTGGGTTTCGGCGTGGCGGCCGTACAACTCCCGATTACTGACGACGCCTTCGCTCTTGGCCCCGATGTCGACAAGGATCTCGTCCTTGTCGATCCGGACGACCTTGCCTTCGACGACGTCGCCGTGCTTGAAGCTCTTGATGTCCGAGTCCTGCTCGGCCAACAGCTCGGCCATCGTCGTCGGCTCCGGACCAAGCTCGCGCTTCGGCGGCTCCTCCGGCTCGTCCTCCTCGGCCGCGGCGGGTGCATCCGCCGTGTCGGCGGGACTGACCGCTGTCTCGGCCGCGGCGTGCGCCTCGGGCGCGTGCTTCTCGGGGGCGTCCGCGTCGAGGGCGTGCGTCTCCGGGACGTCCCCAATTCGCTCCGTGGTCGCGGTCGCCGCGGCGGCCCCATTGGTGCGGTCGGCGTCGACGGCCCTCTCGGGCGCGGTCCTCTGGACGGCGGACTCTGTGGTGTCGCTTGCGGCGGGCTCGTCAGCGACGGCGATCGTCGCGACGGCTTCCTCGGACGCCGGGTCGGCAGAGGCCAGTGCCTCTTGCTTCGGCGCGGTCCCGCCCTGCTGCTGGTCGGTCAAGTGGTCGTTCTCCTGTTTGTTATTGCCCTCGCGAATCAGAAACGGCTTGAGCGTTGCTCAAGCCGGCTTCGGAACGATCAAGTGGTCCGTGGTCGATCAGGTCCGCGGTCCGCTCCTTCGTGACGAGTGGCTGGAACGACGCTCTTCAGCTGTCCTGCCGCTAGGGCCGGGAGAGTCTAGCACACACGTTCTCGCGGCTACAATCGATCCCTGTGCCCGAACTTCCCGACCTGACGGTCGTCGCCGAGGCCTTCCACGCGGCGCTGGCGGGGCGGTCGGTCACGTTCGCCGCGGCGCCCGGGCCACTCGCCGTGCGGGGCACGCCGGCCGAGCTCCAGGCCCTGGTGGGGCAGCGGCTGAGCGCGATCCGACGGCGCGGCAAATTCCTGCTGCTCGATCTGGAACGAGACCGGGTCGTCGTCAACCCGATGCTGACCGGCCGCTTCCAGTTGGCCGCCCCAGGCGTGAAGCAACCGACGCGAACGGCTGTCGTGCTGGGCTTCGGAACGCGTACCGGCGGGCCAGGCGACGCGGCCCCGTGGACGGCGGGCGCCGATTGGCTGCCGACCGACGCGGGCGCTGCCGAGATCCGCTATCGCGATCCGACCCAGATGGGCAAGGTCTACCTGCTGCCGGCCGCGGCCGAGCGCCCCGTCCCCGGGATGGGCGCCGGCGAGCAAGGGCCGGACGTGGACGACCCGGCCCTCACCCTCGAGGAGTGGCGGAGCCGCATCCGGCGCCATCCGGGCGAGCTGAAGAACCTGCTCCGGAATCAGGCGTTCGTGGCCGGGATCGGCAACGCCTACAGCGACGAGATCCTGCACGAGGCCCGGCTCCTGCCATTCCGCAAGCGCGCGTCCCTGGCGGACGAGGAGGTCGACGAGCTGTACGCGGCCTCGCGCGCGACCCTCGCGCGTGCGATCGACATCTTGCGGGTCCGGGTCCCTCCCACATTCGAACGGCAGGTGCGCGACTTCCTGGCGGTCCACATGAAGGGCGGACAGCCATGCCCGCGCTGCGGCACCCGCATCAGCGAGGTCAAGGCGGGCGGCTTCGTGACGTCCTATTGCCGAGGCTGCCAGCGCTGAGCCGGCCCAGGGCCTCGGGGCGTCAGGGGGTCTTCAGGATGTCCCCCGCGTGGATCATCGTCGACGTTCCCATGCCGTTCAATTGCTGCAGGATCCGCACTGTCGTTCCGAGCCGGCGTGCGATGACGTACAGCGTGTCGCCGCGCTTGACGCGGTAGGTCCCATTGGCGACGGCCGGCGGACTGCTACTGGCGACTGGTGACGAGGGCGCGGGCGTCGCGGTCGCCGCTTCCACGCCCCCGGACGGCGCAACCGCCACAGTGGAGGGCAGGCCGCCGGCAGCCCGCGTGGACGCGGCAACCGACGGTGACGGGCCCACTGCCGTCAACGGGCCCGCGCCACCACCCAGGCGGGCCAGGCCGATCGCCCCGAAGGCGGCCAACAGCAGAACGCCGAGCAAGAACTGGCTGCCGCGCGAGCGACCGGTGAGCGCGCCGACCAGGGCGGGAATTCGCCCATGGTCCAGGACGACCGGCGCCGTGCGCGCGAGCGACCAACGGGTGACGGTTTCGCCGCCCGGCCTGGTGCTCGAGCGTGCCCCGGCGAGTCGCGCGCCGATCGTTTCAGGGGACTCGGAGACGCCGGGGGCAAGGGGGCGGCTCGATGCCGCGAGGAACGTGGAGCAACCGGTATGGCGGTCCGAGAGGCACAGCCGGCGTTGCTTGTCCGCAGCGAGAGGAGCCGGTGGAGTGACCGCTCCGCAGCGATGGTCGCGCGACGGCGATGCGCTGCGCCACGACTCCCCATCGACCACCAGGTAGGGGCAGATTCGTCGTGTGGCAAGGGCTGCCGGGGGTGGGAGGACCGCCGCGTCCCGCGGCCGACGGCTGTCGACGGGCTCCGAGCGCTGCCGCTCGGATGTGACGGTCACCGCACGAGGATAGAACATCCGAACGATTGCGTTGTGCCGTCAGCGCACTCGACGCCTGCCGACGGGTGGCGGCGCGATCTTCTTCCCGGAAACGCAAAAATCCTGGCGACGACCTATTTTCCCGAAAGGCTGCCCTCTCAGTATCTTCGGCGCTGGAGAGCTTAACTACCGTGTTCGGGATGGGAACGGGTGTGGCCTCTCCGCTAGAGTCACCAGGATTTTCTGCGTCTGGATGGTGTTTCGGCAGCGGGCCGTCACGCGCGCCTTTATGGCCACGCGCGGGGCGCCGGTACGAGATCTTCGATCTCTGAGTCTTGTCATCTTGGATCGATCGCGATCCCAGCACTGACCCCTGGTCAGTTGCTGAAGAGGTCAAGCCCTCGACCGTTAGTACCGCTCAGCTTCATCCGTCACCGGACTTCCACATGCGGCCTATCAAACAGGTGGTCTCCCTGCGGTCTTACCCGGTTGACCCGGTGGGGAACCTCATCTCGAGGCGAGCTTCGCACTTAGATGCTTTCAGCGCTTATCCCGACCGAACATAGCTACCCAGCGATGCCCCTGGCGGGACAACTGGCACACCAGCGGTTCGTTCACTCCGGTCCTCTCGTACTAGGAGCAACTCCTCTCAAGTTCCCTACGCCCACGGCGGATAGAGACCGAACTGTCTCACGACGTTCTGAACCCAGCTCGCGTGCCGCTTTAATTGGCGAACAGCCAAACCCTTGGGACGTACTTCCGCCCCAGGATGCGACGAGCCGACATCGAGGTGCCAAACGGTGCCGTCGATGTGAACTCTTGGGCACCATCAGCCTGTTATCCCCGGGGTAGCTTTTATCCGTTGAGTGATACCCCTTCCACTCGGAGGTACCAGATCACTAAGCCCGACTTTCGTCTCTGCTCGACTTGT
>JALZAF010000130.1 GCA_030948505.1 Chloroflexota bacterium
GGTACAGCCAGCCCGTGACCCAGCCGATGGGGCCGGAGCCGCGCGGTCGGGCCGCGGCGCGGGTTGCCGCTACAGCCTGGGCCTCGGCGGCCGGCAGGTCGACCAGGCGCAGGACCTCGCCGGTCGCGGCGTCGATGGCCCGTTCCCGCGCCGCCTGATCGAGCAGGCTGGGCGGAGGGATCTCCGGGTCGACACCGGCGTCGCGCGCGAGCTGCTCGAGCGAAGCGACGACCGATGCCGCGATGCGGCCAACGACGACACGCTTCGCGTCGGCCTGCTCGGTCAACCACTCGCGCACCGGCTCGACGTTGCCCCGCAGGGCGGCCGTGGCGATGACCTTGATCGATGCGCCCGGCCGGACCATGTCATCGGCCAGCGATCGCTCGAGGTCTCGACGGACGGGCTCGATGTCGTCTTCGGCCAATCGGTCGACCTTGTTGAGCACAAGCAGCTGGCGGTCCAGGCGCGGCACCCAGTAGCGCAGGAAGTCGTCGTGCAGGACGGCGTCGCGATACTTCTCGGGATCGCTGACCCAGATGACGGCGTCCACTTTGGGCAGGATGGCCTCGACCCGGCGGCGGTGGTCGCGGGCGATCGAGTCCAGGTCCGGCAAGTCGATGATCGCCACGCTGCTGAGCGCTTCAGCCGGGTGGTCGCGAGTCTCCTCGACGCCCAGCCAGTCGAGCAGCCCGGCGATTTCCCCGCCGGTATCCGCCGGGACCCAGGCGACCGGTCGCCCCGTTGTGGGGCGTCGCACGGAGGCCGGGCTGACCTCCGTCTCGGCCAGCGAATTCAGCAGAGTCGACTTGCCGACGCCGGTGCCGCCGATCAGCGCGACGACACACACGTCAGAGGCAAAGCCCAGGCGGTCGCCGGCCTCGCGTCGCGTCGCGATGGCCTCGTCGAGGCGCGAGATGCAGGCTCCCAGCCGAGTCGGGACGTCGGCCGGAACGGGCGGCGGCCGGTCGACGATGGGCTCGAAGGGCGGGATGCGCAGGGGGTCGTATGGCTCGCTGGTTTCCTCGACCAGGGGCATGACGCTCAACGGGTCACCAGGCCTCCGCCTCGGCACGACCGGCTGTCGTCCCCTGGCCGTCCGTCGTCGCCTGGGGCGCCGAACCCTGCGCCGCCGAACCCTGCGCCGCCGAACTCTGCGCCGAACTCTGCCCGGCGGTCGATTCCTGAGCGGCGATCGATCCCTGGCCGCCTGTTGTTCCCTGCCCATCGGTCAGCCGCGGCAGATCCGGCAGCATCACCGGGCGGGCGGAGACGGACACGCTCGGCGGCAGCGCACGCAGCTCGTCGGCCAGGGTCCGCAGGTCACCGGCCAGGGTGCGGATCCTGCCCGGCGCCGGAACGAGGCCCTCGAACCGCGCCAGCTCCTCGCGGAACGTCTCGCCGAGCGCGGCCACCAGGCGCGTTCGAGCGCGCGAGATCATCTCGACCAGGGCCGCTTCACCGAACAGCGCGCCCAGCAGCTTCTGGTTGAGAAAACCGGTCGCGGCCGCGATCCCCACCTCAGCCCCGGTCAGCCCGCCGGTCTGGGAGAAGGTCGCCAGCATGACCGCGATTCCGGCCGCATTGACGCCCACGGTCGCGCCCGCGGCCAGCAGCCGCTTCGGGCCGCCGGTCGTGCGCACGTCTTCGGCGATCGACGAGACCCACTCGTCGAGGCGGACCTGGAGGCGGGCATCGAGATCGGGTGACGGCGCCCAGACGGACGGGTCGCGCTCCACGGCGTCCCTTGCCGCGGGCTCCTCCGACCAGGCCACCGCCGCACGCCGCGCCGCCTCCGCGGCCCGAACCCGCGCCAGGGCCACGAGGTCGGCAATGGTCTGCTCGCGCACCTCGGCGACGGGCGCAGTGGGACCGCCCCTGAACAGCGTCGAGATCGTGGCTCGCACGCGGCCGATGCCGGTGGAGAAGAGGCGGGTGATCTCGTCCGCGCCGACGAAGGCGTGCCACTGGCGGATGGCCTCGGCGCGCAGGAACGACCCGCGCGACAGCTCGTCACGCAGGCCCCCCAACTCCCGCTCGTAGGCATCCGTTGCGATGCGGCGCAGCCGGTCCGCGT
>JALZAF010000136.1 GCA_030948505.1 Chloroflexota bacterium
GGAATCGCCGCGTCGGGTCGGCGAGCGCCTTGAACACGAGGTCGCTGTCGGTCACTGCCGAAAGGATATGTGATCGAATGGTCACGTGTCAAGCACACTTGATCCGGAGCGCTGGACAGCGGTCCGCAACACCTGATCCACTGAGAACCTGGTGATTGGAGAGGCGGAGACCAGACCGGTCGCCCCGCCGCCCCCCGAGGCGGGCCAGCTCGTGGTCGACGGCTTCGGCGACGAGCTTCAGGTCATCTGGGAGATCGACCCTGGCACCCGCGTGGTCCGAAGGCACCGCCCTGCCCGGGCCGAAAGCGGCACGGATGAAGCACCGAATCCTCGTTGCTCTGGGGTGAGGGAGCGTCTCGCCCTTTGTTGAAGCCTTGGGTTGAGTGACTTGAACCCGGCTTGAGGCGCACATCGGCGCCTCGGGAAAGGCTGCACGCAAGCAATCGGATCCCCAGACCTTGGCTGCGCCCGTAGCACGACCACGGCGCCGGATCTCCTCGCCGCGCACGCGCCGTGTCCAGGTCCACGCCGCCTACTGAGGCTGGATCAGCAGGTCGGCCAGGAGGCCGGCCAACCAGCTCTCGTACTCGTCGGGCGTCCAGCCCTCCCCGGTGACCAGCTCCGAATAAACCTCGGCGCTACTCAGCGCGCGGATGATGCCACCGGCGCGCTTGGCATCGAGGCCGTCACGGAGGTCGGCCTCCAGGCCGGCCGCGATCGAGTGGAATGAGCGCGCCCGGTCGTCCTTCCAGCCGGCGACCATCCGTGCGACGTCGGCGTCGGAAGCCGCTGCCCCGTCGAGCATTGCCCGCACCCCCCGCTCCGACGCCCACTGGCGCCGGCTGGAATAGGCGACGAGGGCGAGGCGGCGGCGCAGGTCGGGCTCGGCCATGCCCTGGGCCACCGTTTCCATGACGCCGGCCTCCTTCAACCACTCTTCGCAGATGGCGCCCAGGATCGCCTTCTTGGTCCCGAAGATCGAATACACGGTGCGCGGTGCCACCCCGGCCTCCTCGGCGACCGCGTCGATGCTCGTGACGGCGTAGCCGCGGTCGCTGAACAGCCTCCGGGCGGCCAGCGTGATCGTGCGCCGCGTCTCCAGAGCCTGGCGCTGGCGGTACGAAATCGGGGGCTTGACTTCCGGCATCCCGGGATCTACAGTAGCACCGCAGCGACTGCAGTGTCACTGCAATGATTGCACTAAAACTGAATGGAGGCTACTTTAGATGGGCGCTGTTGAGAGGCTGCAAGCGGTGATCGTCGGTGGGGGTCAGGCCGGACTCGCCACCGCATACGAGCTGGGCCGGAGAGGCGTTGGCTGCGCCGTGCTCGAGGCCGAGGGACGGGTCGGCGACCAGTGGCGCCGGCGTTGGGACTCCTTGCGACTGTTCACGCCGGCGCGTTACGACGGGCTGCCCGGGTCGACGTTCCCGGCACCCGCCGCCAGCTACCCGGGCAAGGATGAGATGGCCGACTACCTCGAGGCGTACGCGAACGAGAGTGGCGTCCGAGTGCACACCGGCGTCCGCGTGTCGCAGCTCGCGCGTTGGGGCGACTCCTCCATTCTCGAAACGTCCCGAGGACCGATCCAAGCCGGGCACGTCGTGGTCGCGACAGGCTACCAGCGGCCCAAGCTGCCGCCGTTTGCGGCGAGCCTCGAGCCGGCCATTGGGCAGCTGCACGCCGGCAACTACCGGAACCCGGCCCAGCTGGTCGGCGACGTCCTCGTGGTCGGCGCGGGCACGTCCGGCGTCGAGATCGCGATGGAGTCGGCGCAGGCCGGTCACCGGACGGTGCTGGCCGGGCGCGGCACGGGCGCCATTCCGGCCGTCGCCTACGCGTTCAAAGGCAAGCCGTTTTGGTTCTTCGCCAACCGGATCGCGTCGGTGCGCACGCCGATCGGCCGCCGGATGAGGCCGCAGGTGCTCGCCCATGGCGCACCCCTCATCCGCGTCAAGATGCGCGACGCGACTGCGGCGGGCGTCGAACGGGCGCCGCGGGTCATGGGCGCAGAGAACGGCGTCCCCGTCCTTCAGGATGGTCGCCAACTCCGGCCCGACACCATTGTGTGGTGCACCGGCTTCGCGCGGGACTACTCGTGGATCGCGGAGTTGGCCATAGGCCCCGAAGGATTCCCGCTGCACAACGGCGGAGTCGCGGACGGCGACTCCGGTCTGTACTTCGTGGGCCTGCCCTTCCAGACCCGGCTGGCGTCGGCCCTGATCGGAGGGGTGGGGGAAGATGCGAGCTTTGTCGCGGAGACCATCGCCGGGCGGCTGCGCCGCCAGGACGGCCTTCAGGCGACGGCCCGGTCTGCCTCCGTCGAGTCCGCCACCGCGGCCCCGGCGTCGGCGCCGGAGCCAGACCGCAGCATCCCGGCGGCCAGCACGATCGAGGCCACAATGATGCCGGCGCCGACGGCCCAGGCCAGGTGAAAGCCCCCGCTTAGCGCCGCGGCGGTGCTCTGGCCCGACGCGAGCAGCTGCCCGGCGCGGCTGCTCGCCGCCGTGGCGAGGACCGCCAGGCCCAGGGCGGCGCCGACCTGCCCGGTGGTGTTGAGCAAGCCCGACGCCAGGCCCGAGTCACTGGCCGTGGCTCCGGACATGGCCACGACCGTCAGCGCCGGGAACGTCAGCCCGCCGCCCACACCGAGCAGGACCATGGGGATCAGCAGTTCCGGCACGTAGACGCTGTGCGCCGGCCCGAGCGCGAAAGCTCCGAGCGCGACGGCGATCAGCGCCAGGCCCGTCAACAGCACCGGGCGCGGCCCGAAGCGTATGACCAGGCGGGCCGAGAAGCTGATCGAGAGTATCCCCATTACGACGGCGACGGGCAGGAACGCCAGGCCGATCGCCAGCGGGCCGTAGCCCTGGGCCCGCTCCAGGTCGAGCGAGGCGAGGAAGAAGAAGCTGATGAATGCCGAGGCCATCAGGGCCTGGACGAGATTGGCCCCCGAGAGATTGAGCGAGCGAAACAGGCGCAGCGGCAGGATAGGGTTCCTGGCCGTCGCCTGGCGCACGACGAACGCGGCCAGCAGGCCGAGCGCGAGGGCGCCGAAGCCGAGCGTCCGCGCGGACCCGAGGCCGATTTCCCCGGACTGGACGATGGTGTAGACGCCCAGCATCAGCGCGGCGGTGACGAGGGCCGCGCCGAGCACGTCGGCTCCCTTGCCGAGCCCTATACCGTGGTCGGCGTCGAGCAGGCGCCAGGCGAGCAGCGCCGTCGCGAGCCCGAGCGGGAGATTGACGAAGAAGATCCAGTGCCAGCTGATGGCCTGGCTGATGAGCCCACCGGCCAGCAGGCCGATGGCGGCGCCGGCCGAGGCCACAAAGCTGAACACTCCGAACGCCCGCGCCTGCTCCGCCGGCTCCGGGAACATGGTCACGATCATCGCCAGGATCACTGCCGAGCTCACCGCCCCGCCGATCCCCTGCACGAATCGAGCGACGATCAGCATCGGCTGGCTGACCGAGAGCCCGCACAGCAGCGACGCGATCGTGAACAAGGCAATGCCGATCAGGAAGATTCGCTTCCGACCCAAGAGGTCACCGAGTCGCCCAGCCAGCAACAGAAGACCGCTGAAGGCGATCAGGTAGGCGTTCACCACCCACGCCAAGCCGGCAGGCGAGAAGCCGAGGTCACGCCGGATCGACGGCAGCGCCACATTGACGATGGTGGCGTCGACGACGATCAGCAAGAAGCCGGCGCAGAGTACGGTCAGCGCCAGCCAGCGCGAGGCGGCCAGCTTCTGCAATCGTCCCGCGCTGCGCATCCGAACCAAGGCCATAAGAACCAATACCGCTCGCTACGGATCAGTCATTTCCTTTTCGCGGACCGCGGCTGGCGCCCTCGGGCTAGGACCCCGGCCGGCCGGCCCCGATCTCGCTCCGCATCGACTCCCAGGCCTGACGCGCGTCGGCCACCGAGCCCTCGTCCTCGATGGTCGAGATGTCGCCGGGTTCTTTGTCCAGCGTCACCGCCTTGAGCACCCGGCGCATGATCTTGCCGCTGCGGGTTTTGGGCAGGCCGGAGACGAAGTTGAGGTCCCCGATCACCGCCAACGGGCCGAGCTCCCGCCGGACGGTCTCCAGTAGGTCGGCGCGCAGTGGGTCAGACGGCTCGTGGCCCTGCCTCAGGACAACGAAAGCCGAGATCACCTCCATCCGCACCGGGTCCGGGCGACCGGTCACGCCGGCCTCGGCCACGGCCGGGTGGCGGAGAAAGGCGGTCTCGACCTCGATCGTGCCGATCCGGTGGCCGGCCACCTTGATGATCTCGTCCGCGCGGCCGCTGAACCAGACGTAACCGTCCTCGTCGATTTCGGCGGCGTCCCCCGATTGATAGACGTCGCGTTCGGGAACCCGCCGCCAGTAGTCCGCGGCATAGCGCTCGACCTCGCCCCACAGCGTCGCTACGAGGCCCGGAAACGGGCGCTTGATGACCATGATGCCCTTCTCGCCCGGCGCGCAGGGTTCGCCCTCCGGCGTGAGCACCTCGGCCTCGATCCCGGGCAGGGGGATGCCGCCCGAACCGGGCTTGATCGGGAGCATGCCCAGGCCCCAGGGGTTGCCGAAGATCGGGCCCCCGGTTTCGGTCTGCCACATGTGGTCGATGACCGGGATGCGGTCCTCGAACACTTCCTTCTGGAACCACTCCCAGGCGGGCGCGTTCAGGACCTCGCCGGCGCAAAACACACGCGTCAGGGAGTTGAGGTCGTGGCGGCGGGCCGGCTCGACTCCGTGCTTCATCAGCATCCGGACCGCTGTCGGTGACGTGAAAACGCCGGTGACGGCGTTCTCCTCAACGATGCGGGAGAACGTCTCCGGTCCCGGATGATCGAGGGCACCCTCGTAGGCGACGGTGGTGCAGCCGGCCAGCAGCGGCGCGTAGACGATGTAGCTGTGGCCCACGACCCAACCTATGTCGGAGGTCGACCACCACACGTCGGCCGGGCGCAGGCCGAACATCCAGTCGCCCATGGCATGGATGTAGACGGCGTAGGGGCCGTGGGCGTGGACCGCCAACTTGGGCTTGGCCGTCGTGCCCGACGTGGCCAGGATGTAGGCGGGCTCGTTCGCCTCCAGCCACTCGACCGCGTCGCTCTGCCCCTCGCCCAGGGCCAGGAATTCCTCCCAGCCCAGATCCCGACCGGGGGTCATCGGGGCGTCGGGGCCACGGCGATGAACAACCACATTTTCGACCGTTTCCGCCCGCTTCAGGGCCTCGTCGACGATGCCCTTCAGGGGCACATCGTTGCCCTTGCGATAGGTGAGGTCGGAGCAGAAGAGCGCCTTCGCCCCCGCCAGCCGCACCCGCTCCCCGAGGGCGCCTGAGCCGAAACCGGCGAACACGACGATGTGGATCGCGCCCACGCGCGCGCACGCGAGCATGAGCACGATGGCCTCGGCGCATGTCGGCATGTAGATGCCGACCCGATCGCCATGCCCGATCCCGAGCCCGCGCAGGGCGGCCGCGGCGCGCCGGACTCGGTGCTGCAGCTGCGCGTAGGTGAGCACCGTGCGGCCGCCGCGCTCGTCCTCGCAGACGAGAGCCGCGACGCCGCCCAAGCCGGCCTCGACGTGGCGGTCGACGCAGGCCCAGGCGAGGTTGGTCTCAGCGCCGGAGAACCAGCGGAAATAGCGGCCGCGCTCGTCGGGCGTCGCCACATCCCATTCGAAGACGCTGTCCCAAGGCCGGTGCCAGGGCAGCATCCGGGCGGCGCGCGCCCAGAATTGATCGGGATCCGCGGTGGCCTCGCGCTGCATTGCCGCGACGCGGGGTGGGACCAGGTCGACCTTCATCTCAGCGCCAAGGGTAGGCTGCCGCCCGCCGGTGCGTGCGACCATGGTCGCTTGGAGATGGATGCAATCTGCGAGGCCGCGCTGGCCACCTTCGACGAGCAGGCCGGGACCCTGCGCACGGTGATGGCCGGGCTGCCCGACGAGGCGCTGACCTGGACGCCTGGGGCTGAGGCGAATTCGATCTCGGCGCTGGTGGCCCACGCGTGGGGCTCCGCCCAAGCCTGGACGGCGCGCGTCGCCGGACGCGAAATCGAACGCGATCGGGCGGCCGAGTTTCGGGTCGCGGCCACCGGGGCTGCACTCACTCAGCTGCTGGCCGACGGCCGGACGCGGATCGCGGAGCACCTGGCGGCCGTGGATCCGGCGGCTTATGGGGAGCTGTGGGTGCCGTCGCCCGACCAGGCCGGCGGCCGCGATGACTGGACACGGGCGCGCTGCCTCGTGCACGCGCTCGAGCACTCCCAGGAACACGTCGGCCAGGCACTGCTCACCCGCCAGCTCTGGGAGCAACGACAGCCGAACTGACAGGCTCTGGCAAACCCGACCGACAGATCAGTTCGCTCGAGACACGAACAGCGCACGGTCGGTCCAATACTCCTGCGCTGGGTACGCAACGAATGCTGCCGACAATTTGGTCAGGATCAGGCCGAACTGATGGTGGGTGATGCCGACGACGATGATGCACCCCGCATGCAGTCGCAGCTCTCCGGACCACCGACGGAGGATGGGCACAAAATCGTGTGCGTCGAACGTGACCAAAACCCGACCCTCCTGGGCAGCCAGCCTCAACACATTTTCGTCCGATAGTCCGTTGAAGTCCTGGCGCTCATCGAGTGCAAGCACGTCGTGGTTCGCCTGGCGGAGCCGGTTGCCGACCACCCGTCCAGAGATGTGGGCGTCAAGTAACAGGCGCAGGCGCCTAGTCCGGACTCTCGAAGACTTCGATGAACGGGAAGTCGGACCTCAGCTCGTCAAGACTCCGGCGGTTGCCGGCGACGGCCTCGTCGATTTCCTGCGCGAACTCCCGGTAGTAGGCGAGCGCGATCTTGAGCTGACGTTCTGTGAGATGAGAATTGGACAGCATTCGCTCCCCATCTTCGTCGTAGTCCTGCCAGGCCTCGATGATTTGCCAAACGTCGAGTGCCGTTCCCATTACCCACGCCCGCCGCGACCAATCAGGTCCGTTGAAGGCGATGCCGGGGAACCGCCTTGTCCGCTCCGCCTCGTCCACGAGCTCTTCGACCACGGCGCTCTTGCTGCGCTTTGTCTCCTTGGCGATCTGAGCGATTCTCGCCTCGATTCGCGGGTGGAATCGGACCGTGAACGGATCTGAGCGAGGCATCTCCAGACCATCCTACTACATCCGCATACGATGTATGCACGCGGTGCGGATTGACACGAAGGCTGACATTTGATATATAATGAAGCTTGAAGTCAATCGCTCTTCCGGGCCCGAGGCTTCGGGCACCGGCATGTCACGCCCTCCTTGTGCGGGCGCCTCCGTAAGTCTCCTCGACCGATGTTCGCTGCCGGCGCACAGCTCATGGTGGAGGAATTTGGTGGATGCATTCGTCGCCCTCAAAGAGGGCATGCGGTGGATGTGGTCGCTCGGCGACTACGGCGAGGTGGCGGAGCGGCTGGCCCCGTGCGCGGACGAGATGGCGGCCGCGTGCCGGCTCGGACCCGGCACGACGGTCCTCGACGTCGCTGCCGGCAACGGCAACTTCGCGGTCGCGGCCGCCCGCCTCGGGGCTGAGGTGACCGCAACCGACCTGACCCCGCGCATGGTCGAACTGGGTCGAACCCGAACAGTCAAGGACGCCGTGGCCGTCGAGTGGCGCGAGGCAGACGCCGAAGAACTGCCCTTCGCCGCGGCGTCATTCGACGTGGTGGCGTCGGTCTTCGGAGCCATGTTCGCGCCGCGGCCAGAGCGGGTCGCGAGCGAGCTGTTTCGGGTCGTCCGGCCAGGCGGCCTGGTCGCGATGGCCAATTACAACGATCATGGCTTTCTGGCCCGATTCACCGAGCTCGTGGCCGGCTACTCGCGACCCGCGCCCGTCGAGCTGCCCTCACCCTTCGCGTGGGGTGATCCGGAGGAGGCGCGGCATCGGTTTGGCGCTCGGGCCGCGTCACTGGACACGTACCGGCGGATGGCTGCGTTCGAGTTCGAGTCAAAGGAGACTGCGCTGGCCTTCTGGCAGCGGACGAGTCCGCCTCTGCTGGCCTTGAAGACCCTCGCGAAGCGATGCCTACGCCGACCTGCTACGCCAGACCGGACGCCTGATTGAGGACCTAGGGCAGCTCCCGGATGGGCGCGTGCGACTGGAGTTCGGATACCTGATGGTCCTGGCCCGGGCCGGCGCCGGCTGACGCGCACCGCCCGATCCCCATTCAATGCGCGCTACCATCGAGCCGTGGCCGGAGGCCTCCTGCTCTCTCAGGTCGTCGGCAAGCCTCTGACCGGCCCCGGCGGCGACACTGTGGGGCGCGCCGCCGATCTTGTGGTGCGGTTGACACAGGGTGCGCTGCCCTCGGTCACAGGCATCGTCCTGCGGGTGGGCGGCCGGGATACGTTCGTGCCCCAGGCCGACGTTTCTGAGCTCAGCGCGGGAGGCGTTCGGCTGGCCGTGGACCGGGTCGGAACGAGGGCGTTCGAGCGCCGAGCCGGAGAGGTGTCCCTGGTCCGCGA
>JALZAF010000138.1 GCA_030948505.1 Chloroflexota bacterium
CTCAACCGCAGGAAGGAAATTCGACCATGGACCACACCATGAGCGCCAAGCGAAGTCCCGAGATGGAGGCCTGCATCGAAGCGTGCCGCGACTGCGCGCGCATCTGTACGGAGACAATCCGTTACTGCCTCGAGATGGGCGGGGAGCATGCGTTGGCCGGCCACATCGCCCTGATGCTTGACTGCGCGCAGATCTGCCAGACAAGCGCGGACTTCATGCTTCGAGGGTCCGACCTCAGCCCTCGCATCTGCGCCTCATGCGCGGAGGTCTGCGAGCGCTGCGCTGAGAGCTGCGAACGATTCGGCGATGACGAGATGATGAAAGCCTGCGCCGAGGCCTGCCGTCGCTGTTCCGAATCCTGCCGCCGGATGTCGGCCGCCTGACGGGCTCGCGCTTCATCGTCCGCTGGACGGCCGACACGGCCGACGCGCGTCGACAGCTAGGGTTTCCCGCGCGAGACGAGAGCGCTGCGGCGCCATGAGAACTCGCGCCGTTCCGCTCGAACGCGCAGGAGGAACTGCCTGATCACCACATAGACCGCGATCGTTGCCGCAAACACCAGTCCACTAACGCCGGGAACGTTCGCCAGAACGAGCGCGGAGGCCACGACGCCGATGATCAAGCCCGCGGCCGATTCCAGCAATTGGCTGGGAACGCGTCGGGCGCCGATTCGACGATCGGACGACCAGACGCCCCATCGAGACGTCGTACACCGCCCGGCGCAGCAACCGGTGAAGAAGCAGCCGATCCGGCCGATGGCAACGGCGAAGAAGATCCCGGGCGCAGTCGCATCGAGGAAGACGCCGACCGGGAGCTGAAACATGAAGAGGGCCCCGACTCCGACGATCGGTGCCACCACGAGGAAGCCATCCACCGACCAGCCGCCAAGCGCCGAACGCCATGGGCCAGGATGCAGGAAGGCGTGCCAGAGCTTGGCAGCGATGATGCCAAGGAACGTCGCGGGCAAGGTAACCGAGAGTGCGGTGCCGAGCGAGATGTTCGCGCGCGCCAGAAGGATGGCCTGCGTGACAACGGCCATGATGATGGCGATGGCTGCCAACAACGTGAAGACCCCCGGGACCACGGCCGGCGTCGGCGCGAGCGGCGCGAGCATCGCCCATCGGGTCGCAACGGGCGACTCATCTGCCGTCACGACCCTCCACGTGCGCCACGACCATCGGGCTCGCGGCAAGTGCTCCGCACGGGCACGCCGCCATCCTTCCGTTGGGCGAACACTCTGATGTCGGATCAGCTCCGCGGTCACCGCCCATTCACCGGGGTGAAGCCCATAGACCCAGGAAACGATCGAGTTGCGCCCGGTCCCCGGGACGATGCCCTCGACCGGGTCTTCCTGGACGAAGGTATCGCCGGGCTGGAGTTGTCCATGAACCCCGACCCGCCGACCGGTCAACCGGATAGTCGCGGAGTACGGTTCGCCGTGGCCCCCGGCGTCGAACCAGTGGCTGACGACGAGCGCCTCACGCTCGACGGTCGTCGACCCATCGTCCTCGTGGCTCGCGATGGACCTGCCCGTAGCCGAGGGCACCACGACGGACGGTCTTGCGCCCGCGGTCGGCCTCGATCTCGTCTTTGGTTTCCGCGTCGTAGAAGCTGGCTTTCGACGTGCCACCCGGTCGTACCTGCGTCTGCGTGCAGGCACGGCCTCCGAGGAGAGAGTTGGGGACCGACCTACTACAGCAGTGTAGCAGTCATCGTCGGGAATGCCCCAGCGTGCCCTCGCTAGCCCGGCGTGGTGATGGTCACGCGCCTGTCCCCGGCGCGACGGCGAGCTTCTCCGGCGGCGGTGGTGTCCCCGCGCTTGACGGCTGCCAGCGTCGGAGACGCAGGGCGTTCGAGACGACCGTGACCGAGCTCAGGGCCATCGCGGCGGCCGCGAAGATCGGGTCGAGCAGAACGCCCGTGAACGGGTAGAAGGCGCCGGCGGCCAACGGGATCAGGGCGACGTTGTAGGCGAACGCCCAGAACAGGTTCTGCTTGATGTTGCGCATCGTCGCCCGGGATAGCGCGAGGGCCGTCACGACGGCGCGAAGGTCGCCGCTCATCAGCGTCACCGCCGCGGACTCGATGGCCACGTCCGTTCCGGTGCCGATCGCGATCCCGACGTCGGCCTGGGCCAAAGCCGGGGCGTCGTTGACACCGTCGCCGACCATGGCGACAAGCTTGCCCGCCGCCTGGAGCTTGCGGACCTGGGCCGCCTTCTCGTCGGGTCGGACGTCGGCCAGCACCCGCTCGACGCCGGCCTCCTTCGCGATCGCCCGGGCCGTCATCTCGTTATCGCCGGGCAGCATGATGACCTCGAGACCGAGTCTCTTGAGCTCGGCGACAGCGGTCCGCGAACCGACCTTGAGGGTGTCCGCGATCCCGATCACCGCGACGGCCGCGCCATCGATCGCGACGTGGACCGGCGTCCGTCCGGTCACTGCCAGATCAGCGGCAGGCTTCGTGAGGGCAGCCGGGTCGACGCCCTCGGCGCTGAGAAACGCAGCCGCACCGATGAGCACCCGCCGACCGCCGACGACCGCCACGACGCCGTGCCCACCGAGCGACTCGAATGACTCCGGATCCGTCAGCTCCAGGCCACGCTCGTCGCGAGCGAACCGAACGATCGCCTCGCCGAGCGGGTGCTCCGACCCGCGTTCTGCTGCGGCGACAAGCGCGAGCAGGTCGTCTTCGGAGAGTGCGCTGTCGAGACGGACGATGTCCGTGACCCGGGGCCGGCCCTCGGTGAGAGTGCCCGTCTTGTCGAGGACGATCGCTCGGACCTTGTGGAGTCGCTCGAGCGCCTCAGCGTTGCGGAACAGGACACCGTTCTCGGCGCCCTTGCCGGTGCCGACCATGATTGACGTCGGCGTGGCCAGCCCGAGCGCGCACGGGCAGGCGATGATCAGGACACCGACCATGTTGAGCAGGGCCAGGTTGAACGCTGGCTCAGGACCGAAGACGAACCAAACGACAAACGTCAGAGCTGCGATGCCGAGGACCGCCGGGACGAAATAGCCGGTTACGACGTCGGCCAGACGCTGGATCGGCGCCTTCGAGCCCTGCGCGTCCTGGACGAGTCGGACGATCTGGGCGAGGACGGTGTCCCGCCCGATGCGGGTGGCCTCGAAGTGGAATGCGCCCGACGTATTGATCGTGCCGCCGATCACCTCGTCGTCGGTCTCCTTGGTGACCGGCATGCTCTCGCCGGTGATGAGGCTCTCATCGACGGCCGAGCGACCGTCGCGGACGAGGCCGTCGACCGGCACGCGCTCGCCCGGGCGAACAAGGACGAGATCGCCCCGAACGACCTCGCCGATCGCAATGTCGCTCTCGACACCGTCGCGAATGACCCGGGCTGTCCGCGGCGTCAGGCCGATGAGCCGCCGGATCGCGTCGGACGTGTGGCTTCGGGCGCGAGCCTCGAGGAACCGACCCAGGAGGATGAGGGTGATGATCGCCGACGACGTGTCGAAGTAGAGCGGCGGCGTGGCACCGGTCGCGAGACCTGCCGCCCGGAAAAAGCCCGGAAAGAGGATCGCGGCGAGGCTGTAGAAGTAGGCAGCCGATGTCCCTACGGCGATGAGCGTGTTCATGTCCGTCGCCCGGTGGCGCGCGACCTTCCACGCCCCGCGGTAGAACGGCAGGCCGGCGTAGAACTGGACCGGCGTCGCCAGGGCGAGTTGGAGCCACGGGTTCGCGAAGATCGCGGGAATGAACGGTGCAACGGTCATGTGCGCCAGGCCGAGGAGAAGTGGCATCGTCAGCACCGCGCCAACGACCAGCCGTCGCCGAGTGTCAGCGAGATGGCGCTGCTG
>JALZAF010000044.1 GCA_030948505.1 Chloroflexota bacterium
TTCGTGACGTGGCTGCCTTGGCGGGAGCGGCGGTGCGCCGTTTCGGGCGCGCCATCAGGCCTTCTTGTCCCCGGTCTCGTGGCCGCCTACACCGGCTTCGAGCTGCTCGCCCAGCTCGACCGTGCGCCGGTAGGCCGCCCAGACCGCCTCGGACAGGACCGTTCGGAGGCGACCCGACTCGAGCTCGTGGAGGGCCGCCGCGCTGGTCCCGCCCGGTGACGTGACCATGTTGCGCAGCTCAGCCGGGTGCATCCCGGACTGCTTGGCGAAGAGCGTGCTTCCCTCGAGGGTCTCGATCACGAGGTCGTGGGCAACGTGGCGCGGGAATCCCAGGTGGACCGCCGCATCGATCAGCGCCTCCATGACCAGGAAGACGTACGTCGGTCCGGTGCCGCTCACGGCCGTGGCCATGGCGACCATCCTCTCGTCGTCGACCTCGAGCTCCACACCGAGGGCGCGGAGAATCGCGCTCGCCTGGCCGCGCTGGTCGCGGGTCGTGGCCGGCGTCGCGTACCACACCGTCATGCCCTTGCCCAGCCGGGCGGGCGTGTTGGGCATCGACCGGACGACCTGGTCGTGGCCGAGCAGGCCGGTCAGGGCCGCCGTCGTCGCTCCGGCGATGATTGACAGGACCAGCTGCCCCCGGCCCAGGTGGGGACCGATCTCGCGCCCGACCCGGGCCAGCATCTGGGGCTTGATGGCCAGCAGCACGATGTCCGCACCGCTGACGGCCTCGACATTCGAGGCGACGGTTCGAATACCGTAGTCGGCCGCCAGCTGGGCTCGTCGCTCGGGGCGCGGATGGCTGGCGACGACCTGCGCGGGCTTGACAAGCTTGCCGCGCAGCAGGCCCGCGATCATCGCCTCCGCCATCACGCCGGAGCCGACGGTTGCGATGGTCCGCTTGGTCAGGGAGGACATCGGCGGGAGTATAGCCACCGCGGAGGCCTATTCCCGCCGAGTTGCAGGCTCAAACCGGGGCCCTGTCCCGCCAAATCGTCAGATATGCAGACGGTGCATGCGCGTCAAGCCGGTTCCGTCAGATATGCACCCGGTGGCTGGGTGACGGGGCCGTCGATGCCCCTCGAGCGTGACTTGCTCGTCGAGAGCCCAGGCAGCAATGACCAACATGCACCGCATGGGTAAGTGACGGTTTCGGCCGGCCGCTAGGCCTTGGCCGTGGCCTGACCGAGCAGGAAGAACCGGCCCGTCGTCGTCACCTCGGCCCTCGCAAAGCCTGCCCGCTGCAGCGCCGCGTGAAGCTCCGCCGGCTCATGAAACACCTTGACGATGCGGAATTCCTGCCCGTTCGCGAGGCGCCGGACGGCTTCGTCGTCCGACGGCTCTGGATTGTCTGCCGCCCCCGACTGCGGGTCGCGGAGCGAGTCGATGAAAGCGAATGTGCCGCCCGGACGTAGCCAGCGCCGAGCAAGGGCCAGGAATTCGTCCAGCCGGCCCCGCGGAACGTGACTCAGCCAGAAACCGGCAAACAGCGCATCGACCTGCCGATCCGGCTCGGCCCAGGCATCGCGGACGTGGAGGTGCGCCCGCAGGCGATGGGCCAGGAGTCGCTCGCGGGCTCGCTCCAGCGGGCCGGGAGCAGCGTCATACAAGGAGAGCTCGCCCTTTTCGGCCAGCAGCGGCGACCACCAGCCCGTCCCTGCCGCCAGCTCCACGATCTGGCCGCGCAATGGCAGGCCATCGAGCCACTGGCCGGCCGCATCGAGCTCGGCGTTCCACGCGGCGTCGTGGATCGGACCGCGGCTGTAGCGGCCGCGGCGCAAATACCAGTCGTCGTACTCGGCGGCGCGGGCCTCGTAGTAGGCGACGAGGTCGGCCGCGTCGTCTTCGGGTGCCGCCGTTGCAACTGCGGACGGAGGCGCGGTCGCTGTCGCCAGTCCTCCGCCCCGCTCCGTCAGGGCCTGACGAAGCCGAAAGCGCAAGAACTCGTTGTCGCCGGCCTTGCCGACACAATCGGGGCAGAGCTGCGCCCAGCCTTCGACATCGGTTGGCGCGTGGACCGTCCAGGCGCTGCCGCACCAGAGGCAATCGAACGACGATCGAAAAGGCATGCCAGGCGCCAGGCCTACGCGAGCGGCGTCCAGCTGCCGAGCGGCGCGAGGTCGACGAACGTGTCGGGATCGAAGATCTCTGCCAGCAGCTCGATGCCGTCGACGATGCGCGGCCCGGGACGGCTGAAATAGGCAGATCCGTCGACCGCGAAGACCTGGCCGCGGCGGACCGCCTCCAGCTCGCCCCAGAAGGACGGCCGCTGCGTGCGCGTCCATTCGGCGACCGTTTCGGACAGGTGGAAGCCGCACGGCATCAGGACCAGCATCTCCGGGTCGACCTCGCGAACGGCGCCCCACGTCGTCTGAACCGAAGCTGCGCCCGCCTCGCCGAGGAGATCCCAGCCCCCGGCACGGCGGATCTGCTCCGGCACCCAGTGGCCAACCGCGAACGGAGGATCCAGCCACTCCAGGCTCACCACCCGTGGCGATCGATGGCCTCCCTCGCGCCGTTCCTGGGCCGTCTGCTGGACCTCACCGAGGCGCGTTCGGAGGCTTTCGACCAGGTCGACCGCGGCGTCCTCGGCATCGGTCAACGCGCCGACCGTCGTGATCGTGTTGAAGACGCCTTCGACCGAAGCCGGCTCGAGGGACACGACCTGGATGTCCGAGTCGATCGTCCGAGCCACCTCATTGACCTCGCGATAGCTGACCGCGCAGACCGGGCACAGCTCCTGGGTCAGGATGAGGTCCGGCTCCGCCGCGGCCAGCGCGCCCTGGTCGAGCGTGTACAGCGAGGACCCGCCGTGAACCGCGGAGTCGACCAGCTGGTGGATGGTGCGGCTGGGGGTTCCCTCGAGGTCGTACACGCTTCGCGTCATGACCGGCTTGCCGAGCGCCTCGGGCGGCCAATCGCACTCATGGGTCACTCCGACCAGCTCATCGGCCAGGCCGATGGCGCACACGATCTCGGTGGCCGACGGAAGGAGGGAAACGATTCTCATCACGGGGAGGGCGCGGAGAGACGCGCCCCGGGAGGTCAGTCAGCGAGGTTTCAGCTCATCCACGGCGGCTCGGGCGGCCGCCTTGTCCGTGTACCAGGTCGCGTCAATGACCGTGTAGCGGGCCCACTCGGGCGGCAGCGATTCCTCGGGGAAGATCGCGTTGACCGGGCATTCGGGCTCGCACGCGCCGCAGTCGATGCACTCGTTCGGGTCGATGAACAGCTTGCGGTCGGTGCCCTCGTCATAGTGGATGCAATCCACCGGGCAGACCGACACGCACGAGATGTCGAGCACGTCGATGCACGGCTCGGCGATCACATAGGTCATCCGACTCCTCCTGGACGCTCACCGGACCCGACCCGGCGCGGACCCGAAGCGTACCAC
>JALZAF010000141.1 GCA_030948505.1 Chloroflexota bacterium
TTCGGTGCCCAGTACGTGGCCGTCCTGGGAAGCGGCTTCGTCCGCTACAACTACACGGTCACCGCCCAGATGCCGCCCGAGCTCATCGCCGGCACCGGCTGGCGACCCGGGACCGTGATCCGAGGCCTGCTGATGGGCGAGGGCGATCTCGTCTACCCGGGCTCCGGCGGGACCGCGATCATGGTCGGCCGGGCAGCCACCGCAAAGGGAAGGTCCCTTTCGACGAGCGTGACGATCCGCACCTCGCCGTCGGGCGCGCGGATCTTCAACGCGGGCACGTTCGCCTGGGCGGATGGGTTCGAGCCCGCGCGGATCGATCTCGGGGTCACGGCTGCGAGCTTCGATCGCTTCAATCGCAACGTGCTCGCGTGGCTCGGGTTCGCGACCGGACGTTGAGCGGTCATCGCCCCAACTGTCGACCGGCCGCGGCACCGACCGGCTGCCTGTTGGCTGTCCGGGGCCCGCGCCATCGGGTCAATAGCCCGGGTCGCGCGGTCGTACGACTGTTGGCATCGGATTGGGTCGAGCGGCGGACAGAGAACGACCGCCCGGGGACCGGGCGGTCGTCTTGAGCGCGAAGCGCGGCAGGGTCAGTGAACGACGATCGTTCCAGCCATGCCGAAATGGATCTGGCAGACGAAGTGGTATGTCGTCCGGGAGGCGCCAGCGAAGCTGATCCTCCACGTGGCACTGGCCGCGGTGCTCGGGAGGCCGAAGCCGGCGATCAACTGTGACGACGCGATGAGGCCCGAGTCGGACACGGTCGACTTCGAGGTGACGTGATTGACCCCGTTGCCCCCGTCGCTCTCGAACTCGAGAACGTCGGTCGGGGCCGCGCATTTGAAGTCCTGAGGCCCGGTCGGCGGGATGTGCTTGGGCGTGGCGGGAGTGTCCGTCGTGCCGACCACCGGCTCGCACAAGACCGCCGGCTCCGTGTGGAGGTCCGTGGGGAAGGTGATCGTGTGCGGTTCGTTGACACCCCGGGACACCCAGATCACGTTGTCGCCCTTATGGATCGCCAGCGTCCGGGGGAGCATCTCGTTGATCGCCACGTGCCCGTCCGGGCTGCTCGTGCCCGCGGCCGCGGTCCAGGTCCGGGTCCCGTCGCTGTTGAGGTGGGAGCGAGGGTGGTTCGCCGCGGCTTCGGCGACGAACCCGGCGCGCCGATCCTGGAGGATCTGCGCATGGACGCTGGCGGCGAGTTCGGCCGCCGTGGTGGCATGGAACTCCGCCGGCACGACCGCAAGCCAGCCCTCCATCTTCGGATGGATCAGGCAGGCGAACCGGTAGAAGCCGACCGGCGCCGTTACGTTGACCCGGAACAGCGGGAAGGCCCCCGGCCCACCCAGGGGCGCGCCGCTGCTGACTGGCGCCGATCCGTTGAAGGGGCACGGATGAGCCGCGCTGCCGCAGCCGCCCGGCATCGGGACGAGCCCCCCGAGGTTCTCAGTGACGTGAGAGGACCCGTTCACGTTGGGCGTCGTATCGTCGGGATCGGCCTTCGCGATGCCCATGGTCATGCGAGCGGTCGTGGGCGACATCCCGGCGGGCAACAGGGTCGCGGTGTGGAATCCCTGGATCGAGAACGCGATGGTCGCCCCCCGATGCACGGAGATGGTGCGCGGGAAGAAGTCGTTGAAGCCCCAGTTGTGGCCGGCCGGGATGGCCGACGCCCGGTCCGCCGTAATCGTCAACGGGCTGGTCTTGGCGGCGGCTCCGGTCGCCGTGAATGCCGATACCGCTATGAGGAGGCCGGCAGCGAGCAAGACGGCGAGGAATCTACGCATGAGAACCTCCATGCTCGGCAGCCCTGCAAGGCGAGCGTGCGCCGCGGGCCCGTCCGGTCAGGCTACCACCGGGCGTGTCCGGAGGTCCACAGTCTCCTCTTTGACGTCCCGCCGGAGCACGTCGAGGTTGTCGCCGTAGTAGAGGACATTGGACGCCGTCATGCCGAAAGCATAGGCCGCGATGCCGCCCGGCTGGGCCAGTCGACGATCCGGCCCCTGCCTCAACTTGGTTGCGCTTCGCAACGGACGCGTAGAGTAGGGCAGGTTCACGGCTGATCAGCCTGTCGTTCGGTCGGGCAGGTGTCTCGACTGGAGTCACGGCCATGACACCCGGCGATCTCGGTCTCCTCATCCCGCGTCTCGTGGTCGGCCTGACCTTCGCCGCCCACGGCGCGCAGAAGGCGTTTGGATGGTGGTCGGGTCCGAGGTATGCGGGCTGGCGCGCCGGAGTCGAGCGCATGGGGCTCCGACCGGCAGGCTTCTGTGATCGTCGGGCTCGTCCACCTGCCAAAGGGCTTCTGGAAGGGCCCTCGTCTCGACGGCGGCCGAACTCGGGGGCGGGGGCCTGCTCGCCGTGGGTCTCCTCACCCCCCGATGATGAAGGCGTGTTTATTCGGACTGGTCCTCCCGTGGGCGACCTGGCGACCGCGGCGCTCATCGCCCAGTCGGTCGTCTGCCGTAGAGGTCACGCTTGATCGTCGAGTGGAGCCTTCGCGGGTAGGGGCTCCACTCGGGCCCTTTTCCACAAAGGCGTGTGGAAAGACACCGTCGTCTACCCGCCCGGCCCTGAGGACCGACGGAAAGCCGACCCCAGGGCGACCGGTCGCTGCAAGCGCGGAATCGCGGGTCGGGGACCGGAGGCAGCGGCCCGACGGCTACGAATCGCCGCGCGCGAGCGCGGCCGGGTCAGGAATGGACGGATGGGGTTCGCCAAGCTCGGTCAACCGCTTATCGAGGGCGACCGCGAGGTACTCGAACCACTCGGCCCAGTCCGGAGAGTTCGCCTTGGCGCGATAGCCGTAGTAGAGCGGCGCGACGGTGTCATCGAAGCACACGATCGATGATGCTGCCCTGCGTCCTGCCGAGGGTGATGCTGATGCGGTAGCAGCCTGGTGGAGGCATCGAAAAGCCGGTTGGTCGATCGTGCCGAAGGGCGCCGGGCGAATCTACCTTGACTCCATCCTTGTAGGTCCCGGAAAGGGAGTCGACGCCCAGCACGATTGCGAGGTCACCAGGCGCTTCGACCCACCAGAGGATCTTGACACCAGGGTCAGAACCGCGGAACCCCGAGTTGCCAGGGTCGTAACTGTCGAAATAGGGATGCGCCCACACCCCAGCCGCCGCTCGTTGCCACTCCGCGGACTGCCATGCGACGACGTCGTTGGGCGGAATGGTTTCGAACGGCGTGACCGCGCACGTGGGATCCTCGAAGCGGCTGGCCGGCGGCGACAAGAACGGCGTGTCAGCGAGTGTCGACCCCGATGCCGGCGTTGACGACGGCAAGGCGCCGACACGGGTCGATCGACGAGGCCGAGGTCGAACATGACCAGACGATCCACGAGTGGCAGCATCTCGGCAATCGAGGAGCGATCGCCAGCCAGCTCGAGGCGTTCGCGTTCGTCGCCCTAGCACGACGCAACGGCGTGCGGGCGGCGCGCCTCCTCGGGGCCGCCGAGGCCCTTCGAGAGCTCGCCGAGTCGCCGATTCTGGCGTTCGAGCGTCCGGAATACGAAGTGCAGGTGGGACATCTGCGCGAGGAGCTTGACGAGGGAGCTTTCACGTGGGCGTGGGCCGAAGGACGCGAGATGAACGCCGATGACGCCGTCGCGTTCGCGCTTTCCGGGTGAACCGGATATTCAGGCGGGCCGCGCCAGAGGATCCGGGTCGGTCGTGCGTTCCGCTCGCTGGTTCCTCACGGAACTCGTCCTCGGCGAGGCGACCGTGACGACGCACCTCTCGAACCTCTTCGCGAAGCTCGGCCTCCGCGACCGCGTCGAGGCTGTCATCTACGCTTACGAGTCTGGACTCATCGAGCCCGGCGACGCCTGATCCGTGGTGGCACACCATCCGGCCATCGTGCGGTATCCGCGGGGCCCCGATGGAGCCCGTCACACGCTCAATATGCTGCGAACTCACGTTTCTGGATGATCTCGGTTCGTCCGCCGATTTCGACCGTGCCGTCGTCGTGCGGCCGAACGGCGATCTCCGAACCGACTCCTTGACGGATCGTCAGCGGCCTGCCAAGCCGGTCGCCCATAGCGACGGACGCCGCACCGGATGCCTCGTCCTCGAGGATCCCGAAGTTCGTCGGGAACGAGCGCGCCCGTAGCCGCCCGGCGCCTCCGTCCTCCCATGCCCAGATGTAGAGCCAAGGCTCACCCATGGCCTGGCCCGGATGCGCCTCCACCTCCGCCGCGGACGCAAGCTCAACGATCCGGACCGCGCCGGGAAGCCAGTCGGCCCTCGCCCGGATCCATGTGCGCTCCCCGTCGTAGCGGACGGGGACGTTTCCGACCGGCGGCCGCAGGACCTCGACCGGAGAACCGACCTCCCGCAGAAGCCAGGCTGTCCCGACCGCCGGATGGCCGGCGAACGCCGCCTCTTGCGTCGGCAGGAAGATCCGGATGGCGCCGCGGGCGGCGTCCTCGACGAAGACCGTCTCTGAGAACCCGAGCTCGACCGTGAGTGCTTGGCGAAGCTCCGGAGCGATCGCGGGCCCATCGAGGAACACGCCGAGTGGATTGCCGCCCGTCCCATCGGGGCCGACGAAGACGCGCAGCACATGAAGGGTTGTCACCCGAGGTTCCTCCGGACGCGGTTCAGACCGGGATCGAGTCGATCCGCGCCGACAGCATCTTGCGGACCTCCGGGTCTCGGATGCTGTCCGGTGGCAGTCGGCTCAGCTCGACGAAGAGGGCCTCCGGGCCGCCAGGCGTCCACAAGGTCAGGAGGCGACCGCCCCCAGCAGCCGCGCCCATGAAATGGCGGGTGCCGCGCGGCACGACGATGAACGATCCAACGCCGGCCTCGACGTCCTCGTCCCCGAGCGTGAAGGTGAATCAGCCATCGAGGACATAGAACGATTCCTCGCCGTTGCGGTGGACGTGGGGCACCGTCCACGGTCCCTCCGGATCCAAAGCCCGAGAAGCGAACGCGGTGCTGGATGTGTGAACCGTCAGGAAGAGAGTTCAAAAAGCACGGACCGCTCGTCCCGTGAGCGCCAGCCGCGAGGACCTGGAGCACGCGATCGAGGCGCTGACCGAGGCCATATACGAGGTCGCCTACGACCTCAGGGTGCGCGACTGGCACGACTCCCCACCCGGACGCGCCCACCCTGGAGCAGGTCGCCGAGTCGAACCTCATCCGGCTCGTTAGCGGGCTGGAGGACGCCCAGTCCGCGATCGAGTACTTCGCCACCCCCGGTAGCATGGGCTGGCCCCCGGGCCTCCTCCCGCCGGATTGGCCGCAACGCACCAGCGCGCCACATGCGCTCGAGGGGCCGGAGCCGCGACGGCAACGTTAGAGCCGGTCGAGGTTCGGCTCAGCGGGCGCCTCCGCGGCGAGCTGCAGATCGGCATGATGCTCAGTCTCGCTGACGTGGAAGAGGAAGAGCCGGACGAACCCGGGGCGAAGCCCGCCCCATTGCACGAGCATCCAGCTGCGCGCCCCGCATATGTCGCACGGCTTGGACACGACGCGCTCACTGACGGCGCTGTCCGGGATGCGCCAAGGCGACGCGCTCACGCGCGGCCGATCGGCTGCTGGCCGAACTTCGCGTAGGCAGCCTGACAGGGCGAGCAGCGCTGCTCGAGGTGCCACGGCAGCAGCAATCCGGGCGACCGCATCCGCGCAGCGCTAAGGGCTGATTCAGCTAGGGACATTTACCATGCACCCATGAAGGAAGAAGAGGCTGCCAGGCAGGCATTGATTGACGCCGATTTGGCCAGGGAGCGCTCGGCGCGCGCATTCGCCGAGGAGCGATTGGCACTCCCACGCTTCAACCGGCTTCGGCAGTTGTTCAACGGCGATCTCGCCGCCGCAGCGGAGCTCGTGACGTTCGTCCGTGAATTGATGGCCGATGAAGACCGCGTGAACCCCCCGACCCGATCGCTGACCGACGACATTTCGACTGAAGAAGCCCTCGGCCGCCTCCGCATTGTCCAGGGAGAGGATCCTGCCCAGCCGTCGGGCCCCCCGGACGCCGCCGAGAAATGAGTTGCTACCAGACCCTCAGTTGACCCCGGGCCGGATAGGTCGGGGCGTGGTTCGGCGGTTGGCGGCCGTCTGAGGCGTGTCCTCGTCGCTCTTGCGCGCGGCCTCCCAGATCTCGGAAGCGATCTCCTGCTCGTCGCGCGCAGCCTCATGAAACCGCGGGGTGGATGGCGTGGCGAAGGACCGACGGCGCTCCGCCTCGCGGAGCCGGTCTATCGACTCGATCATGTGGTCGGCCGACAGCGCCTGGAACTGGTCGCGGTGAATCTTGACCTCGCTCGCTAATCTCTCGGCTTCCCCGTCGACTGCCTCGGCCAGCCTTCTCTCCGCCGCCCGCCAGGCCGCAAGCGCCGCCTCGATTGCTTCTCTCCGTGCCATGTTCGCGCTCCCTGGGTCGTCGAGACAGAAAACGCGGGACCGGGGAGCCACCCGACAGCTCTGGCGCTGAGGGCGCACCCTCGCCGGAGCCGGAGTGTGTTCCCGCGGCGGCAGCTCGCCATTACGGCCCGTCATCCGAGCCCGGCTGTTCCGCCGCGGAGCGCGCCAGTTTCGCTAGGGCCGGTCGCCTCGAGCCAAGGTCAAGGCCAAGCCGCCGACGCTCTACGCCCGCAAGCAAGAGCTAGGAACGCCCCGATCGCAGCTGGGAGTCGAGCCGCGCGACTTGCCGCTGCGTCTCGTCGGAGCCCGGCATCGGATCGGCATGGCGATGAACGATCTTCCATTGCCCGTCTTCGCGCCGGAAGATCGTCGTAACGCGGAGGTGGTACGGCTTCGGATCACCGGACCCGACTGCTGCAGTGGTGTGCTCGAAGCCCGCGATGTAGGCGAGATCGTCGCTTACGCCAGCTGCCACCACCTCGTACTCGTACGTCCCCTTTGAGAACTGCGACGCCAAGGCCTGGAAGATCGGGAGGATCGCGTCCCAGCCGCTCGCGCTGAGCACGGCGCCGAACACCGTGACGGGGTCGCGGTGGGACCACATCTCGACCCGCGGGGCCACGTCGCCGTGGTGGAGCGCCAGGTCCATCGCACGGACCCGTGGCAGAATCTCGGCGATGAACTCGTCGACCTCTCGGCGTTCGCTCGTCATCGGTCGAACCTCCAAGCCTCGCGCTGGTACCAGCTGCGGTCCTTGACCTTGTACCAGCCGGCCGCGCGGGTCAGGTTGCTGCATGCGGCTGCGATCCGGTCCCACCGCTTCTCCTCGGGAACCCTGGGGCCTGCAAGCTCGTCACCGGGCAATGAAGCTGTTCTCGATGCTCATCGGCATTCTCGCGGCGATCCTAATCGGATGCGCCAGTCCGCAGCCGTCGCTCCCGCCAAGCGCATCGCCGAGAACGCCAGGGCTCCAGGAGCTCATCGCTGCCATCGCCGCCGCTTCGGCACCCGTGCGACAAGCGGATACCTTCGAGGGGGCGCCAATTCCCGCCAAAGGCGTCCTTCTTTGCCTCGGCAAGGAGGAGGTTCGGGTCTACTCCTTCGGCAGCGAGGAGGAGCGGGCCGCGGCCGCGAAGACGATCGACCCCAAGGATCCCTCCCACGTGGGCACCTCGATCGTCGAGTGGACGGGCAATCCCAGGTTCTGGCAGAGCGGTCGGATCCTTGTGCTGTACCTAGGCTCTGACGCCCGGACCGAGGCCATCCTTACATCCATCTTGGGCCAGCCGTTCGCCCGCGGCGCAGGCGGTGGCGGGTTGGGCGGACCGAATCTCAGCGCCTGCTGAGCGGGACCCAGTCCCTACCAACGCAGCAGGAAAACTGGCGCCGCTGCTGCGAGCGCAGCGAGGAATTGCAGTGCCAGTACCAGGAGTGCGTCCCGCGCGGTTTGCCGTAGCGCCGTGATGGCGAAGAACGCGATGACCGGTATCTGCCCAGCCGTGAGCAGCTGCCAGACGTGCGCTGCGGTCCCTTCATCGGTCTCCCGGGTGGTGCCCACGATCGCGACACGTGCAGCGACGACAGCCAAGGCGGCGAGCGACATTGCAATCGGCAGAAACGCGCCGGGTCGCTTGAGCAGCGAGACCAGTTGGGGAGTGACGGCTCGGATCATTGGGCGCATCCTATGTTGCCATGGTTCCAAAGTCTCGGGAGGAGTCGAGATGGCTGGCCAGAAGCGAGTGACAGTGACCTCTCGGGCGAAGGGCGGCTGGACGGTCGAAGGGGGCGCCAGCGGGACCCACAAGACCCAAGCTGCGGCCATCAAGGCGGCGCGAGCGCAGTTGAACCGGACCGGCGGTGGCGAACTGCAGATCAAGGGCCGCAACGGGCGGGTACGCGCACAGAGCACGATCGGGCGGAAGGCCCCACGCGGCTCCAAGGGCTGACCTTCAATGAGCACCGTCGACCATAAGGCCGCGCATTTCTGGACGAAGATGGCTTCCGGCCTCGTCCGCTGCGCCTACGTGGGCTGCCCAGCTCGCCCCTCCCCAGCGGAGGTCGAGAAGCTCGAGGCGGAGATCGCCACGGCGGCGAGGATGAGGATCCACCTGGACATGTCGGCCCCAACGGGAGGGCCGGGGACGCCAGAGGGCTGATCCCGCATGGCGAGCTTCTGCGCCAACTATGGCTCCCGAAGGTCCGTGGATCCCGGTCGGAATCGGCGCCCACACGGGGATTGCCTTCGTGGGCATCGTCGGCGCGGCGCCGACGACCGAACTGACCGCGCTTGGCGACGTCGTCAACACGGCCGCCCGCCTGGCCTCCGCTGCCGGGGCCGGCGAGGTGCTCGTGACCGCCGCTGCGGCCACGGCCGCCGTACTCGACACGGAACGCCTCGAGCGCCGCCATCTCGAGCTCAAGGGCAAGCGGGAGGCGACCGATGTCTTCGTCGCGACGGTGACCATCGCTAACTGAGCCCACGGGTCGCGGAAGCCGTGGCGGCCGTAGCGGTGAGGGATCATTCGGGGTTGCGCCCAACCCGGCAGACCCGTTAGGCTGGACATGCGGACGTCCGTACGTCACATCCGCAGGGTCGAAGAGCGGAGACGCGATGCCTCGGATCGTCCTCGTCGGCGCGGGCAGTGTCGAGTTCACACGCAACCTGCTCGGCGACATCCTGGCCTCGGCGGACCTGCGGACGCCGCACATCGTCCTCCACGACATCGATGGGGAGCGACTGAAGACCGCGGAGCGGATGGCCCGCTGGACCGCCGCCGCCCTCCACGCCGAGCCCACGATCTCTGCCCACCTCGATCGGCGCGAGGCCCTCGCGGGCGCTGACTTCGTCGTCAACACGATCCAGGTCGGCGGCGCCCGGGCCACACAGGTCGACTTCGACGTGCCGGCCAGGTTCGGACTTCGCTACACGATCGCCGACACGGTCGGCGTCGGCGGTGTCTTTCGCGGCCTTCGAACGATCCCGATCGTCCTCGGGATCGCCCGCGACATGGAGGAGATCTGCCCGAACGCGTGGCTCCTCAACTACACGAATCCACTGGCGATGCTCGTGCGAGCGGTGTCGGAGGCGACCTCGATCCGGGTTGTCGGGCTCTGCCACTCGGTCTTCTGGACGGTCGATCGGCTGGCCGGCTACCTCGGGCTTCCGCGCGACGAGGTCGACGCGGCGTCGGCCGGGCTCAACCACCATGCCTTCATCCTCCGGCTCGAGCATCGAGGCCGCGACCTCTATCCGGAGCTCCGGGCGTTCGTCGAAGCCGGCCGAACGCCGGACGACGACCTCGTTCGGGCGGAACTCTTCCGGCGACTCGGCTTCTACGCGACCGAATCGTCGGAGCACCACGCCGAGTACAACCCGTGGTACATCGGCAAGCACGATGCCGCCGGCGACGCCATCGAGCGCTTCCATATCCCGATCGGCGAGTATCTCGACCGCGTCTCCCACAATCTCGCGGAGTATGCCGAGACGAGGCGCATGCTCGACGCCGGCGAGTCGTTCGAGATCGAGCGGAGCGGCGAGTACGCGGCGACGATCGCGGAGGCGATGACGACCGGTGCGCCCGCCCGGATCGTGGTTAACGCGATGAACGGCGGTGCGCTGATCCCCAATCTCGACGCCGACGCCTGCGTCGAAGTCCCGGGTCTCGTCGACGGGCTCGGCGTCCATCCGGTCGCGATGGGGCCGTTGCCGCTCCATCTCGCCGCCTACGTCCGGGGCGCCGTCGACGTGCAGGGCCTGACGGTCCGGGCCGCGCTGGATCGCGACCGCGCGGCGATCGGGCACGCGGTCATGACCGACCCGATGGTCCAGAGCCATCTAACCCTCGACGACGCGTGGCGTCTAACCGAGGCAATGATCGAGGCCGAGGCGGAGTGGCTGCCCGCGTGGCTCGGCGGCACCGCAGCCGGGTGAAGGAGGAGCACACTATGTTCAGCGACCGAAGGCATTCCAGCGGCGGGAGGCGGCGGCGTCTGCTCGCGGTCGTCGGTGCGGCGGCCCTCGTCCTGTCCGCCTGCGGCAACTCAACGACCTCGCCGTCCGGCACGGCTCCTACCGAGAGTGCAGCAGCGTCGGCGACCCAGGCGGGCTCGTCCGCGTCGCCGTCGCCAAGCGACGCTGGCTACACCGGACCCGCGACGACGATCAGCTACTCGATCTGGGGCGATCCGGCCGAGATCAAGAACCAGCAGGCGGTCGTCGACGCGTTCCATGCGGTGAACCCAAAGATCACCGTCAAAGTCACGGTCTCGGACTGGGACACCTACTGGGACAAGCTCCAGACCGGCATCGCCGGTGGCGACGCACCGGACGTCTTCGCCATGGACGGGCCGCTCTTCCCGGACTACCAGTCCAGGGATGTGCTCCTCGACCTCAAGCCGTTCATCGTTCGGAACGGCTACGACGTCGGCCAGCTGGCCGACCAGGCCGTCGCCGACTTCACGACGCCGGGCGGCCAGTTTGGCCTGCCGCGTGACCTCAACGTCATTGCCCTCTACTACAACAAGGCGATGTTCGACGCCGCGAACGTGCCCTACCCAGACGGCAGCTGGGACTGGGCGAAGCTCGTCGAAGTCGCCCACAAGCTGACCGTCGACAAGAACGGCGACGGCAAGCCGGACCAGTGGGGCTTCTACACCGAGACCAGCGACATGGAGAACTACTGGTCGTCGCTCGTCTGGCAGAACGGCGGCGACATCCTCGCGGCCGACGGCAAGTCCACGGTCCTCGGCACGGACCAGGCGGTCGGCGGGATCCAGTTCCTCCAGGACCTGATCTGGAAGGAGAAGGTCATGCCGGATCCGACGCTCTTCGCTCAGACAGGCGACGCCTTTGACCAAGGCAAGGCCGCGATGGAGGCGAATGGCTCGTGGCTCGTCGCGACCCACCAGGCAACCGGGATCAATATGGGGATCGCTCCGTTGCCGAAGGGGCCTGCCGGCCAGGCAACCTCGATCAACCCGACCGGCGCCGTCGTCTACGCCAAGACGAAGAGTCCGGACGCCGCTTGGGAATTCGTCAAGTACCTCGCCAGCCCGGCCGCACAAACGAAGCTGATGGAATTGCGCGCCTCGCTGCCGGCGAACAAGGCAGTCCTCGCCGGGCCGTATGCCTCGTCCTTCGACGGAGCCAAGGTCCTCGCGGACGCGATCGCGTACGCCCACATCAAGCCATCATTCAAGGCCTACAACGACTTTACGACGACCCTCCAGAACGAGCTCGACGCGAACGTCTTCAACGCGCGGAATGAGACGGCCCGCCAGGCGATCGACAAGGTCCTGGCCAAGCTGAACGCCACCCTCGCGGGCCAGTGAGGGACGGTCCGGCGGGACGGGGGGCGCCATGACCGCGATCGGCCGGCGCCGAGCCGGAGCTCGGGGCGGAGGTCCGCTCGGTGGCGAGGGCCGCTGGGCGCTCCTTTTCCTCGCCCCGACAATCATCGGACTCGCCGTCCTCTCGGCCGGGCCGATTCTCGCGACTCTCGCGATCAGCCTGACGAAATGGGACCTCCTCCGCGCGCCCCAGTTCGTCGGCCTGGACAACTTCGTGGCCCTCGTCTCGGACGACCGCTTCCTCAAGGCGCTCCGCAACACGGCCTTCTACACGGTCGCGTCGGTGCCGCTCGGAATGTTGATCTCGCTCTTCCTCGCCCTCGCCCTCAACCAGGCTGTCCGCGGCATTGCCTGGATCCGGACCGCCTACTTCCTGCCGGTGGTCACTTCGACGATCGCGATCGCCCTCGTCTGGCAGTGGATCTACAGTCCGGACGCGGGGCTCCTCAACCAGGCCATCGGCCTGTTCGGGATTGCGCCGCAGAACTGGCTGGCCAACCCCACCCTGGCCATGCCGTCGATCGTCGCGATGTCCGTCTGGCAGGGCCTCGGGACGAACATCATCATTTTCCTCGCCGGGCTCCAGGGGATCCCGAGCGAGCTGCTCGACGCCGCGAGCGTCGACGGCGCCGGCCGATGGGCGCGCTTCCGGAACGTGGTCCTGCCGCTGCTGACCCCGAGCATCTTCTTCACCGGGGTTCTCAGCCTGATCGGGAGCTTCCAGATCTTCGACCAGGTCTTCGTCCTGGAGCGCCCACGCCCCACCGACGCGACGATCACGGTCGTCTACTTCATCTACGAGAACGGCTTCAAGTTCTTCAAGATGGGCTACGCGACCGCCGCGTCGTGGATCCTCTTCCTCATCGTCGCGGTCTTCACGGCGATCTACTTCCGTTCGCAGAACCGCTGGGTCCACTACCAGTGAGCGCCTCGTGAGCACTGCCGCGACCGCGGCCGCGATCGAGCGTTCCTCGGGCCGGGCCTTATCGCGGCGGATTTGGCGCGGCGTCTTCATCGGCCTGCTGGTCGCGGGCGGGATCCTGATGATGGTGCCCTTCCTGTGGATGATCTCGACCTCGCTCAAGACGCGGGCGGAGGTCTTCGCCCTGTTCCCGACGCTTCTTCCCGCCCAGCCACGCTGGGAGAATTACGCCGCCATGTGGAATGCGCTGCCGTTCGGGGACTTCTTCGTGAACTCCTTCAAACTGGCGGCGCTCAACACCGTCGGCCAGCTGATCAGCTGCTCGATGGCGGCGTATGCCTTCTCCGTGCTCCGGTTCCGCTTCCGCGGGCCGCTGTTCGGCCTGTTGCTCGTCACGCTGATCATCCCGTTCCAGGTCGTCCTCGTCCCGAACTTCATCCTCTACCGGCTGCTGCCACACCCGTTCAGCACGAGCGGGAACTGGATCGGGACGCAGGAGCCCCTCTGGGTGGGGGCGTTCCTTGGCGGGGCGTTCGGGACCTTCCTCCTCCGCCAGTTCTTCCTGACGATCCCGCGCGAGCTCGGCGACGCCGCTCGGGTCGACGGGGCGAACCCTTGGCAGATCTACCGCCATGTCTACCTGCCGCTCGCCCGGCCCGCTCTCGCGACCCTCGCGATCTTCACCTTCATCTGGTCGTGGAACGACTTCATCGACCCGATCATCTACCTGCGCGACGTCCAGTCGTTCACCCTGACCGCCGGCCTGTCGCTCTTCCAGGGGCAGTACGTGGGGAACTGGCCGCTGCTCATGGCCGGTGCCCTCGTCAGCGTCATCCCCATGATCGTCCTCTTCGTCATCGCCCAGCGGCATTTCGTCCGCGGGATCGCCCTGACGGGGATCAAGGGATGAGCCCCGTGGCCGCCTCCGGTCTGCCGCTGTATCGGCAGATCGAGTCCGCCCTGCGCGACCGGGTCCGAAGCGGCTCCCTCCGACCGGGCGCCCAGGTCGCGCCGGAACCGGAGCTGATGGCGGAGTACGGGGTTAGTCGTGCGACGGTGCGTCAGGCCCTGGCCGGGCTTGTCGCCGACGGGTTGCTCGAGATTCGGCGGGGACTCGGAACGTACGTGACCGCGCCGCGGTTCGAGCACACGATCGGTGGGTTCTACTCGTTCAGCCGCGAGATCGAACGGCACGGGCTGCAGCCGGGGACGAAGGTGCTCGAGCTGCGGAAGGAGCCGGCGGCCGACGTCGTCGCCGAGGCGCTGGGCGTTCCCGCAGGCACAGAGGTCGTCGCCCTCCGTCGGCTTCGGCTGGCCGGACCCGACCCGCTCGTCGTCGAGACGAGTCATCTGCCAGCCGCGCGGTTCCCGGGTCTCGAGCTGGTCGACTTCTCGCGGGTCCGGCTGTACAACACGTTGAGTCACGACTACGGCTGCCGCCCGACGCGGGCCCGCGAGACGTTCGAGCCGATCCTGCTGACCGCGGACGAGGCCACGCTCCTCGATCAGCGTCGTGGCGAGCCGGCCCTCCGGGTCGAGCGGATCGCGTTCGACCAGGACGACGCGCCGATCGAGTTCTGCCGCAGCACAGTCCGCGGCGACCGCTACCGCTACTCCGTGGAGCTGCGCGACCGATGACCGGCTTCGAGGACCTGCTGACCTGGCGCGAGAGCTCGACGTCCGGCGAGGCGATCGCCGCGGCGCTGGCTGCGGCAGGCCGGGCGCCGGACGCCGCCCGGGACGTCCTCGCCGCGGCCGACCGGATCGTCGTCACCGGCGCGGGCTCCTCGTACTACCTCGCCCAGGCCGTCGCCGCGGCGGCGCGCGCGGTGATGAACCGGCCGGTGATCGCAGCACCCCTGTCGGAGCTGATCCTTCGGCCGGAAGGGGTGCTCGTCGGGGGGTCCGGCGCGGAGCGCGCGGGGCGCGCCGCTGGCCACGAACCCGTCGTCATCATCTCGCGCTCCGGCTCCACGTCCGAGGCCGTCAGCGTCGCCGAGCGGATGCGCGCAGCCGGCCACCCGACGGTCGCGGTCACCTGTCGCGCGGACAGTCCGCTTGCGGCCCTGGCCGACGTGACGCTCGTCTCGCCAGCCGGCGACGAGGCGGCGATCGTGATGACGCGATCGTTCGCCAGCATGCTCGCCCTCCTCCTCAAGGTCGTGGCGATCGTCGGCACCGACGACCGCCTCGCCGCGGACCTCGCCCGTCTGCCCGATCGCTGGGACGAAGCCGCGGCGGCAGCCGGGGTCGGGCGGCGGCTGGGCAAGACCGACTGGAGCCGGGTCGCCATCCTCGGCGGCGGGCCTGCGTTCGGCGTTGCCGCGGAATGGGGCCTCAAGCTGACCGAGACGAGCCAGGTCCCGATCAGCACCTACGAGCCGCTCGAGTTCCGCCACGGCCCGATCTCGGTCTGCGAGCCGGGCATGCTCGTCGTCGGGTTGGTGGGAGGTGCCGGGGCCGCTGAGGAGGTCGCGGTCGTCGAGGAGGCGGCCCGCCTCGGGGCTGACACGTGGTTGATCGCGCGCGACGAGGACGAAGCCCGCGGCGCGACCGGCGAGGTGAGCCTGATCGGTGGCGGGCTTCACCCGGTGGCGAGACTCCCGCTCCTTCTCCATCCGTCCCACGCGCTCGCGCTGTCCCTCGCGCTGACACGCGGCTGCGACCCCGATGCGCCGCGGCATCTCGGCCAGGTCGTCATCCTCGGCCTCGAATGACGGCCGACGACCTACGTCTCGCCGATTACCGGCCGCGGTCGTCGCTTCGCGTTCCGGTTCACGAGGTCCGCCAGCCGAAGTACCCCGTCGTCGATGCGCACAACCACCTCGGGCCGGCATTCGGTGGCGACTGGGCCACGCGTCCCACGGCGGCGCTGATCGCCACGCTCGACGCGTCGGGCGTGGAGACGGTCGTCGACCTGGACGGCGGCCAGGGTGACGCGCTCTCGGCCGAGATCGAGCGATGGCAGTCGGCGTATCCGGGTCGGGTGGCGGTCTTTGCCGGCCTCGACTACGACGGCTGGGCCGCCGACCCGGCCTTCGGGGAGACGGAGGCGGCCCGCCTGCGGGACTCCGCCGCGCGGGGAGCGCGCGGGCTCAAGGTCTGGAAGCTGCTCGGGCTGCGGGCGCGCGGTCCCGACGGCCGCCTCGTCGCGGTCGACGACCGGCGCCTCGATCCCCTCTGGACGGCCGCCGCGGAACTCGATCTTCCGGTCGTCATCCACATCGCCGACCCGGTCGCCTTCTTCGAGCCGCTCGACTCGACCAACGAGCGCTGGGAGGAGCTCCGCGCCCACCCGGACTGGCATTTCTGGCCGACCTGGCCGGCCGAAAACCCCGACGCCGCCGACGCCCACGGATTTCCTCCGTTCGACGACCTGCTGGCCGCCTTCGGGCGGCTCGTCGCGCGCCATCCGCGGACGACGTTCGTGGGCGCCCATGTTGGCTGTGCCGCAGAGGATCTCGGTCTCGTCGGACGCCTTCTGGACGAGAACCCGAACCTCAACGTCGACATCGCCGCGCGGCTCGGCGAGCTCGGCCGCCAGCCGTATTCGGCCCGGGCCTTCTTCGTTCGCCACGCTGACCGGATCCTGTTCGGGGTGGATGTGGCGCCGGACCCGGAGTTCTACGCCGTCCACTACCGCTTTCTCGAGACGCTCGACGAGTCGTTCGACTACGGGACGGAGCCGGTCCCTGGCCAGGGTCGCTGGCAGATCCACGGGCTCGGCCTGCCGGACGACGTCCTGCGCAAGGTCTACCGGGATAACGCCCGGCGGATCCTCCGGCTTGCGCCGGCATGACGGCGGACGAGCCCGGTACGGACCGCGACATCGACATCCTCGTCGTCGGCGAGCTCAACCCGGACATCGTCATCACCGACCCCGACCCGGTCCCGCTGTTCGGCGAGGTCGAACGCATCGTCGGCTCGATCCACATGACGGTCGGCAGCTCGTCGGCGATCTTCGCCTGTGGCGCCGCGCGGCTCGGGCTCCGGGTCGCCTTCTACGGCGTGGTCGGCGACGACGCCTTCGGGCGGTTCATGCTCGAGGAGATGGCGAGGCGTGAGATCGACGTCTCGGCCTGCACCGTGGACCTCGGTCGCCCGACCGGGGCGACCGTGATCCTGACGAGCGGCGCGGACCGGGCGATCCTCACGGCGATTGGTGCGATCGGGGCGCTGGACGTGGCTGCCGTACCGGCATCGTTGATCGGCCGCGCGCGGCACCTCCATTCGGGCGCGTTCTATCTCCAGGAGACGAGCCGCAACCGGCTGCCCGCGTTCTTCGCCTCGGCCCGGGATGGCGGCCTGACGACCTCGTTCGATACGAACTGGGACCCAACCGACCAGTGGGACGGCGGGGTGGAGGAGATGCTCCGTGCGTCGGACGTCTTCTTTCCGAACGCGGCGGAGGCTCGCCGGATCGCGCGGATCGACGACGTCGAAGAGGCGGCACAGGCGCTGGCCACCAAGGGCTCGCGCGGGCGGACGGACGGCGGGCCGATCGTCGCGGTCAAGATCGGCCCTGCCGGAGCCGTCGCCTGTCGTGCGGACGGCCCCATCGTTCGGGTCCCGGCGATGACGATCGAGCCGACCGACACGACCGGCGCCGGCGACTCGTTCAACGCGGGCTTCCTGCACGCCTGGCTCGACGGTGGCGACCTCCGCGACAGCCTCGAGCTGGGAGTCGTGTGCGGTGCGCTGTCGACGCGCGCGGCAGGCGGCGTGGATGGCCAGGCGTCGCTTCTCGAGGCGCGGCATGCGCTCGCGTTGCGGGCCGGCGGATGAGCGGCCTCAGCCCGGAGCGCCCTCGTGGACGCCTGCTGTTCGTGGCGGCGAACCCGTCGATTGATCGGCTCTACGAGCTCGATCGGCTCACCACCGGCCAGATCCATCGGCCGCAGTCGATCGTCGCGGTGGCCGGTGGCAAGGGCCTGAATGCGGCGAGGGCGGCGGCTGCGCTCGGCGGCTCCGTCACCGCCGTCGGGATCGTCGCCGGTCGGGCGGGCGACTGGATCGTCGAGCAGCTCGCGGAGCTCGGGATCGACGCGCGAATGACCCGCGCGCGGGGCGAGACGCGGACCTGCATCTCCGTCCTCGACCGGTCGACCGGCGCTCTAACTGAGATCTACGAGCGCGGCGAGAAGATCGATCCGGCGGCCTGGGACGCGCTCGAGACGATCGTCCGTACCCAGCTCGAACGCGGCGACGTCGCGGCCGTCGCGCTCTCTGGCAGCCTGCCGCCCGGGGCGCCACCGGACGGCTTCGGGCGGATTGCGCGGATCGCCGCGGCCGGCCCCCGCCCCGTCGCCGTCCTCGCCGATACCTATGGTCAGGCCCTCGCCGCCGTCCTCCCCGAGCGCCCCGCGATCGTCAAGCTCAACGCGGCCGAGGCCGGCGAGGCGAGCGCCGTTTCCGTCTCGGATGCCGCGTCGGCGGCCAAGGCGGCCGACGTCCTCCGCGACGCGGGCGCGGCCTGCGTCGTCGTGAGCCTCGGGCTCGGCGGCGCGGTCGTCGCGAGCGGGGGCGACCGAACCCAGCTCATTCCGCCCGACATCCGCGGGGCGTACCCCGTTGGGAGCGGCGACGCCTTCCTGGGAGGCTTCGCGGTCGCCTATGCCCGAGGCGAACCCGTCGTCGAGGCCGCCCGGCTTGGCCTGGCCGCCGGCATCGCCAACGCGCAAATCCCGGGCGCAGGCAAGCTCGACCCCAGCGCTATCGTACGGATCCTCGAGCGGATCACGCTGATCTCGATCTGACCCCAGCGAGTCCAGGCAAATAGAGCTGCTGGCAACCAGCTGACAAAGGGAGGTCCAAACCGTGACCGCGAAACACGTCGCCTGGTTCAGGTTCAATGAGGGGGTGAGCGACAAGCGCATCGTCGTCGCGGCCATCGGCTGGTTCGTGTACACAAGACGGACGAATTGACAGTAGTGTCTCAGGTTGGATCGATGCGAAACACCGGATAGCGGTCTGCCGCAGCGGTGACCACGTTCGGGTCCGCGGAACGGATGTTCGCTTCGCGTCGAGACCCGTCGAGTCATTGTCCTTGTCCTTGACCTGAAGCCCAGTCGCGCCCCGTCTGATCCATCGCGAATAGAAAGGCCTGCATAGGGGGGTGTATGGTCGACCAGCGCCATCTGTCGCTGTAGCCGGAGGTGGAAGAAGTGACCGAGGATCGCACGCGGGGTGAGTGGGACCAGACCAAAGGCGTCATCAAGGAGAAGGCAGGGAAGATCACCGGCGATCGCTCGACCGAAGTGTCGGGCAAGCTCGATCAGGCCAAGGGCAAGCTCGAAAAGAAGATCGGCGAAGTAAAGGACAGGAAACGCCACGAGGACGCTCGCAACCGCTGAGATCCTGCAGCCCGCGCGGGAGCAGCCTTCGTTGCGCGAGCTCGACGCGCTAGCGTTGGCTTAGAACAACTCGCCGTCTGGATCCCAACTGCCGATGCGGCTGCCAATGCGCCGGCCACCGCAAGGCCTAACGGGCGTGGCTCGAGGCGGCCCGGCGCGACCGAGCCGCTACCCTCCCCAGATGTTCCTCGGCATCGACCACCTGGTGATCGCCGTCGCCGCTCCAGACGAAGCGGCGGCACAGCTCGAACGGGAGCTGGGCCTCGCGGCGACCGGCGGCGGCCGGCATGAGGCGCTCGGGACCTTCAATCGGCTGATCTGGCTCGGAGACTCCTACCTCGAGC
>JALZAF010000159.1 GCA_030948505.1 Chloroflexota bacterium
CCTCCGCCCTGGGCGGATCCGCGCGCCAGCCTTCGGTCGCTGCGCCCGGGCGCGGGGGGCGCCCTGGCGCCGTTCCGATGAGCGTCTCGTAGGCCGCCTGGATGGCGAGGAAGCGTGGCACCGCGGCCTCCCCGGCCGTGTCGGGGTGAAAGGCCTTGGCGAGTCGCCGGTAGGCGGCCTTGATCTCCGCCCTGGAGGCGCCCCGGGGCAGCCCCAGGACCGCATGTGGATCGGCCTCGAATTCCATCTCCGGTCGGCCCGTGGCCGCCGTCAGCCGATGAGCTCGCCCAGCGGCGCGAGCTCGAAGTCGGGGATCGCCTCGGCGGCCGGACGACCATGCGGATCCGCCGTGATCGGCCGGTGGTAGCGGCTCAGGGCGCGCAGCGCGGCGCCGTCGATGACGCCGGCCTGGCGGAGCGCCTCGACCGACGCCGCCCAGGTCCCCCGGTCGTAGCCGTCGCCGTCCTCGATCTTCACGGCCATGCCGGACGGCCCAACGTGGGCGCCACTGGCTCGCGTGCCAGGCAGGATGGCAATGCCGCGCAGGGCCTCCATGCCGGCCTTGCTGACGACGCGTCCGGGGAGTGCCTTCATGAGCGACGTATCGAGCCGATCGCGGCTACCCGCGACCATCTCCGGGTTGGCCAGCATCGCGTCGCGGACGCGGGTCAGGGCCGGCGCAAGGGAGCGCCGGCCATCGCCCGCGGGGACCGCATCCGGTTGGGCCAGCATCGCGTAGGCGCGGGCGACCTCGCGCAACGGGAAGGCGTAGGTCTGCAGGCCGCAGCCGTCGATGGCGGTGCGGAGGTTCGCCGGTGTCGTCCCGAAGGCGCGGGCGACGACGGTCCGGACGGCGAGCTGGGCGGGGTGGTCGTCGTGCCAGTAGTCGGTTGGGTTCCAGCCCTTGAGCCTGGACAGGAGGATCGACACCGCGTGCTGGCCGGAGCACATGTGGCGGATCGGGCCGGCCTTCTCGCCGTCGCGGGCCAGCCGCGCCGACGTGAGCGGATCGAGGGGCATGCCCTCCGACCCGCAGGCAAGGTAGTTCTGGCTAACGTTCGCGCGGCGGAAGATGCTCTGCAGGGTGCGAACGTGGAGGTCCTCGCCCGAATGCGAGCTGGCCATGATCGCCAGCTCCGCCGGCTCGAGGTCGAATTCGGCAATGCCACCCGCCTCGATGAGCGCGACCAGGCCGAAGGGCTTGACGGTGCTGCGCAGGGTGACCACCCGATCGGGATCGCCCAGCCCGCGCACGATGCGCCCTCCGCCATCGACCTCGACGATGTCGCCGCGGTGCACGCTCTCCTCGATGCCGTTGCGCAGCTGCCGCACGAGGACCGGCGGCACGATGCGGGTCCGGGGACCGGCGCGACGCGCGGCGGTGGCCGTGCCAGCGGGACGGCGGCGCTGCGGGGCGACAGGCGCGGTCACGAGATGGGCGAACCTCGATCCGGAAATGTGGGGCGTCGAGAATACCCCTGAACGGAAACGACCGGCACAGGCGATCGAACGACGTGGCCGTGGGCACCCGGTCTCGCCATCCGACCGGCCCGCACCGGTCGCCGCGACCGTAGGCCCGCCCGCCCCGCGCGTCAATGAGCGCCGGCATCCGCCAGGGCAGGGGCTGCCCGATTGGTGCACCCGCGCACCGGAGCCTGACCGGCCGATGCTAGGATGCCGCCGCCGGACCGGACCCGATCGCCCTGGCCCCGATGATCCGGCCTTCGACCGCGAGGCCCCGTGAGCACTCCAGCGACCCTTCACGTCTCGCACCATCCGGCGGTCCTGCACAAGCTCGCCATCCTGCGCGACGAGCGGACCGAGCCGAAGAAGTTCCGCGAGGTCGTACGCGAACTGTCGTGGCTGCTCGGCTACGAGGCCCTGGCTGATGCACGGGTTCGACCGCTGACCATCCGCACGCCGCTCGAGCAGATGGAGGCGCACGAGCTGGCCGACCGGATCGGGCTGGTCCCGATCCTGCGCGCGGGCCTCGGCATGGTCGACGCGATGCTGGAGCTCATGCCTACCGCCCAGGTCTGGCACCTGGGGCTGTTCCGCGACGAGCGGACGCTCCGACCGGTCGAGTACTACAACAAGCTGCCCGACTCGGCCAACGTCGACCTGTGCCTGATCCTCGACCCGATGCTCGCCACCGGCGGCTCGGCGACGGCTGCCATCGAGGTCCTCAAGCGCTGGGGCGCGGTGATGCCCGTCCGGATCAAGCTGGTCAATCTCATCGCCGCGCCGGAGGGCGTCGCCGCCGTCACCGCAGCCCATCCCGACGTCCACATCTACTGCGCGGCGCTCGACCGGGGGCTCAACGAGAAGGGTTACATCATGCCCGGCCTGGGCGACGCCGGGGATCGCCAGTTCGGGACCGGCGGCAGCGGCTGACGACTCAGGTCCACCACGCGTCGGACAGGGCCGGCTCGAGGGGCATGACCGAGCGCAGGAAGGTGACCGCCTTGCGGAACCCTTCGTCGATCGACAGGAGCGCGTCCTCGTGCTCGATCGACAGGACGTCGTCGTAACCGGCGAGCCGAAGCGCCATCAGGATCCGCCGCCAATCGAGCTCGCCATGCCCGTAGCCCACCGTCCGGAAGATCCAGCTTCTCCGCCCCACCTCCTTCATCGGAATCGTGTCGAGCACGCCGTTGAGCGACGCGTTGCGCGGGTTGATCGCCGTGTCCTTGGCGTGGATGTGGAAGATCGCGCCCGCCTTGCCCAGCTCCGCGATCGCCACCTCGACGTCGATGCCTTGCCAGAACAGGTGGCTCGGGTCGAGGTTCGCCCCGACAGCTTCGCCGCACGCCTCCCGCAGCTGGAGCAGCGTGCGGGGGTTGTAGACGACGAAGCCGGGGTGCATCTCGAATCCCAGCCGGACGTGGTGAGAGGCCGCCAGGGCGGCCTGCTCCCGCCAATACGGGATGACCTTCTCGCGCCATTGCCACTCGAGCAGCTCGGGGTAGTCCGTTGGCCAGGCGCAGGTCACCCAGTTGGGGTACATCGCAGTGTCCGAATCGCCAGGACAGCCGCTGAACAGGTTGATCCGGGTCACGCCGAGGCGTTCGGCGAGCTCGACGGTCCTCAGGAAGGTCTCGTGGCTGTCGCGGGCGACGGCCGCTTGCGGATGGATCGGGTTGCCGTGGCATGACAGGGCGCTGATCTCGAGGTTGCGTGACGCGATGGCCTTTCGGAAGCGCTCGAGGGCCGCCTTGTCGGCAAGCAGCTCCGCAGGGCGGCAGTGGATATTGCCCGGGTAGTTGCCGGTACCGATCTCGACGCACTCGAGGCCGGCCTCGACGACGCGGTCAAGCGCGGCCTCGAGCGGCTCGTTGCCCCACAGGACCGTGAATACGCCCAGCTTCATGGAGCCTCCGCCAGCGCTTGATGGGGTTCTCGTCGCGGAGCATGATCCCATGTCCGATTCGGTGGTGATCGCCCCCGCCCTGATGCGTTCGGATGAGCCTGGAACAGCCAAGCGCCGGGCGGCGGCGGGTAGCCTTCCTATTGCCCCGGGGTTGCCTTAGCCGCAGATTCACAAGCACGCGCAGCCCCAGGGCCCTGTCGCGGACACCTTCTCAGCGATCGCCGTCGGACGCCAACGGGGGAGCTACCGAGCCCGCCCGATCGCCAGCCACGAAGGTTGATCACTCCATGGACAGGAACTCGGTCCAACGCCGCGCGGCGCTCGGACTCGGCGCGGCCGCGCTGCTCGTCTCGATGGTCGCTGCGCCGGCGCTCGCAGCCGACACGGTGACCCAGGCCATCACCGGAGGCGGCCTGACCGCGAGCCTCGCCAACCTGACGCTCACCAGCGTCGCCTACCAGAACGCCGCCCATGACGTGACGGGAACAGCGGTTCTCACGGCCGACGACAGCACGGACACGGCGGCAGGCTGGAACGTGACGATCATGTCGTCGGCGTTCGTGTGGGTCGGCCCGGTCAACGGCGGGATCGACATCCCGGCCGCCGACTTCGCTCTCACTTCCGCGGCAGTCCCAGTGAGGGTCTCCGGTCAAGCTGTCGGCGTGGCCGCCGCGACCGGCCCGCAGGTTCCGCCCACCTCCCCCATCGGCACCCTCGACACCGCGCGCAAAACCGTGTCGGCGACCGCCGCATACGGTAGCGGCAGATACACCCAGAATCTCGGCGTCACGCTGACGATCCCGGCCATGAGCCACGTCGGTACGTATACGGCCACGCTCACGACCACGATCACCTCGGCTCCGTAAGGCGTTGACCTCGCAGCGACAGGCGGCGGGCCTCTTCTGGCTCGTCGCGTCTCGCTCGTCTCACGCGATTGCTTCCTGCATGACGTCCGTACCTTCATCGCGAACCTATCGCCCGCCAACGCAGCCGGGTCGAGGCCGTTTCGCGCGGCTGGTGATGGCTGGCTTGCTGGGACTCCTCGTGGCTTTCGCGCCGGGTGCCGCCCTGGCGAAGGACGGCCCGGTCATGCTGGCCCTCCGTCCGATCGGCCAGGCCGGCTCATTCTTCGATCTCACCATGCGACCCGGCGAGACCCGGAGCTTCAATGTCGAGATCGCCAACGTGGGTGCCGTCGCGATCACCGCGCGGACCTACGCGGCAGACGTGTACACGATCATCAAC
>JALZAF010000168.1 GCA_030948505.1 Chloroflexota bacterium
CGTCGCGGTCCTCGCTCTCGGCGAAGCGGATGCACAACCCGTCGATCGTCCGAAACCGCGTCTCGATAAGCGTGCTCGACCAGTGCATCCCGGCGAGTGTCAGTCGTGCGGGCCGGGCTCGCATCCGCCGGTGGACAGTCCGAGCGAGGGGCGCGAGCCGCGCTCGCGCTAGCGGGTGAGCGCGCTGTCGGAGGCGCCGGCGTACAGCTCGACGGCGCGCCAGCAGTACCAGGCGACGACTGTGCGGTAGGGGCGGTACGGGTCGCCGAGCGGTCCGAGCTCGCGCGCGGCGGGCGTCGGGACCTTCCACGCGAGGCCGTAGCCCTGGCGGACCCCGAAGTCGCCGACCGGCCAGACGTCGAGGCGCCGGAGCTGGAACATGAGAAACATCTGGGCCGTCCACGGTCCAATGCCGCGAACGGTCGAAAGGCTGCCGATGACTTCCTGGTCCGATTTGCGGGATAGGCCGCGCGGCGACAAGACGACCGTCCCATCGAGCACCTTGGTCGCGAGGTCGCGCAGCGAGCGAACCTTGTTGGCGGACAGGCCGACCGCTCGGAGCGTCTCGTCTGAGAGCGCCAGCAGCGCTTCGGGCTCCACGTCGTCACCCAGCGCGGCGATCAAACGGCCGTGGATTGCTCTCGCGGCCGCACCGGCGAGCTGCTGGTAGACGATCGCCTGGACCAGGGCGGCGAAATGCGACGCCGTGCGGCGACTGATGCGAATCGGCCCTCCCGCGTCGATCAAACCGGCGAGGACCGGGTCGCGCGTCGCCAGGATGCCGGCCGCGTCGGCATGCGACACCCGCCTGCGCCGGGCTTTGGGGACGCTGCTCATCGGATGGGGGAACGGGTGGCCACCTGCTCGGCACCGACGTTACACCCCGCACCCACCGGCGACGACTGGCCACTGGCGGATGCGAAACGCGCCCCGGCGGCCCGACACTCACCGACGCGTGAACACCATCGCCATCAGTCATCAGCCGCGCGGGTTGCCCGTGATCGCCGTGCTCGGTGCCGGGCATGTCGGCCCAGTGATCGCACGCGTCGGGGTCGCCGCCGGCTACCGGGTGACGATCGCGGCTTCCCGTGAACCCGAGAGGATCGCGCTGATCGCCCAGGTGCTGGCACCGGGAGCCGAGCCACTATGGGCCGCCGACGCTGTCGAGGACGCCGACGTCGTGGTGCTGGCGATCCCGATTCACAGGTTCGCCGCCTTCGACTCTGGGGTGGTGGCCGGCAAGCTCGTGGTCGACGCGATGAACTACTGGCCGCCGGTTGACGGCGTGCGAGAGATGTTCGAGGACGACCAGTACGGCAGCAGCGAGATCGTCCAGCGCCGGCTCGAGCGGTCGACGGTCGTCAAGACCCTCAACCACATCGGATACGAGGACCTCGAGGATGACCGGCGACCTGCGGGTTCCCCCGAACGCCGCGCCCTCGGCGTCGCCGGCGACGACCCAGGCGCCGTGGACGCCGTGGCGGAGGTCGTCGAGCGAATGGGCTACGACAGCGTCCGACTGGACAGCCTGAGCGCCGGCCGCCTCCTCGAGCCCGGCGGCCCGGTGTTCGGTGCTTCGCTGCGCCGGGCCGAGTTCGAGATGGCCCTGAGCATCGAGGTGGCATGACCACCGCCCCGTTCCCACTCATCTTCGGCCTCGACACCTTTGGCGATGTCACCCACGACGATGACGACCGCCCACTCTCCCATGCCCAGACGATCCGCAACCTCGTCGAACAAGGCGTCCTTGCCGACCAGGTCGGGGTCGACTTCTTCGGCATCGGTGAACACCACACCGATGACTTCCCGTTGTCCGCCGCCGACGTGGCGCTCGCCGCGATCGCCGCACGCACGACGCGCATCCGCGTCGGGTCGGCGGTCACCGTATTGAGCTCGGACGATCCCGTTCGCGTGTTTCAGCGCTTCTCCACGCTCGACGCGGTCTCCGGCGGTCGAGCAGAAGTCACCCTGGGACGTGGGTCCAGCATCGAATCGTTCCCGCTCTTCGGTTACGACCTCGCCGACTACGAGGACCTCTTCGAAGAGAAGACCAACCTGTTCGCCGAGCTGGTCAAGGGCGGACCGGTCACGTGGCAGGGCAAGACCCGACCTCCGCTCCGCAACCAGGATGTCGTGCCGCACACCGAATCCGGACCCTTCCCGGTGTGGATCGGCGTCGGCGGAAGCCCCCAGTCGGTCATACGCGCCGCGCGGTATGGCTTCTCGCTGATGCTCGCGATCATCGGCGGGAACCCGGCGCGTTTCGCACCGTTCTCCCAGCTCTTCCGCGAAGCCCTCGAGGGCTTCGGGCGAGCCGCCTTGCCGGTCGGAGTGCACGCGCCCGGTCACGTCGCTGCCACCGACGAGCAGGCCCGCGAAGAGTTCTGGCCGCGCTACCTGGAGGTCATCCGCCGGATGAGCAAGATTCGCGGCTTCGCCGTCCCGACCAAGGAG
>JALZAF010000181.1 GCA_030948505.1 Chloroflexota bacterium
CGACGAGATGGCCCAATTGGCCCGTGAGTCCGGGATCGAGGTGAGTCTTTCGGCGCGCCCTCATGCAGCATGGCAGACGTCGGCGATGGCCAGGTCCTCCGCAGGATCGATCGCCGGCCCGACGGCACACGGGCAGGATCAGCTCGTCTACCAGTTGCAGGATGTCCGGCGCGCTGCCGCGCACGGCTTCCGGAGCGTCCTGATCACGGACATCGGTACGTTGTTGGCGTTCGGTCTGATGCGCGCGGCTGGCCTCATCCCACCGGACATGGAAGCAAAGATCTCCGTTCTGCTTCCGCTTGCGAATCCGTGCGCCGTCCGTGTTGCGGTCGATCTGGGCGCCAACACGATCAATCTCCCGACCGATCTCAGCCTCGCCGAGATCGCGGCAATCCGGGCTACCGTGGACGTTCCCCTGGACGTATACGTGGAATCACCCGACGAGCTCGGCGGGTTCATCCGGTTCCACGAGGTCCCCGAGTTGATCCGGGTCGCAGCCCCGGTCTACTTGAAGTTTGGCCTCCGCAACGCTCCGGGCATCTACCCAGCTGGAGGCCAGATCGCTGCGACTGCGCTTCTCATGACCCGGGAGCGGGTACGCCGAGCGCAGCTCGTGTCCGAGCTAATCGCCCGCGAGTATCCCGCCGCGAGCACGTCGAAAGCGGGAGGGGCCAAGGGCCTGGCGCTCGTTCAGGTTGGCGCGAGCGAATGGTGGGTCAGAGACGAGCGGTAGGCAATCCGACCAGATGGGTCGAAATGACATGGGGCATGCGTTGCGCAGCGAGGAGGCCATCCACTAGCGATGCCCGCTTGATTCGGCCCGCCTCACCGCCCAGACTCCGCGTGAGGGCCCGTGTGACCTGCCGACGTGCGAGCCGTCGCGGCCACGCTTACGAGAGCTTCGGCGTGGAGGCCGAAGCGCACGCCACCGACCGTCAGGTCCGCGCCGACGCGAGCGCGTCGCGCTGTCGTGCCGCGAGGCGGCGAGACCTCGAATGACGGCGTGGCGTTGGCATGGGCCGCCATTGCAATCGAGCGCTCGGGCGGTAGCGCCTCCCAGCCGGTCGGCACGACCAGGCGTACGACAGCCTCCGCGGGGCGGTTGAACGGACTGACGATGGCCACCTCGAACGAGACGTGCCCGATATCCGTGATCTCTGACCACCGAAATCGCCCAGGTGGTCGAGCACCGCGCCGTCGCCGAAGTCGATGCATGTCGCGGTCCGGCCCGACCGGATCAGGTACGTGTTCGCCGTATCGCGGATCCGGAAGACGTCCGCGCCGAATCGGTCGACGGCGGGTCGCAGGTCCGTCATCGATCCGCGATCACCATGAGGGAGGCCGAGGCCCAAATGGTCTCGCTCATGACGAGTCGAAGGGGGCTATGTGCGCCGAGTGGATCCGGTCGGTGAGACGGCGATGCCAGGCGACGTCGTCCCACATGCCGCTGAATTGCGGTCCGCAGAAGTTGCTGGTACAGAGGGCGACCCATCGTTCCGTCCGGAGGGCTTCGGAGACGCCGACGTCGCACAGCTCTTTGACCCAACCCCAATCGAGCCGCGGGTCGTCTCGGAAATTGATGACCCCCCAACCCTCTGTCGTCGCAAGCGGGCGGCCGAGCTGCCGGCTCCATGCAGCGGCGCCTGCGATGCCCTCGCGCAACCCGCTCAGCCATCTGTCTGGATCGGACCGGTAGACGGCTTCACCGCGGGCGGCGAGAGCGTCGTAGCCAGAGGGCCCAAACAGGTCGAAGACGTACCCGACCCGAGCGTAGAAGTCGCTCCACTGGGCCATCCAGATGTGGAGCTCTAGGAGGTCCAGAAATGCGAGATCGGGCCCGGGCCACCGATCGTCCTCTGCATCAAAGGAGAAGGTCAAGGTGAGCTGCGGGTAGGAAGCGCGGAGACCGGCGATCGCCTCCTTCATCCAGCGCCCCCCGGGACGGAGCCCCATCGATCGATCCCTGACGGCTTCCTCGCGATCGACGAAGGGCGCCCACATCTCGAGCGGGAATTCGTTGCACAGGTCGACCCACACGATGGCGTCGAGAACGCCCGCCTTCTCAAGGACCGCCAATGTCATCCGCCAGATCTCGACCAGATCCTGGGGGGTCCTGATCCGAAGGCGCGTCTCTAGGCGATCCTGGCGGAACCACGACGACAACGCGACGACCACTCGATGTTCCTGACACCGCTCGATGAACCTCACCAGATCAGGGAGGACCGTCACCGAGATCGGCTCCGTGCTGCCCCACCGCTCTTGGCTCCAAACGGGCGTGAGATGCCAGGCTCTCGTCGGTCCATGGGCGATTAGGTGCGGGAAAGCGTCGATCCGGACCGCATCGTAGCCACGCTCAGCGAGCTCGGCCAAGGCTTGGTCCCAGTCCTCGTAGCCGCCCCCCGGCGCCCGGCGTTCTAGCCAGGAGAAGTCCCACATGGCGATCGCGAGCGGTCGTCTGAGTTCGCTCAATCGCACTGCTGAGCCCCGCGGTGAAGTGTCCAGATGGCGGCCATCGTCTGCGCTGCGGTCCCCTCGGCCAGTGATGTGCTTCGGTGGCTCATCGCCGCAACGCGCCGGCCGTGATCCCCGCAATGAACTGACGCTGCATGAACACGAGGATCAGGGTGATGGGGACCAACGCGAGGATGGAGGCGGCCATCATCTGGCCGTACTCGACGTTGAAGAGGCCGATCAGGGTGTTGAGCCCGACGGGATACGTGAGGTTGTCGGTCTCGGTCATCACGATGAGCGGCCAAAGGAAGTCGTTCCACGAGTCCAGGAACAGGAAGATGCCGAGCGCAGCGAGTCCCGGCCTTGACATTGGAAGGACAAGGCTGCGCCAGATCCGGAATTCCCCTGCTCCGTCGATCCTGGCGGCCTCGAACACCTCGCCGGGCAGGGACAGCATGTACTGGCGCAAGAACAAGATGCCGTAGGCGCTCGCGGAGAACGGAATGATCAGCGCCCAGAGACTGTTGATAAAGTGCAGGTTCACCATGAGCAGGTAGGCCGACACGATGAGCACCTGAAATGGCAAGGCGATCACCGCGAACAACAACAATATGAGGGGACCCTGGATCCGGCTGCGGTAATGCGCGAGTGCCCAACCGCCCATCGAGCACCACAAAAGGCCCAAGGTCATGTATCCGAACGCGGCGACAAGGCTGTTTCGGAAGAAACGGTCGAAATGATGCTGCACGAAGATATTCCCGTAATTGTTCAACGTCGGATTCTGCGGAACCAACGTGACGGGGACGGTGAAGATCTCACCGAGTGATTTGAACGACCACGACAGCGCAACCAAGAACGGAACCAGGATGAAGAGCCCCATCAGGATCATCACCGCGTTCAGGCTGAGCGAGCCAAGCCAACGACCCGATCTAACGCTATTCATGCCGATCGCTCCGCAGCAGGCGAGCGGCGACGAGGCTCGCCGCGACGGCGCCCAGGACGGTGACGTACCCGATGGCGGCCGCGTAGCCGAGTCGAATCTGTCGGAATCCCGCGTCCCACATCATCATCGCGAGGGTCAGCCCACCCTGTCCGGGCCCGCCGGTCCCGCGAGTGAGGAGGTAAGGCTCGGCAAAGGTCTGCGCCCCGCCCAGGATCGCGAGAACGACGACGACGAGGACGATCGGCTTCATCAGCGGTAGATAGACATAGCGCACGATCTGGACCGAATTCGCCCCGTCGACCTTCGCGGCATCGACGAGTTCAGGCGACACCGTTTGGAGGCCGGCGAGGAAGTACATGGCGTTGTAGCCGGTCCACTTCCACAGGAGCAACAGGAAGATCGACGGCAAGATGAGGGCAGCCGAGGACACCCACGGAATGTCGCTGCCGAAGACCGTGTTTAGGAAACCGTACTGCTGATCGTAAAAGACATAGCCGATCATCGCGACGATTACGGCGCTGGTCGCCGCCGGAAGGAAGAACAGCAGCCGGAACACCGTCCGCGCTCGCAGGCGCGGCGAATTGAGGCCGAGCGCAAGGAGGAACGCCAATGGCAGGAGGATAAAGATGCCGGCAGCGGTGATGAGGATCGTGTTCCGGACTGCGATCGCGAATCGAGGGTCGGCGAGGAGGCGGGCGTAATTCTGTAGCCCCACGAATGTGCCAGGCCCGAGACCATCCTTCCGTTCCAGGCTCAGAACCAAGGTGCTTACGATCGGGTAGATGAGGAAGATCGTAAACAGAATCAGGAACGGAGCGAGAAAAATGTAGGGCCAGATCCCTGGGCCGAGAGGGCCGCCTGGCCTCAGCCCCGACCGCCTCGGGCGCGCCTGAAGACGCGGGATCACGAGACGCGTCCGACGGATCGCGCCCTCGGACCGAGACCGGGCACCGCCTCCGTCATACGCCGTGGCGCGCGGCGACGGCTCTCGGGGGGCACCGATGGACTTGCGGTGCGCCGAGAGTCCCTCGCCTGGCGGGACCTCGCCATGTTTGCCGCGTTCGGGATCCCATCCGGTTTGTCGCCGGGAGGACGGCGCGAGGCGCGTCGCCCTCCCGAGCGGGACTGCCCCTATGGGGCAACGGTGGACCGCAATTCGTCGGCTGCGGCCTTCAGGGCTTCCTCGGCTGTCTTCTCACCTCTGATCGCCGGGCCGAGAGCGGCCCGAGTGAAGATGTCGTAGGCGGTGGGGTTATTGGGATCAGGGTTCAGATATGGAGCGCCGGGTTGGAAGAGGATGTTGGCCTGGTCGATCCACAACTCGCCGATCTTCTGCCCACCGAAATACGGTGCTCCCGTGTGGTAGGCCGGGTCAGCCCAGAAGGTCTTGTTGTTGGTCAGCGAACCAGGTGTCCCTGCCGAGGTGTCGGGAGGTCGATTGATGTAGAGGAACTGCATCCAGTCCCACGCTGCCGCCGCATTGGCGGATTGTTTTATGATGACCATCGCTGTCCCACCGACGGTCGAAGTCGCCCATGGTGCATCGGGTCCCGTAGGCAGCGGCTGCGCCTTCCATTGGCCCTTCATGCCAGGCACGAAGCCGGTGAGGATGGACGCCATCCAATCCGCGCCCCATATCGAAACGATGTCCCCCTTTTGATACGCTCCCCAGAACGTCGGGTTGTACTGGTCGCCTCCCGGCGCCGGAATTGCGACCTTGTACTTCTGGACAAGGTCAACGAGCCATTGGAACGCTTTGAGGTTCTGCGGGCTGTCCAGGATGACCTTGCCATCCTTGTCGAAAAAGCCGCCCCCATATTGGAGCATGAGTGGCGTCCAGACGTCGTAGTCGGTCGTCTCGATCGCGATCATGTTCTTGCCGGACTTCGCTTTGATCGTTTTGGCGTCGGCGAGGTACTCGTCCCACGTCTTGATGGGGGTGGCGATCCCCAACTGCTGAAAAATGTCCGCCCGGTAATAGAGCTCGACGGGACACGCGCAGCCTTCCGCGCCGTACACCTTTCCCTGATACGTGTAGTTGTTCTGGCGGGCCGGGATGAGGTTCGGCGTTACGGGTTGCAACAAGCACGACAGATCGACGAGCGCAGGTTCGGAACCCTTAAGTAAGCTTCCGAAGCGACTGATCTCGACGTATGCCACGTCGGGGGCTCCACTGCCCGCCTGGAGGGCGATTCGCAACTTATCGTGAAGGTCCAGGAATGGGAACTCCTCGACCTTGATCGTGATATTCGGATGCTTCGCCGTGTATTCCTTGGCGACCTTCTCGACGGATACCTTCTGGATACCGTCGGCTGTCACCCACATCGTCAGGGTGACGGGCGAGCTCGGCATGGCCCCCAGGCTGTCTGGGGTTGGGCCGGTGCACGCCGCCGTGCTGGACGACGGGGACCCGGCCGACGGCGGGGGCGTGCTTCCGCTCGACTGCGCGGACGATGGAACCGTTGATGGGGCCGTCGATTGGGATCGCGACGGTGTCGCCGTCCCGGCACAGGCGCCGAATAGGAGCGCGCTGACGACCAGGAGCGCGGTCAACCTGGCCCACGGGTACTGTCGCATGGATCCTCCTCCATTTGCCACTCTTGTCGACTTCGCGTTTCGCTCGGTCTGCCTGCGCCTTGATGCGCGCCCTCCGTCGTCGAGTCCTCCGGCCCGGTCGAGCCCACGAAGACCCCTCGGCCTCTCGGTCCCGCCGGCGACGGTCTAGAGTTTCAGATTCGTCACGAAGCGCACCTGGTCCCCGCGGTAAAAGTCCTCCGCATACTCGCGGATGTCACCGGCGGGGCCATGGGCCACCCGCTCGACTCGCATGAGCGGCGTGTGCAACGCCACGCCGAGGAGCCGACCATTCTCCGCATCGGCCTCCGCAATCTCGATCGTCTGGGTCGCGCTGGTAGGACGGCCGCTGTACTCCTCGTCCATAAGGCGGTAGATCGAGCGGTGCTCGAGATCGTGCGCAAGCAGTCCCGGGAATGTTCCTGCAGGAAAATAGGAGTGCTCGACGACGACCGGGACGCCGCGCGCCGAGCGAAGGCGTACCACCTCGAGGTTCGTCGAGCCGGGCGCGACCTTCATATAACCCGACAAATGGGCGTCGGCCGACCGCTCCCCTTTGCGGACGATCGTCGACTGCGGGAAGAGGCCCTGGCCCAGTGCCTGCTCGAAGAATCCCCGCAAGAGCGTGGCGTTCTGAACGAGCTTCGGCTCCGAGACGAACGTGCCGACCCCGTGCCGGCGATAGATCAGGCCCTCCTGCTCGAGAAGCGCGAGTGCATGCCGGACGGTCATCCGGGCGGCACGCCACTCTTCCGCTAGACGTGCCTCTGTGGGCAGCTGCGCCTGTGCGAGCAATTCGCCCGAGTGGATCATCCCTGCGAGGCTGTGGGCAATCCGCCGGTAAAGGGGCAGACCGACCGGCGTACCGCGTACCGCGACGAACTCCGGCGCTGTCGCCCGTGCGAGGACAGAGGACGTCCGTTGTCTCATTACTTGCGTCTCGGTCTGGGACGTGCTGTCATATAGTCGTCTAGATGTCTGTTCAGGCCGGGACTGTGCGCTGGAGGGAACGACATGTCAAGGGGGAGTCGTCAGCCTGCCCGAGCGATCATCGGTTGTGCCGCGTGACCGAACGTACCCGTGTGGTGGTCGTCGGGGGTGGCGTGATCGGCTGTGCAATCCTCCGCGAGCTGCGCCGCCACCGCCTCGATGCGCTACTTGTGGAGGCGGCAGGAGACGTCGGCGAGGGTGCCTCGAAGGCCAACAGCGGAATCATCCACACGGGCTTCGACGCAACTCCGGGATCGATCGAGGCGAGCCTCCTCCGCCGTGCCGCAGATCTGTGGCCGGCGACGCTGATGGACCTCGAGGTTCCCTACCTTCGCGTCGGGGCGCTGATGGTCGCGCGATCGACCGAGGAGGCGGAGCGCCTCCGCGCGGATCAGGTGCCCAAAGCCCGCGGACTCGGTGTGAGGTGCGAATTCCTCGATCGCACCGCGGCGCGGCATTTCGCGCCTTATCTCTCCGATGATATGACCGCAGCACTCTGGATTCCCGACGAAAGCATTGTCGACCCGTTCTGGCTGACCCGTGCGTACGCTGACGCCGCCCGAGCCGACGGCGCCACCATCGTCATGAGTGATCCAGTGGTCGGGCTTCAGGTCGCCGACGAACACATTTCCGTTCGCCTCGGCAGCGGCCGAGTGATTCAGGCCGAACAGGTGATCGACGCGGCGGGACTGATGGCCGACGAGGTGGCCCGCCTGGCGGGGGACGATTCCTTCGAGATCCGACCGCGGAAGGGGCAGTTCCTGGTGTCGGAGGAGACCTTCGGCATCGACCACATCATCCTGCCGATCCCGGGCCCGTCCGGCAAGGGTATGCTCGTCACGCCGATCGTGTTCGGCGGGGTACTCCTGGGCCCAACGGCGGAGGATCAGGCGGACAAGGGCGATCGGTCGACCGACGCAGCCGGGTACGAGAAGATCCTCGCGTCGTGCAGATCTCTCGTGCCCGCCGTCGATGGGGCCCGCCCGATTCGGTCCTTCGCTGGGCTTCGCACGGTCTCGTCGACTGATGGCTACATTGTCCGGCGTTCGCTGCGGAGCGATCGGGTCTGGATCGCGGCCGGTATCCGTTCGACTGGGATTAGTACCTCGCCCGCCCTCGCGGAGCTTGTCGTTGGCGAAGTGGCGACGGCAAGAGGATGGCCGCGAGCCTCGCGACCCGCGATGGTGCAAGCCCCGCCTTTCGCGCTCGACGAGGCACCCGGCGAGGTGGTCTGCCTATGTCGGGATGTTTCGCGCGGCGAGATCGTCGCAGCCTGTCGCCGAGTCCCGTGGGTTGCCACGCTAGATGCCATCAAACGCCGAAGCGGAGCAATGTTCGGCGACTGCCAGGGGAACCTATGTTCTCTGGACATCGCCGCACTCGTGGCGGCTGAACGCGGCGTCTCGATCCCGGACATCACCAAGTCTCTGCCTGGGTCTTGGCTCGCGGCCCCAGGCCGCACACCGACCGACTCGCGGCCCTCGCCGGCGAGGCCACCGGCGGCAACAGGCGGGCTGGCCTTGGACGTGGTTGTGATCGGCGCGGGTCGGGCCGGCTGCGAAGCTGCGCGGTCCTGCGAGACACACGGGCTACACACCCTAGTTGTCGAGCGGCTGGAGACCCCCTCCGTCGCCGGAACGCTCCCCGTCTTGGCCGGGCACACGGCCGTCGGACTCGAGGCGGCAGGTCGTGGATGGACGATCTGGGCACATGGTCGCGATTCGGTCATCCAGATCTCGGCACGTGCGGTAATTGTCGCCACCGGAGGCTATGTCGAGCCGCGCGAACATCGACGGATCGAGGGAGATCGGCCGACCGGAATCGTGACCAGCCAATTCGTCGAGCAGGCCTTAACGCTCGGGCTGGTCCCGGGTCATGACGCGATCGTTGTCGGCACGGGACCCACGGCGGAGCGCCTCGTCCGGCGGCTCGGGTCCGAAGGGATCCGGGTCCGCCAGATCGGAGAGGCGCCGAACGCCGTCCGTGGGCAAGCGCGTCTCAATGCGATACGCATCGGGGCGCGCTGGGAAGCGTGCGATACGCTTGTTCTAGCGGATCGCATGCTTGCCCAGACCTTCATCCTCCGCCAACTCGGCGTCGTGGATCGGCAGCCGGGATCGCGGGCTCAAACCGACGGTGATGGGCGCCTCCACCTCGAAGGCCTGTGGGCGGTCGGGTGCTGCGTCAGCCCGGATATCGACCATTTGGCGTGCGCGGAGATGGGGGCTCGAGTCGGGAGGGCGGTCGCCGTGGAGTTGAGGCAACCAGGGTGAGCGCGTCGTTGCGCGGCGAAGCCATGATCGCCGCGTCTGCTGAGGCGATCTGGGCGGTCATCGAGGATCCGGCCGCGCTTGCGCGCGTCCTTCCGGGAGCGGAGTCGGTGGTGCGGGATGGACCGACCCGTTTCCATGGTGTCATGACGAGTCGGATCCAGTTCATGACGATCCGGGCCGATATCACAGCAGAACTCTTCGACGCGATTCCGCCACACCATCTGCGCCTCGATATCGAGGGGCGCCCACGGGGTCTGGCCGGTCACTTTCGCGTTTCGGTGCCGTTCGATCTGCTCCCGGAGGGGTCCCGCACGGACACGAAAGTCCAGTACTCGATTGACCTCACGGTCTCGGGCCGTCTGGCCGCGTTTGGGGAGCCGATCTTGCGTGAGACCCTCCGCCGTCAGGTTGAAGAGCTGGTCGTCAATCTCGGCCGCGAGATCGCTCAAGAAACCGGCCATGCCCCAGCCTAGTTACTACCTCGCGATAGACCAGGGCACGACATCCACGCGGGCCGTGGCGTACGACTTCGACTTCATGCCGGTAGCACGAGCGGTCCGCGAGGTGCGCTCAGCCTTTCCGCAGCCGGGCTGGGTCGAGCAGGATCCGGACGCCCTGCTGGGTGGCGTTGTCGAAGCCGTGGCAGAAGTGCTCGACGCCGTCGGAGGCTCACGTGCGATCGCGTCGGTCGGCCTCGACAATCAGGGAGAAACCACCATCGCCTGGGATGCTGTCTCCGGCGCCGCGCTCGCACCTGCCATCGTCTGGCAATGCAAGCGCTCGACCGAGATTGTCGACCGTCTGAGGGCGACGGGCATCGAACCCGAGATCCGAGCCCTGACCGGGCTGCCGCTTGATCCCTACTTCTCAGCCGGAAAGATGGCCTGGCTCATCGAGAGGGACCCGGCCGTCCAAGCGGCGGCGAAGCGGGGCACCCTGAGACTGGGGACGGTCGACGCATGGCTCACCGCCCGACTCGGAGACCGCGGCTCACTCACAGATCCCTCGACGGCCTCGCGCACGCAGCTGGTCAGGCTAGCCAGCCTGGATTGGGATCCGCGGCTCCTTGGATGGTTCGGCATCGATCGGGCAACGCTTCCCGAGATCGTGCCGACCGCGGGCGATGCGGGCCGTCTGGGTCACGCTTCCTGGGGCGGCCCTCTTCCGCTCACTGCCCTGGTCTGTGACCAACAGGCCGCGCTGGCCGGACACGGCGCGTTTCGAGCCGGTGCCATGAAGGCCACGTACGGGACAGGGGTCTTCACGCTCGCCAATGCCGGCGCCGTCATGCCACCCCCTAGCTCGCTCGAGGTCAGCGTGGCCTGGCTGCTGCCAGGTGAGCCCGCGGCGTTCGTTATGCAAGGTGGAGTTCTAGCGGCGGGGGCGCTGCTCGACTGGTTGCGTGATGGCCTTGGTCTCCCGGACGCGAGGGAGACTGATGGCCTCGCTCGGTCCGTCGCCGACACCGGAGGCGTTTCCGTGCTGCCTGCACTCTCTGGCCTAGGTGCTCCGTGGTGGCGTCCTGGGGCACGCGCCGTTTTTACGGGCATCACCACCGGCACCTCACGCGGCCACCTCGCGAGAGCGTGTCTAGACGGCATCGCACACCTCGTGGCCGACGTCGTCGAGGAGATGATTGTCCATCTCCCGCGGGCTCCCGAGGTCCTCACCGTGGACGGCGGCCTGGTCGCCAATACCTATCTGATGCAGCGGCAGGCAGACCTTCTGGGGATGACGATTGAGATTGCCCCCTCCGAGGAGTCCACGGCACTGGGGAGCGCCGCCCTGGCAGCAATCGGGGCCGGCCGAGCTACCCCGTCGGGCTTTGCACAGGAGCGCGCTGCGGGCCGCCGCGTGGTGCCTGGGCTGGATGCGAGCCAGCGCGCCTCGGAGCGAGCGGCCTGGCGGCGGTTCGTGGATTGCACAGCATGCGCGTGACCACGGTGCCACGTCACCGCATGACCGGGCTCGAGACCACTGCGGATGAGTTCGTCGGAGCGTGGGCGCCGATGGCGCTGCAGCACTTGGGTGGTCGGCCCTTAGCTCGTCCGAACAAGAACCGGGATCACGGTCGGCTCGCTCACGTATTCCTCGACGTCCGTTACGCAGATCCCTGCCCAGTGAACATCCAGCAGAACCTCGCCCGGGCCAGGCGTCGGTGGAGGGACCTCATCGACGCGCACACCGAGGCGACCATGCCAATGAGCGGCAAGCACTGCGAGGCACCTCCGTCTCACCCTGTGGATGCGGGATCGTCCGGTGCCATGGCACGTGCCGACCTCCGACCGCATCCCAGCTTGACCGCTTCCTCCGCCGGTGGCAACGACTCCATCACATTGCTGACCGCGTGACAATCATCGCCGTCGAGACCACCCGACTGGACGCCCACCCGGGTCTCGTCTTCGTCGAGTTGCACGACTCCAGCCAGCTGATCGGTCTCGGCGAGACGTACTTCGGCGCCGCCGCCGTGGAAGCGTGGATCCATGAGACGGCCGCACCGCTGCTACTGGGTCGTGAACCTTCGGAGTTGGGCAGCGGGCGGGGCCTGCTTGAAGGATACGTTGGATACGGTGGCTCCGGTGTCGAGACCCGCGGACGATCGGCAGTCGACATCGCGCTCTGGGATCTGTGGGCCCGCGCGCATGACCTTCCCCTTCACGATGCCCTGGGTGGCCGGATCCGGCCGGTGGTCCGGACGTACAACACCTGCGCCGGCCCAGGCTACGCCAGGGGAACGGAGTACCGCGGGACGAGTAGCTCCGGCTTAGGGGCCGGACCTCTCGAGGACCTCGTTGCGGCCACCGACCGGCCCGTCGAGCTTGCCCGCGACTTGCTCGGCGAAGGGATCGGCGCGATGAAAGTGTGGCCGTTCGATCGGTTCGCAGAAGCTGATCGCGGCCGGTCCATCGGTGCCCACGATCTCGAGCTCGGCATGGCACCACTGCGCAAGATCCGCGATGCGATCGGGGACGGGATGGATCTCATCGTGGAGCTCCACGCGATGTGGAATGCTCGCAGTGCCGAGCGCATCCTGAGGAGGCTCGAGGACATCGATCCGCTCTTCGTGGAGGACCCTATCCGTCCCGATGACGCCCTCGCCTTCCGGCGACTGGCGCGCACGACCGCCGTGCCCATCGCCACCGGCGAGACGCTGGCCGGGACATTGCCCTACCGAGAGCTCCTGCGTAATGGAGCGATCGACATGGCGATCGTCGACCCCGCGTGGTGTGGGGGCATCACGACGGTGCTCGACATCGCCAGCCTCGCCGCCTCGTTCGGAGCGACGGTGACGATGCACGATTGCACCGGCCCCGTGAACCTTGCCGTGGCCACCCACCTCGCCGTCCATCTGCCCAATGTCTGGATCCAGGAATCCGTGCGAGCGTTCTACCGAGGCTGGTACGAGGAATTGGCGACCGGCTTCCCGGCCGTCAGCTCGGGTTACATCGCCCCCGGATCCGGCATCGGGCACGGAGTGGCGCTCCGGCCGGATATCAGGGCACGAAACGACATCCACGTCCGTAGGAGCGATCATCGATGAGGGGCGGATCGCGAGATCGCACAACGCGGACTGACATTGGGCCATTCGATGGGCGCCGGGCGCTCGTCACCGGCGCTGGGACCGGGATAGGGCTTGCCACCGCGCGCGCATTGGCAACGGCCGGCGCATCGGTCGTCCTCCATTCGAGCCAGCACCAGGGGGTGGCCGCCTCGGCCGCCGACGCACTGCGCGCGGCCGGGGCGGTAGCGACATTTGTCGGTTGCGACCTAGGCGTGCCCGAGGAGCTCGACCGCGTCGTGGATGTCGCGATCACGCGCCTCGGGGGGCTGGACATCCTCATCAACAACTCGGGCGTGACACTCTTCGACGACTTTCGAGCGATTTCGGTGGAGACCTTCGATCGACACGTCGCGATCAATCTGCGTGCGGCCTATTTCTGTGCGCAGATGGCACTCGAAGCGCTACAGGCCTCAGATCGGGGCGCGATCGTCAATGTCTCCTCGGTCCACGGCGGAAGCGGCTACCCGGGAGCGTCGCTGTATGCGGCGACCAAAGGCGGGATTGTTGCGTTCACGAAGGCGCTGGCGATTGAACTTGCGCCCGTCGGCGTTCGCGTGAACGCCGTCGCTCCCGGACTGACCGACGTGGAACGGGCGATCTCGTCGCCTGGCTATACCCCTGAGATCGGCGTGTCGATCGTCCCGATCGGCCGGGCCGGAACGCCGCTCGACATCGCCAACGCAATCGTCTTCCTCGCCTCCGAAGCTGCCGGCTTCATCACGGGCGCGATCCTGTACGTGGACGGCGGGACCCATGCCTCCATGGATCTTGACTTCCCGGGCCGCGGCCAATACGAACGAGCCTCGACACCGAGTGCTACGTGATGGAGCACCGCGGATACCCACGGTCAGGCCGGTCATGAAGGTCGCTCGGTCGACGGTGCGCGGGCCCCAGGCTGACAGACCGCTCGGTCGATCGTGAATATCGGGCGATCGAGCGTCGAGCTCGTGGTGGATGCCGCCTGCATCGTCGGGGAAGGTCCGCTATGGGATGCCAGCAGCGGCTGCCTCATCTGGGTCGATATCGTGGGTCGCCTCATTCACTGGTACCGCCCGGCCGACTCCGCACATTGGACGATCGGCACGCCGTCGGATGTCGGCGCCGTCGCGTGCCGCGGCGGAGGCGGGCTAGTCCTGGCGCTCGACGATGGCTTCTGGCTGCTCGATCCGGGAGCGGACGGACCGCGCATGTTCGCGGCTGTGGAAGCCGACGATCCGACGACGCGGATGAACGACGGAAAGTGCGATCGAGCCGGCAGGTTTTGGGCCGGCACGATGCAACGCGACGCACGCACGGGCGGAGGCACGGTGTATCGGCTCGAGGGGTCGGGCCATGTCGAGACGATGATCACCGGTGTGACCATCTCGAACGGCCTCGCCTGGAGCCCCGATGACGAAGTGCTCTATTACATCGACTCGCCCAAGCAGGGCGTGGATACCTTCGCCTTCGATGCGGTCACCGGGACGATCGCCGACCGGCGCCGAGCCTTCGACATTCCCCCGAGCGCCGGGCTGCCGGACGGGATGACGATCGACGAAGAGGGCTGTCTCTGGGTGGCGCTGTGGGGCGGCGCCGCCGTCCACCGGTACACACCCGATGGCGAGCTCCGACAGATCGTCGAGGTTCCGGTCGCGCAGGTGACGAGCTGCGCCTTCGGTGGCCCCGACCTGACCGACCTCTACATCACCACCGCTTCCCATGGGCTGGACGACCCGGAACGACAAGCCCAACCCCAGGCGGGTGGTCTATATCGATGTCGCCCGGGGACGGGTGGGACGAGCGCATCCACGTTCGCTGGATGAAGCGTCCTACATCGGCAATGCCACGCAGCGGACTTGGAGGATAGGCAAACCTTGGTACGGGGACCACGGGAACGGATCATCGGCGCCAACATGCCGCGGACGCGGGTCGACCTTTTCGAGGAGGCAGGGTTTGGCTGGTTCCGGGTGATCGACGCGGACTGGTTCGACCTAGCGACCGGCAAGCTCAACATGGAGACCTTCCGGGCGCTTCGCGGCGCATGGCGGCCCTATCTCGAGATCGGCGCCAAGATGGCCCTTGTGGCCCCTTTTCCATCCCGTGTCCCGGGCCACGAGCCAGGCAGCCCGTCCTACTTCCGGGCGTGGCAGGAAGCCTGCCGCATCGCGGCCGCAGAGGTCGGCGATATCGTTCGTTTGTGGCAGATCGGCAACGAGCCGAACCTCTGGCTGTTCCGGAGACCCCTCGATCTCGAACAAGCGGCGGAGTTCGCCTTCTCGGCCGCGGAAGGACTGTGGATGGGCGATCCGACGGCCTTCGTCGGAATCAATCCCTGTTGTCGGGACGACGACATGCGTCGGACGTACGAGCTCACCTACGGCCCGACCGCGCGCGTGAAGCTCGATTACGTCGGGATCGACCTCTATCCCGGCAGCTACATCCCAGGTTCACCGGACTCGTACAGCGACGTCATCGCCGAACTGGACCGCCTGATCCCCGATGACCGTCCGATTGTCTTCATGGAGTTCGGGTATCCGTCGAAGGGCGGCCGCAAGACCCTCGACGCGGCGACGGTGACCGCCTTCGCGCGCAGCCTCGGGTATCGACAGATCGAGGACATCAGAGCAGACCCAACGGCCTTCCTTGCCGCGATCCCAGCGCCACTCCGGGGGTCACTTGACGGCGTTCCGGCGCCTGCCTTCCGCGATGAGGTCCTCGACATCGCCCAGCACGTCTTCAAGCGTTGGCTTTTCACCTGGCCTGGGCATGCCCATGACGAAGCCGACCAGGCGCGGTTCTATGAGCGTGCTCTCCCGATCCTGCTCGAACAACCGCGGGTGCTCGGACTGTTCGTCTTCTCATGGACGGACCATCCGCTGGGCGACCCCTTCTGCTGGCGGTGCGAGGCCACCGACTGCCCGATCGAGACTGGTCACGGCATCCTCTACGGAGACGAGACGCCCAAGCCTGCATTCCAGGTCTTCAAGGACACGATCGCGCGCTACACGGCATCGGCGACGTGAAGATCGCGTCGATCGGCACCCGGGTCGTGCACGCCGGTATCCGCAACTGGGTCTTCGTGCGCATCGACACGGATCAGCCTGGTCTCGTCGGCTGGGGCGAGGCGAGCCTGGAGTGGCGGACGAGATCAGTGGTCGGTGCCGTCGACGACCTCGCCACCTTCCTCGTCGGCGAGGATCCGACCCGCACCGAGCACCTGTGGCAAGTGATGCATCGCAGCCCGTTCTTTCGCGACGGCGTCACCGGCATGTCGGCGCTCTCCGGCATCGACCAGGCGCTCCATGACATCCGCGCCAAGGAACTCGGCGTCCCGTTATATCGGCTGCTCGGCGGAGCGGTCCGGGATCGGGTGCGCTTCTACGACAACCTCGCGATGGACCCTCTCGAGAAGGGTGCCGAGGCACTGGGGGATCGTGCGCGAGCGAGCGTGGCGGCCGGCTTCGACGCGGTGAAGTACCTCGCGTGTCCCCCGACCGGCTACCTCGAAGGTGCCGCGAGGATCGGCGAGGTCGAGCGCTGGATGGCGGCCGTTCGCGATGCCGTCGGGGACGCCGTCGATATCATGCTCGACTTCCACGGCCGTCCGCGCGGGCCGGCAGCGGCAATCGCGTACGGGTTGGCGGTCAAACCATATCGGCCATGGTTCATCGAAGAGCCACTGCCGCCAGAGCAATCTGCTGGCCTTGGCTCCGTGCGGCTCGCGACCGGCCTCCCGATCGCGACGGGAGAACGCCTTGTCACCCGCTTCGAGTTCCGACCTCTCCTCGAATCACGGGCGATCGACATCGCTCAACCGGACGTCTGTCATGCCGGAGGGGTCACGGAACTCTTGAAGATCGGCGCGCTCGCAGATACATACGGCGTCGCGATGGCACCTCACAACCCTCTTGGGCCGATCGCGACCATGGTCAATCTCCAGATTGCGTTGGCGATGCCCAATTTCATCATCCAGGAACAGACGAGGGGTGATGTTCCATGGCGTGACGACATCGTCGATGAGCCGCTCGTCATCGCCCGAGGCGTCGCACGGCCACCCGACCGCCCGGGCATCGGGGTCGAGCTGGACGAAGACGAGGCCGCACGACATCCGTACCAGCCCGAACAGCCGATGCGGCGGGCTCTCGTCGACGGCACGCTCGCCGACTGGTGAGGGCTGCCGCCCTGGACTGAACCATGCATGGAGTCGTTTGCCGAGCCATTCCACGAGAAACCCTCGGTTATCCAACCCCTCGTGGGGCCGGGAGCGTCTTTCGGGGGGGTCATCGTCTGCCGCTGGATCGTCAGGTCCAGTCACCCAGAGGCGCAAGCCGATGCGGGGAGCAAGGCCATCAGATCGAGTCTCGAAGCTGTTGGTCGATACTCGGAACAATCCAGCGTTGCGGCGCCGCGCCTTGATCTTGTCCGTGACTGGATCGCCCTCGCTCCCAGTTTTTGGTGTTCGTCAGCGCGGGAGGATGTTCATGGTCAGGAATCAGCTCCGGATTTTCACCTTGGATCTCAACTATGCGTCGGTTGGACCCGACGGGGCGACGGTTGCGCCGAGCGCGGCGACGGACTGGAAGACGGTCGACCCCTTCGCCTTCTGTGACTGGCAGGTCGCGCACGGCGCCAATGTCGTCGGCTGTCAGCCATGGACGTTCTCGGGATTCGCGACTTTCCCAAGCGAACTTGGCCCTCGCGCGACTGGGACGGGCGGCACTCTGTTTCCTGCGGTCTACGACCGGGCGCGCGATCGCGGAGTGCCCATCCTCGCGTATTTCAACGTGGCAGTTGACCTGGCGGTCTGCTCATCCAGACCTCACTGGTTGGTCCCAGGGAGCCAAGGCGTGGAAATCCTGGGCGACACGTTTTGGCATGGCTTCCTGGATCCTCAGAGCCGTTGGGCGGATCTCCTCGCAGACCGTATCCTCGAATTCTTGTCGCAGTTCAAGCCCGATTGGGTGCTGTTCGATTGGTTCTGCTACGGCAGCCTGATGAACGATCTCTCGCTTCCTTCGACGCCACAAGTGCGCGCCGACTTCGGCGCCATCATAGGAAAGGCCTTTCCGGAAGATCCGGGCCAGGTCAGCTCGGCCGATGCCATCAAGTACAAGCGGGAAGTCCTTGCCCGGTGGTTCGCAAGGATCAGAGACGCCGTTCGAGCCACGAGTCCGGTCACGAAGATCGTATTCAATGTGCCCTATTTCGGCCCGGCGGAGCCGATCTGGGTAGATCACGTCATGCTCCGAGAGAGCGACGCCCTATTCGCCGAATCATCCAACCCCGATATCGTTGAATGGTTGCTTTCGGTCCGGCGGCCGGGCCAACGCGTGATGACCACCATTTTCGGTCGGCCCGATGACCACGTCGGTGGGCAGACGATCAGATGGAGCGACGCCTCCACGTGGCGCCACTGGTCAGAGCGGGACTGCGATCTTGTGGCCTGGACATTCCCGGTCCCTCCGAGCGCAACACCCCACCCACGGGATCGTGACGCCATCAAGCTGGTCGGCGACGCCTATCGCCAACTGGCACGGGAGTCGTAGGTCGTGTCTCGATCGCGTTATCGACTCAGCCGGGAGCTTACCGGTAGATCCGACTCGCACGTCGGTCAGGCCGACTATCTGCCCACGCACCGGTCCCTGGCCCAGGATCCCTCGATCACGTTCATCGACATCGCTCATATGTCCGTTGTCGCGTCAGTTCCGCCCAGTCGTAGCCGCCGCCCTGCGGCGCTGCAATCGCAAGTCGGCCGGGACCGCGGATCGGATCATGGGTGAGATACGGTGGTCTCGCCCGCTCCCGTTCGGTCCCGAGTTCGCCTGGGGAGCAGCGACGTCGGCCTACCAGATCGAAGGCGCGGCGCACGAGGATGGAAGGGGCGAGTCGATCTGGGACCGATTCGCGACCCTCCCCGGATCGGTCGCCGACGAGTCGACGGGCGAGGTTGCCGCCGACCACTATCACCGGTGGCCGGAAGACATCGGCCTGATGAGGGAACTGGGTCTCCGCGCCTATCGCTTCTCCGTTGCTTGGCCCAGGGTGATCCCTGCCGGACGGGGGGCCGTGAACGAGCGCGGACTGGCCTTCTACGATCGCCTGGTCGATGGCCTTCTAGAAGCCGGGATCGAGCCATGGGTCACCCTCTACCACTGGGATCTTCCCCAGGCCCTTGAAAACGCTGGCGGTTGGCCCGATCGACGGACGGCTCACGCGTTCGAGCAATACACCGATGTCGTCTCACGTCGACTGGGTGACCGCGTGCAACGGTGGATCACGATCAACGAACCTTGGGAGATCGGTTTTCTCGGGCATCTCACAGGCGAACACGCCCCTGGCGTTCGCGACCTCAGAACAGCCTTGGCCGCTATCCACACCGTGCTCATGGCACACGGACGTGCCGCCACCGTCATCCGCTCGAATGTCCGAGACAGCTCCATCGGGATCGCGCTCAGTCCCTCTGCCTGTTATCCGGCAACCGCTACAGAAGCGAACCGCGCAGCGCGAAGCCGCATGGATGGATCGATGAATCGTTGGTTCCTGGATCCGATCCTAGGCAAGGGATATCCGCTGGACACGGTCGAGCTCTATGGCTCCGCCGCTCCACGGATCCGCGCCGGGGACATGGAGATGATCGCCCAGCCCCTGGACTTTCTGGGACTAAACTATTACTTCTCGCTATGGGTCGCCGACGATCCCGCAGCACCTCCGCTACGGGCGCGCCGAGTGCAGCCACCTTCGGAGATTCCGACCACGACTATGGGTTGGGCGGTCGATCCGGATGGCCTCTACGCCACGCTCGTCGGCCTTCAGGCCATGAGTCACGAAGTACCCATCGTGATCACCGAGAGTGGCGCCGCATTTGAAGATCGGCCGTCATCTGACGGTGCGATTCCCGACGCGGATCGACTTTTGTACCACGCCGCCTACTTGGATGCAGCCGCCCGGGCGGTCGACGACGGAGTGCGACTTGTCGGCTATTTCGCCTGGTCGCTCCTGGACAACTTCGAGTGGGCGTTCGGATACGGACGTCGGTTCGGACTCGTGTACGTGGACTTCGTGACCCAGCGACGCACCGTCAAACGTAGCGGACGCTGGTATCGGCAGGTGATCGATAAAGGCCACCTCGTCGACCCGAGTCTCGTGCCGTGACCCATCTTCATCATGCGCGGGCCCGGTGTTCCTCCGACGACGCCGGCTGTCCGATAGTCCGGCGTCTCGGAAAACAGTTCTTCTGCGCTGGCTGCGCAGTGCCTCAGTCACCGTACAACGGCGTGAGGATGTCTAAAGCCGAACATGCCTACGTGCTCGTCGTCGAGAACCCGATCCGGGTCCCCGTCAGGTGAGCCTCAGACGTACCAGACAGCCCGTGGGGGTCGGAAACACCGATTCGCGATCGGATCACCCCGGTACGATCGGCCGATGCTGTCCCTCCTCTACCTCGTCGTCCGCGCCCTCGTCCGTCTCCTCGCCAGCGGTGGGCGTGGTCGAGCCGACGAGCGCTCGAAGGACCTCGAGATCCTCGTCCTCCGCCATCAGCTCCGGGTGCTCCGCCGGACGGCGGGCCCACCAGGCTCCGGCCCATCGACCGGGTCCTGCTCGCGGCCGCGAGCCGGGTTATCCCGCGTGACCGCTGGGTCGCCTTCCTCGTCACCCCGTCGACCCTCCTCCGCTGGCACCGCGAGCTCGTGAAGCGGAAATGGACCTACCACCGCACCGGTCGGCCAGGCCGGCCACCGATCGATCCTGCGATCCGTGCGCTCATCCTCCGGCTCGCCGGGGAGAACCCCCGGTGGGGCTGTGTCCGGATCGGAGGGGAGCTTCGGAAGCTCGGGGTTCGCGTCGGCGCAACGACGATCCGGACCCTGCTCCGAACTGCCCGAGCGGGGCCTGCCCCACGACGGACCGGCCCAACTTGGACCGAGTTCCTCCGCGCGCAAGCGGATGGCATCATCGCCTGCGACTTCTTCACCGTCGAGGCCGCCTGGCTCAGGACGCTCTATGTCCTTGTGTTCATTCATCCAGACGATGCTCGTCGAGTGGGCCTACCAGCGTCCGTTCGCGACGAACGACGCCCGACTGGTCGCCTTGGGCCCCTGGCTCGACCACTACAACCACGACCGCTCCCACCGCGTTGAAGGGTCAGGCCTCGATGGCGGTCCTGGTCACCAACGCGAGTGGGAATCACAACTAGATCGGCGCGTGGTTGTTTGCGGCGCCGTCGCAGCGAGCAGAGGATCCACGTCTGACGAGGCGACGACGCGACAGGGCCAACAACGCAATGGGGGGCGAAATGAACGTGCTCAGGGACCGAGCCGGATCGTGGCGAGCCGTTCTCATTCTCGTCGCGGTGATCGTTCTGGTGTTTGCGGCCAGCAGGCTCAAACCTGTCGAACCGACGCCGGCCCCCTCGATCGCCGCGATCGACCAACATCTCCACGCTGCGTCGCCATCCCCCACCGTCAGTACGGCTCCGCATAGTCCTCCTGCTGTCCGCCCGAGTGGCTCCATTGGGTTCGGGCCGGCCATCGGCACAATGGTTGACGCGACCGTCCAGAACGTCGCATTGACCCCGGCGCTGCGCGCGGTCGCCTTTGCCGACGTCGACACTGGGTGGGCTGCGGGCAGCGGGGTGGTCCTCGGGACGGCGGACGGCGGCGCGCACTGGCACGTCCAATGGAGCGGGGCGTTGGCTGTTTCGGGTCTTGTGACCGTGGACCCGCGGCATGCCTGGGCTCTCGCTCGCGAGAGCCTGGACGGTCTGGCGTCGACGGCAGACCGGCTCGTCCGGACGACCGACGGCGGGCGGACCTGGCAAACGTCGCCGTTGATCGGCAGCTTTCGCGAGATCGCGTTCTCGAGTCGCCTGCAGGGTTGGGCGGTCGTCGGCGGGACCACGGATACGACGACCAAACCCGGTCGACTCGAGGCAACTGACGACGGTGGGCTCCGCTGGCACGCCTCGGCGCTCAAGCGCGGCGTCGACTCGGTCTGTTTCGCCGACCCGCACGTCGGCTGGGCCGCAAGCGGCTCAGCGGTCTACCGGACGATCGACGCCGGGCGACATTGGGCCAAGGCCGAGACCGGGCCCAACGACGCGATCAACTCCGGCTGGCAGGCCACAGTCCGTTGTCGCGGTTCGGCCGCGTGGGTGCTGTGGACGGGCGGTGCGGCGGCCGGCAGCGAGGCCTATCGCGTGGCACGCACGACCGACGGCGGGTCGCACTGGAGGATCGTCCTGAGTCAACTCGCCGACGCGCTCGGATCGCTGCCGACCATCGACGCCTATGCTGCCTCGTTCGCGCCGACCTCGCCGACCGGAGCCACGTTCCTCGGCTTGTGCACCGCGTGTGGCTATGGATCCTGGTCATCCACGAGGACCGGGGACGGCGGCCGAACGGTTCATCGCACCCCGATCGGCGGCCTCGATGGCGCCTCGCTGAATGACGTGACGTTTCCGGACGCGAACCATGGCTGGATTGCTGGCAGTGCTGCGGGCGGGTTCCTCCTCGCATCAGAGAACGGCGGGCGAACGTGGCATCGGGCGTACCCTTCGCCCGCCCTTCGGCCAGCCCTCGACGTCGACTTCGTCACGCCCACGATCGGCTTCGGCCTTGGGGTGGTCGGCGACTCGCGGACGGTGCTCCGGACCGACGACGGCGGGGCTGACTGGCGTGCGGTGGGTCGACTGTCGGCGGATGCCCTGACCCCGGATCGCGATCCGGTCGTGTCCTTTGTCGATGCCGAGCATGGCTGGGCAGCCACCGCCGGCGGCCTGCTCTCCACGACCGACGGCGGGCGGACGTGGCGTTCGGTCCCGAGCGCGCCCAACGGCGGCGTCGCCTTCGCCGATGTGCGCCACGGATGTGCAGGCACATTCCAAACGCCGGCCGAGATGACCAAGGACGGTGGCGTGACCTGGGTGCCGGTCAGCGCAGCATCGGGACTCATTGCCTGCGCGGCTGGCCTCGTCGATCCAACGTGGGCCGAACCCGCCCGGCTCTCCGATCCGGGCAATCTTCTCGTGGTGCAGGCGATCGTCGGCCCTGACCGAGCCTGGGCGGTGGGTGCCCTCGATCGGGACCATTTCGGCGTGGCTGCGACCGTTGACGGAGGCCTAACGTGGACCGGTTACCGCTGGCCGGTATCGCCGGACGGCACCGGCGGCTTCGGACCCGACACCCTCGTTCGCGCGGCCTTCGTGAGTCCGACCATGGGCTGGGTCTTCACCCGCTTCGGCCGTCTCTTCGCGACTACGGATGCGGGAGCAAGCTGGCGCGAGATCGCAACCCGGTAGGTCCGAGGTCCCGGCGCAAACCCTGTCTATCAAATCGAGCGTGAACGCAGGACCGGGAGTCACAATCGTCTGGGCCTGATTGTCGGAGGGATCATGGACGCCAAGCTGCCGCTTCTTCTCATCATCAGCGGCGCGCTCGGGGCCTGTGCCAGCACGCCAACGCCGCGGCCATCGGTAACGCTGTCGGTTATCGCGACCGTGACGGCTGCCGCGACGTCGCCGACTCCGTCGGTCACGGACGCTCCTGTTCCCGCCCTTACCGTGGATCGTCCGACGGTGATCGTTAGTCCATCGGTCCACCTCAAGGACGGCCAGGTGGTCGAGGTCCGGGTCACGGGGTTCGGGGTTGGCGGGAAGGTCTGGCTGTCCGAATGTGCCTCTGCTGCGGCCGCGACTGACCTCGGTTGTGGCGTGGACCTCGCTGCCCAGCCGTTCCTGGTCACCGATGACAACCGAGCCGAAGCGGGAAGTCTCGTCGTTCGAGCCAGAGCCTCGGGCGTGGCTCTGTCCGCCGGTCCCAGCACCCCTGCCTGGATCGGTGCGTGATCGTGGCGACCCTCGGCGCCGGGTATCCCTACGTCGTCGCGCCGATCACCTTCGCGGCTCCGTGAGACTTCAGGGCATCGAGCGGCCCGCACGGTGGGAGAGATGAACCGCGGCTCGCTGGCTCCAGCCGCGGTCTTGTTGCTGGTCGCGATCGGTGGGTGTGGATCGTCGGGTCCAACGGAACTGCCTGGTTCGTCACTTGCTTCGACTGCCGAATCCCGCCGATCGGCGTCCGCAATGACGACCGCCCCAACCTCGCCGCCAGTGACCGCTGCGTTTCCCTCACCCTCGCCCAGTGCCCCAGCCGCGCCGCACATCGCTAGCGTGGTCGCCACCGTCGACTACGGCGTCGGTGCCAACGCCTACCCCAACGCCCAGGAGGCAGT
>JALZAF010000210.1 GCA_030948505.1 Chloroflexota bacterium
CCTCCGGAAGTGCTTGCCGTCGTCCGGCGCATTCAGCGAGGCGGCATGTTCCTTGGGGTGGGGATCGTCCTCATCGTGTTCCTCATGGTGGTCAAGCCGGGCTTCGGCGGCTGACGGGTAAGATCGGCCAATGCCGCATGTAGCAACCTCCGTGTCGCAGCTCCTCGGCCGCCTGGACGGCATCGTCCGGATCGAAAACGGACGTCTCGCGATCGGCGACGAGGGACGCTTTCGGGATGGCGGCATCCGCGACCTGGCCTGGACCGCCGCGTTCTCGACGGACGAGGCCACCATCGCGGCCGCTCAATGGCTGGTCTGGGAAGCGAGCCAGGAGCTGGGTGCGCGGTCGGCCAGCATCCACGAGCTATACATGGCCCGCGCCCGCGGCGAGATCCACGGCTTCACCGTGCCGGCGATCAACATCCGTGCCCAGACCTTCGACATGGCCCGGACGGCGTTCGAGACGGCCGCGGCCGCCGACTGCGGGGCGGTCATTCTAGAGCTCGCCCGCAGCGAGCAGACGTACACGTTCCAGCGGCCCATCGACTACGCCACGTCCGTCCTCGCCGGAGCGATCGCCGCGGGTTGGCAAGCGCCGGTGTTCATCCAGGGTGACCACTACCAGTTCAACGCCAAGAAGTACGGGGCCGATCCCGAGGCGATGACGGACGAGATCCGCCGCGCCTGCCGCCTGGCGATCGAGGCCGGCTATCGCAACATCGACATCGACAGCTCCACCCTCGTCGACCTCTCGAAGCCGACCGTCGACGACCAGCAGCGCGAGAACTACAAGCGCGCCGCGGAACTGACCGCCCTGATCCGCTCGCTCGAGACCGACGGCGTGACCGTCAGCGTCGGGGGCGAGATCGGCGAGGTCGGCAAGGAGAACTCTAACGAGGCGGAGCTACGGGCCTACCTCGATGGCTACGGGCGCGAGCTCGACGGCCGGGCGCGGGGCGCGATCGGCCTGTCAAAGGTGAGCGTCCAGACGGGCACGTCCCACGGCGGCGTGCCGCTGCCCGACGGCGGGGTGGCAGAGGTCAAGCTCGATTTCGACGTCCTCAAGCGGCTCGGCGAAGTCGCCCGCAAGGAGTACGGGCTGGCGGGAGCCGTCCAGCACGGCGCCTCGACGCTGCCGGACGAGCTGTTCCATCGCTTCCCGGCCGTCGAGACCACGGAGATCCACCTCGCGACGGGCTTCCAGAACCTGCTCTTCGAGCACCCGGCGTTTCCCAAGGATCTGCTGGCGGAGATCGAGCGCTGGTGCCACGAGAACGCCGCCGACGAGCGCAAGCCCGGCCAGACGGATGAGCAGTTCGTCTACACCACCCGCAAGAAGGCGATCGGGCCCTTCAAGCGCCAGCTGTGGGACTTGCCGACAAAGGACGAGATCCTGGCCGCCCAGCGGCGGAAGGTCGCGTTCCTCCTCACGGAGCTCGGCGTAAATGGCTCCGAGGAGATGCTCCAGGGCTTCGTCCACCCGGTCGAGCTCCATCGCCCCCTGCCCGAGGCCCTGCGCTCGGCGGTCGCGGCCGGCTGACCTTCCACCGGCCCCGGCGGCGCCTCCGCGGGCCGGCCCGGCGCGCTTCCCGGATCAGCCTGCGGATTTCGTTGACGCGCCAAGCGGCACACGCCTATCCTCGCCCGAAGCTCGCGGCTTGAGGGAGCCAGCCGAGCGCCGTCGGCGCCTTTCCTGTTCTCGCTTGTCTTCGCGTTCTCCCCGTAGGTCAGTCCGCACGCGCGCTCGTGCGGTCGTAGGAGGAGGATCGTCGTGGCGGGATCCGTAGGTGTTCAGGACCAGGCCGCGCGAGACGATGCGCACCTGAGGTCCCTCGGGATCAAGCCGGAGCTGCGACGGACGCTCGGCTTCCTATCGAACTTCGCGGTTGCGTTCAGCTACATCAGCGTGTCGACAGGCACGTTCACGAACCAGGCCGTTGCGTTCGGCGTGGGCGGGCCCGCGATCTTTTGGGCCTGGCCTCTCGTCATCCTGGGCCAGACCTTCGTGGCCCTGAATTTTGCCGAGCTGGCGAGCCACTTCCCGGTCGCGGGCTCGATCTACCAATGGTCGAAGCGGCTTTCGAACAAGACACTGGGCTGGTTCACGGGCTGGATCTATTTCTGGGCGGGAGTCATCACGGTAACGGCGGTCGCGGCGACCGTTCCACTCGTCCTGTCGACGATTTACCCCGACCAGATCAAGCTAACTGACCCGTCGCCCGTTCCCGGCCTCGACATGCAGTCGTTCATTGGGCTGATCGCACTCATCACGACCACGCTCATCAACGTCGTCGGCGTCCGTCTGTTCGCGATCATCAACAACATTGGGGTCGCTGCGGAGATCGTCGGAATGGTCGTCTTCGCAGGCATCCTGCTGTTCTTCGCCAATCATCAGCCAGTGTCCGTTCTGTTTGACACGTCATACACGGCCGGTCTGGCGGGAGATGGCTATGCGCCCGTCTTCCTCGTCGGCATGTTCATGGCGCTATTCGTGGTGTACGGCTTCGACACCGCCGGGACGTTCGGGGAGGAAACCGTCGATGCGAGTCGTCAGGCGCCACGCGGCGTGCTGTCGGCGATCTGGCTCAGCGGCCTTGTCGGAGCCATCTTCCTGATCGCCGTGACCTTGTCGTTCAAGGACATCGGCGCCGCCATCGCGAGCGCCCAGGCTTTCGGCTTCCCGATCGCCGACACGATCAAGGAGAACCTGACATTCAGCCTGGGCGGGGTCACGCTTGGTGAGCTGTACCTCGTGGTGATCCTCATTGCCGTCTATGTCTGCACGCTCGCCATCCATGGCGCGACCGTGCGGTTGATGTTCTCGATGGGCCGAGACGGCCGGTTGCCGCTCGGACGCACCTGGGGTCATGTCAATCACAGCTTCCGCACGCCGGCCAATGCCGCGATCGCGGTCGGCGTCCTGGCAGCTATTCCCTTCTTCATCACCGGGGCCGGCAGCGCGATCGTCCTGGCGATCGGGGCGACCGGGATGATCTACATCAGCTATTTCCTGTGCAACATTGGCGTCCTGGCGGCCCGGACGCGCGGCTGGCCCCACAAGGGCACCTGGTTCAGCCTCCGCGGCTGGGGCACGATCATCAACGCCCTTGCCCTCGTGTGGGGCGGCCTGATGGTCGTGAACATCGGGCTCTGGACCTGGCCGGAAGTATTCGGCGCATTCGGGACGGATCTTCGAAACACCTGGTCGAATCCCTTCATCAACACATTCCTCAAGGTCGGCGGCAAGGTCCTCGACGGACTGCCGGCGATCCCGGTCTTCGAAGCGCTCGTCGGAGTGGTCCTCGTCATCGGGCTGATCTACTACCTCGTCGCACAGCGCGGTCGCGAAGACATCGTGGACATCGACCCCGCGACCGGCGAGGCGGTGATCGCGTAGGCGTCCCTGGTCAGGACGGTGTGACAGAAACCGAGACCGTTCGCGGCGAGCTGCGCGACCACCTCGTCGGCGCCATGGCGCGCGTCCCCGAGCTGGCAGGACGCGACCTGACGCTGACGGCGCTATCCGGCGGCATCACCAATCGCAACTATCTCGTCACGGTCGCCGGCCAGAGCGGCCGTTACGTCATCCGACTGGCCGGCAATGACACGCACCTGCTGGGCATCAGCCGCGAGGTCGAGCATGCCGCGACGGTCGCCGCGGCCGGGGTGGGGGTGGGCCCCGAAGTCGTCGCCTTCATCCGCCCGGAGGGCTACCTCGTCACCCGCTTCATCGAGGGCCGGCCGCTGCCGGAGGCCGAAGCGCACAAGGCGACGATGTTGGCCCGTGTCGCCGACTCCCTCCGCAGGTTCCACAACGGCCCGGCCATCCCCGGCCTGTTCATCCCGCTCCGGATCGTGGAGGCCTATCGCGGGCTGGCAGTGGACCGCGGCGTCCGCATTCCGATCGAGTACGAGCTGGCGCAATCGATCGGGCGGCGGATCGAGTTGGCCCTGTTGAGCGCACCGGCCGCGCTCCAGCCGTGCCACAACGACCTGCTCAATGCCAACTTCATCGACGATGGGCAACGCATCCGGATCGTCGACTGGGAATATGCGGGCATGGGCGACATCTTCTTCGACCTGGCCAACTTCAGCGTCAACCAGGAGCTGACGCCGGACGAGGACGCGGCCTTCCTGTCGGCCTACGACGGCGATCGCGCCGCATCCGATCGGGCAGCGAGGCTCGCGCGCCTGTCGCTGATGCGCGTGGTGTCCGACTTCCGGGAGGCGATGTGGGGCGTGCTGCAGCAGGGGATCAGCACGCTGGACGTCGACTTCGTCGCCTACGCCGGCGAGCACTTCCAGCGCCTGCTCGGGAACGCCTCCACACCCGGCTTCGAGCGCGCGCTGCGCCGAGCCGCCGGCGACTGAGAGCAATTCCATGGAGCAGGCTCGCGCGGTGATCATTGGCGGCGGCGTCGGTGGGACGTCGATCGCCTATCACCTTACCGAGCTCGGCTGGGGCGACGTGGTCCTCGTCGATCGGGCCGAGTTGACTTCGGGCTCGACCTTCCATTCGGCCGGGTTGGTCGGCCAGCTTCGGTCGACCGTGACCCTGACGAAGATGATGATGTACGGCGTCGAGCTGTATCGCCGGCTCGCCGCCGAGTCCGGCACGGATCCCTCGTGGCACGAGGTGGGTTCGCTGCGCCTGGCCTCGACGACGGAGCGGCTCGAAGAGCTGCGGCGGCAGGCGGGCTGGGCCAAGACGTTCGGGCTTCCCCTGGAGCTCATCTCGGCGGCCGAGGCGCAACGCCTGTTCCCGCTCATGACGACGGACGACGTTCTCGGCGCCGTCTTCCTGCCGACCGACGGATGGCTCGATCCATCCGGACTCGCCCAGGCATTGGCAGCGGGGGCGCGCAAGCGCGGCGCGAGCATCCGAACACGGACGCGCGTGGTGGGCATCGGCGTGCGTGACGGGCGCGTCACGGGCGTCGAGATCGAGCATCGCGGCGCGCGCTCGACGATCGCGGCAGAGGTCGTGGTCGACGCCGGTGGCATGTTCGCCCCGGAGATCGCCCGGCTGGCCGGCGTGACGGTGCCGATCGTGCCGATGGCCCATGAATACCTGTTCACGGAAGCCATCGATGGCGTCCGGCCGGACCTGCCGACGATGCGCGACCCGGACAACCTGTGCTATTTCCGGGAAGAGGTCGGCGGGTTGTGCATGGGCGGTTACGAGCGCCATCCTGCGCCGTGGGCCCTGGACGGGATTCCGCCCGACTTCAACGGCCGTTTGCTCGAGCCGGACTGGCCCCGTTTCCAGGAGATCATGGAGGGTGCCATCCGGCGCGTGCCGGCGATCGAAACGGCCGGCGTGAACCGCATGATCAATGGGCCGGAGGGTTTCACACCCGACAATGAATTCATCCTCGGTGAGTCCGAGGTGCGCGGCTTCTTCGTCGCCGCCGGGTTCTGCGCCCACGGGATCGCCGGGGCCGGTGGGATCGGCCGCGAAATGGCCCAGTGGATCGCCAGCGGCGAGCCGCAGCTCGACCTGTGGAAGATGGACCTGCGGCGTTTCGGAGCCCAGTACCGCTCGCTCTCCTACACCCTCGCCCGAACGCGCGAGGTGTACGAGACCTACTACGACATCCATTACCCGAACGAGGAGCGACGCGCAGGCCGGCCGCTCCGGCTGTCGCCTACCTACCCGCGCCTGGCCGCCCTGGACGCCGAATTCGGCGAGAAGTCCGGCTGGGAGCGCCCGAACTGGTACGGGGCGAATCACGACGACGTGTACGAGCCGCTTCGGCCGTGTGGCTGGGCCGGGCGACACTGGTCACCCGCCATCGCGACCGAAGCGCTTGCCACCCGCCGCGCCGCCGCTCTCTACGATGAAACCAGCTTCGCCAAGATCGAGGTCAGCGGGCCCGGCGCGTGCGACTTCCTGCAGCGGCTGTGTGCCAACGACGTCGACCGTCCGGTCGGCACGATCGTGTACACATCGATGCTCAATGGGCGCGGCGGCATCGAGTGCGATTTCACGGTCACCCGCCTCGCGGAGGATCGCTTCTTCATCGTCACCGGTACGGCGGTCGGCAATCACGACCTGAGCTGGATCCGTCGTCACCTGCCGGCGGACGGTCGCGTGGCCGTCACCGACGTGACCTCGTCGCGCGCGTGCCTGGGGCTGTGGGGTCCCTCCGCGCGGGCCATCCTGGCGGCCACCACGCGCGACGACGTCTCCGATGCCGGCTTTCCGTACCTTACCGCGCGCCCGATCGCGATCGGCTTCGTGCCGGTCCTCGCATTGCGGGTGACGTATGTTGGTGAGCTGGGCTGGGAGCTGTACCCACCGATGGAGTACGGGCTGGCGTTGTGGGACACGTTGTGGGAAGCGGGACGCGAGCACGGGCTCGTCGCCGGTGGGTATCGGGCGATCGACGCCCTGCGACTCGAGAAGGGCTACCGGGTCTGGTCCAGCGACATCACCCCCGAAGAGACGCCATACGAGGCCGGTCTGGGCTTCGCCGTTGCCCTAGACAAGGGTGTCGACTTCGTCGGCCGCGAGGCGCTTCTCGCGGCCAGGTCCAGCGGCCCGCGAAAGCGACTGCGCTGTCTCGTACTCGACGACCCGCGATCCGTCGCGCTGGGCAACGAGCCGGTTCGGGTGAACGGCGAGATCGTGGGCCGGGTCACCTCCGGCGGCTATGGATTCGCAGTCGAGCGATCGATCAGTTATGCGTACCTGCCGGCGGACGCTGGCGCGATCGGCTCGCGCGGCGAGGTCGAGGTGTTCGGCGAGTGGATCGGGTTCGAGGTGGCTCGCGAACCGCTGTACGACCCGAAGGGCGAGAGGATCCGATCGTGACCGGCAGTGCGGCGTTCTTCGGGCCGCAATGGTCGGCGACGCTGCGGCGGGGAACGGACGCCGAGCTGCGCAGCTGGCTCGATCTGGCGCTCGAGCTGTGCGGCGAGGCGGAGGCGATCGCGTCGAGCCACTTCCGGCGCGACCTCGACATCGCCACCAAGCCGGACGGGTCGTTCGTGACCGTCGCCGACACCGCTATCGAGTGGCTCATCCGCGAGCGTGTCGCCGCGCGCTATCCGGATCATGGCTTCGTCGGCGAGGAATACGGGACCGAG
>JALZAF010000222.1 GCA_030948505.1 Chloroflexota bacterium
ACGCGCTGCAGACCCAGCGCCGCCATCGTTCCGAATGCCGTCGCGAGGACCGCATTGATGGCGGCGATGATCAGGCTGTTCTTGAGCGCCGCCTGGACGCTGCCATCGGACAGGGCCCGCTGATACCACTTGAGGCTCAGGCCCGCCCACTCGGTGACGAGGCGGTCGGTGCCGTTGAAGCTGAACACGACGACGATGAGGATCGGCAGGAACAGGAAGACGTAGACGAGCCCAGCGTGGAGCCGGAATCCGACTTCCACCAGGCCGCCGAACCGATCTCGGGCAGCCGCCCGGGGGCGGGGCACGACCGGTCGGTCGAGGGTCGCCGCCCCGACGCTCACAGCACGCTCACTTCGCGGGTCCGCCGGCCGCGGTTGGTGGCCCACAGGTAGAACGTCACCGTCACCAGCATGATCGCGATCAGGACGACGGCCTTGGCCGACCCGGACGGCCAGTCACGCGAGGCCAGGAAGTCCAGCTGCAGCACGTTGCCGATCAGGAACACCTTGCCCAGGCCCAGGATCTCCGGGATGACGAACTCGCCCATGAGCGGGATGAAGACGAGGATGCTGCCGGTGATCAACCCCGGCCACACGATCGGCAGGGTGACCTGCCGGAAGGTCGCCAAGCGGCCGGCGCCCAGATCCTTGGATGCCTCGAGCAGCGTGCGATCCAGGCGTTCCAGGGTCACGTACAGCGGGAAGACCATCAGCGGCAGGTAGTTGTACACGATGCCGATGAGGATCGCGAACGGCGTCCCCAGGAGGCGGATGTCCTGGCCGGTGACGTTGCCCAGGAAGCCCGACACCCCACCCGGTCCAAGGATCGTGAGCCAGGCGATCGTCCGGATGAGAAAGCTTGTCCAGAACGGGATGACCAGCAGCACGATGAGCAGGGACTTGCGCTTGCCGGCGCGGGTGGCCAGGAAATAGGCCAGGGGAAACGCAATCAGCATGCACAGGACGGTGCCGGCGATGGCCATCCACAAGCTCGTCACGAAAGGAGCCGGCCGTTGGAAGACCGTCGAATAGTTGTCGAGGGTGAAGGCGGGCGTATATCCGCCCAGGGTCCCGCGCTCGCCGAAGCTGTAAACGACGACGAGGGCGAGCGGGACGACGAGCAGGAACAGGTACCAGAAGGCGGCCGGCAACATGAGTAGGCCGGTCAGGAGACCAGGCCGGCCCGGCGCCCGCCGTGGCGGGGCCGGGCCTCCCGGGTGCGCGGACTCGACAGCGGTCATCCGGCGGCGAGGAACTCGGCCCAGATGTCCGCCCGCTGCTTGCTGCCGCTCTGGTCCGTCGACACGGACAGGCGTGCCAGCTGCTCGTCGGGCACATAGACGGCCGGGTTCTTGACGAACGCCGGGTCCATCAGCGACTTCGCGGCGTCATTACAGCTGGCATAGCCCGTGAAGGCGCTCTCGATGACCTGGACGTTCGGGTCCTGGATCCAGTTGAGGAACGTGTAGGCCGCGTTGGGGTGCGGCGCCTCCGCGAGCATGACCCACGTGTCCACCCAGGCGATCGTGCCCTCGGACGGGATCGTGTAGCCGGTGTCCTTGTACTTGGGCTCTTGCTGCATCAGGTAGGCGGTGCCGTTCCATGCCAGGGCGAGAACCGCTTCACCGCCTCGCAACGTCGTGGAGTAGTTATCCGAATCGATGGACTGGAGGTGCGGCCGCAGCCTGAGCAACTCCTTGCGGGCGACCTCGAGCTCGTCCTTGTTCTCCGTATTGACGTCGTAGCCATGCATTCGCAGCGGCGCGACGAAGACGTCGCCCGGTGACTTGACGATCAGCGTCTTGCCCGAGTACTTGCCCGTCGCCAGGTCCCAGAAGTCCTTCCACGATGTGACCGGCTCCTTGACCGAGCCGCGGTAGATGATCCCGGTCGTGCCCCAGTCCTTGGGTACGACGTAGTCATCGTTGGGATCGAACGGCAGGGTTAGGAATCTCTGATTCACGTTCTTCAGGTTCGGCAGCCGCGACTTATCGATCTTCTGGAGGAAGCCGCCTTTGGCGAGGGTCGTCGAGAATTCGGCCGTCGGCACGGCGATGTCGTACTGGCCCTTGCCGCCCGCCTGGAGCTTGGCCAGGAGCTCCTCGTTCGACTGGTAGGTGTCCTCCTGGAAGTTCCCCAGCTTGTACTGGGCTGTGAACGCCTTCTTGTTGTCCGGGCTGAAGTAGATCGACCAGTTGTACAGAAACAATTCGCTCTCGAGGGCGTAGCTGGGCGCTGGCGTCGGTGCCGCGCTCGCCGCGGTCGTCGGCACGGCGCTCACTGGCCCGATGGAGGCCGAGGGGGCTTCCGACGAAGCCGTCTTGCCGGCGCACGCCGCGAGTGCGGCCGAGGCCGTGGCCAACGCGGCGCCAGTCATGAACCGCCGCCGGCTGATGTTCGCTCGAGCCATGTCGAGCTGGTACTGACGCAGAGCTTCGTCCACCTGATCTCCTCCGTGAACTACCCGTGGTCGTCCCTGGTGCCCCTCATTGTTCTATCCGACGAGGACGAGGTTCGCCTCCTCGTGCCAGCGGACGCGAACCGGATCGCCCGGTCCGAGCCCGGGGCCGCTAGCCGCCCCTGCTGCGTTCTGCCGCCGCACAACGAGCTCGCCCGCCGTCGGGGTCTGGATGCGGTATTCGGTCTGGTCGCCCAGGTAGGTGCCCTGCCTGACGCGACCGTCGATCGACGTCCAGCCTGGCTCTGCGGTACCGGCTCCGACGTCGGCCGGCTCGACCCGCAATCGCTCCGGGCGGATCGCGACGGTTACTGCATCGCCGGGCGCAAGGGTGGCCGCCGCGTCCGTGACCACGCCGGCCAGCGTCAAACCGCCATCCGTCTTGACCTCCGCCCGCCGCGTCACCGCGTCGAAGGCCGAGATGCGGCCGGCGATCGGGTTGGAGACACCGATGAAGTTGGCCACGAACCGATTGACCGGCCGCTCGTACAGCTCAGTGGGATCACCCTGCTGCTGGATCCGTCCGTCGTGCATCACCACGATGACATCGGACATCGTCAGCGCCTCTTCCTGGTCGTGGGTCACGTAGACGAACGTGATCCCCACCTCCCGCTGCAGCGCCTTCAGCTCGAGCTGCATCTCCTTGCGCAGCTTGAGGTCGAGCGCGCCGAGCGGCTCGTCGAGCAACAGCACCGTGGGCCGGTTGACGAGCGCGCGGGCCAGCGCCACGCGCTGTTGCTGGCCGCCGGACAGCTCCCACGTCCGCCGCTTGCCGTAGCCCCCCAGGCGGACCAGGTCGAGCGCCTCGGCGACCCGACGCACCTCCTCCACCCGACCTGTCTTTCGCTGGCGCAGCCCGTAGCCCACGTTCTGGGCAACGTCCATGTGCGGGAAGAGGGCGTAGTGCTGGAATACCGTGTTGACGTTGCGGCGGTACGGCGGGACGCCCTCGACCGGAATGCCCGCCAGCAGGATCTCGCCCTGGGTCGGCTGTTCGAAGCCGGCAATCATCCGGAGCGTCGTGGTCTTGCCGCAGCCGGATGGTCCCAGAAGGCTGTAGAACATCCCGTTGGCGATCCGCAGGGTCATGTGATCGACGGCGTTGACATCACCGAAGCGCTTGGTGACCCCGACCAGCTCGACGGCGGCAAGGGCCTCGGGAGAGGTCTCGCGACCCGATCCGGCCGAGGGCAGGGCGGTTCGGGCGACCGCCTGGTCGGCGCCGCCGTGGTCCGCGGAGATCGAGACGGTCAAGGGGGGCCCTCTACCCGAGCGTGCGAGCGCCTGGCTGGTGGCTGCACGGCAGGTGGCGGGATCGTACGGGCGGACACCGGGAGCGTCAACGCGCGTCCTTCCCTGCGTGACAGTCCGGGGCCTCGACTGTAGCGAACCAGACCAGAGCGTCCCGCACGCTGGCGGACCGTCCCACCCGGACCGGACGACGGAGCCACGTGGCTGTGACTTCCTTCCCGCTCGTCGGCGCCCGCCCTGGCGCCGAGACTGAAACCTCCGGCCGACCGGTGGAAGCGCCCCCCAGCGCCCACCCGCGGACGGGGATCAGGACATGGAGACCGCCGTCGCCCGCCGTCTCGCCAGCCCCCTCCTGCTCGCGCCCGCGCTCGCGCTGGCGCTGATCGCTCCCTGGCCCGCGCTGGCCGCCGACCCCGTGACCCCCACGACGTATGTCTCGTCCGTCAAGCCCAACGTCGACACCGTGAGCGTGAACCTGTACCGGCCGTACGCCGTGGCCCGCCAATTCACGAGCTACTGGTGCGTGCCGGCCAACGCCCAGACCATGCTGAACCTCGTCACCCACAGCCGCGACCGCTCGTACCGCAACCAGGCGCGCTACGCCTGGCACATCCACCGCCTCAACCGCTACCGGTACGTGACCCCGGGTAATGACGTGGCCGGCTGGGCGAGTTTCCTCGACCAGTGGCTTCCGGGCGAACTTCATTACGCCGCCCGTGCCTATGACACGAGGGCGGAGGCGGTCGCCGCGATCGTCGACGCGATCGACCGAACCGGCCATCCGGTCGGGATCGTGGTCGACCGCGGGAACCATGCCTGGACGGTGGTTGGCTACCGCGCGCTCGTGCCGCGGGCAGGTCCGCGCACGATCATCGGCCTGTATGTGGCGGGGTCGCTCAGCGCGTCGGATCCATGGCCGTACCGCTATCTCAACCTTGACCAGTTCGGCATCCGCTACACGCGCTACCACGAGTGGCAGCGGCGGGTCGTCTGGGAAGGCAAGTTCGTCACCGTCAGCGAGTAGGCAAGGCGCGCCAGGGCGGCCGACGCGGCCACGGACTGACAGACCGGCGGCCGCCAATTGGTCGCCCCTAGAATGGCCCGGATGTACGCCGTGATCTTGGCCGGCGGCGGCGGGACCCGCCTGTGGCCGCTCAGCCGGCCGGACAGGCCCAAGCCCTTCCTGCCCCTGATCGGCGACGAGTCGCTCCTCCAGCGAACGGTGCGCCGGATCGAACCGGTCGTTGGTCGCGGCAACATCTATTGCGTCGTCGACCGTCGCTTCGGCCAGCTGGTGCACGCCCAGGCCCCGGGCGTTCAGCTGCTCGTCGAGCCGACCGGCAAGAACACCGCCCCCGCCGTCGCCCTCGCCACGTCCGCCATCGACCGGCCGGAGGACGAGGTCATGGTCGTCCTGCCGGCCGACCACTGGATCGACGACGAGGAGGTCTTCCGGTCGGTGGTCCGCACGGCCGCGGAGCAACTCGCCACGGGCGCGTTCGGCATCGAAGGTCCCCTCGTCACCCTCGGCACCCATCCGACCTTCGCGGCCACGGACTACGGCTACCTGCGGCCCGACACCGGGCGCGGCGAGATCATCGGCGGCGTCCAGGCTTACCCATTGGTCGCGTTCGAGGAGAAGCCCAACGAAGCTCGTGCCCGTCGGCTCCTGAACCTGCCGGGCGTGGCCTGGAACGCGGGCATGTTCGCCTGGCGGCGGGGCGCAATTCGCGCCGCGCTGGAGAAGTACACGCCGCTGATGATGCTGCTGGGCGCGGCGGGCGGATCGGACCTCGCCCTGGCCGGGGCGTACGAGCGGATCACCCCGATCTCGATCGACTTCGCCGTCATGGAGGGCGCGGCGCGCGACCGTCGCGTGGTCATGGCCGCGCTGGACGTGGGCTGGAGCGACCTCGGCAGCTGGACGGCGCTGCTGGGCGCGCTTGCCGGTGGCGAGGCGCGGGCGACGGGACGCGTCGTCCAGTCGGGCGAGGCGATCGATGCCGGCCCCGACGACCTCGTGATTCGCCCGATTGGAGACCACCTCGCCGTGGAGCACCCGGGGGAGGGTAGGATCGTGCCGGACGGGGTGTGGGCTCACCTGTCCGGCGCCCGCCATCTCAACGCGGAGCTGCGGGCCCTGCTCGACCGCGTCAATCGCCAGGAGAGCTGACGTGACGAACATCGCGGAGATGCCGAAACCGACCACGATCGTCTTCGGCACGGACGGCTGGCGAGCCCGCGTCGCCGACGAGTACACGTTCGAGAACGTCCGCCGCTGCGCGGACGGGGTCGCGCGCTACGTGGTCGATCGCGGCGAGCAGGCGAAGGGCATCGTCATCGCCTACGACCGTCGCTTCGCCTCCGAGCACTTCGCTGCCGCTGCCGCCGAAGTCCTCCTCGCCCACGACATCCCGGTCGCCTTCGCCGTGCACGCCGTGCCGACCCAGATGAGCTCGTACGAGGTCGTCGAGCGGGGCGCTGCCGCCGGGATCGTCATCACCGCCAGTCATAACCCGTGGACCGACAATGGCTTCAAGGTCAAGTCGCCCGCCGGCTCGGCGGCCGGGCCGGACATCCTGGCCACGATCGAGGGCCAGATCGCGCGCAATGGCGGCACCGCCATCGAGCGCCGCCCGTTCGCCGACGCGGAGGCGGCCGGGCTGGTCGAGCGCTACGACCCGTACGAGGGCTACGAGAAGTACCTGCGCCGCACGCTCGATCTCGATGCCCTCAAGGCGGCCGACGTCCACGTCCTGGTCGAACCGATGTGGGGCGCTGGCGCGGGCTGGATCAGCCGGCTCCTGGCCGGCGGCAGGATCCGGGTGACGGAGATCCACCAGGAGCGGAACCCGTACTTCGGCGGGGTGAACCCAGAGCCCATCCGGCCGAACGTGGACGAGGCGCTGTCGATGCTGGCCGGCGGCGGCTACGACATGGGCCTCCTGCTCGACGGCGACGCCGACCGCGCCGGCGCGGCGGACGAGCGCGGCACATTCATCCACCAGCTCGAGGTCACTGGGCTGCTGATGTACTACCTGGCCGAGCATCGAGGCCTTCGGCAGCCGGTCGTCATCAGCGTCAACAACACATCGATGGCCGGACGCCTCGGCCAGAAGTACGGCATCGAGGTCTACGAGACATCGGTCGGGTTCAAGTACATCGGCCCGAAGATGATCGAGACCGGGGCGATGCTGGGGGCCGAGGAATCGGGTGGCTTCGGCTTCGGCATGCACCTTCCGGAACGGGACGGCGTCTACGCCGACCTGATGCTGCTCGACCTGTTCCTGCGCGAGAAGGCAGCCGGCCGCTGGCCGGTGTCGAAGGCGCTGGCGCATTTCCACGAGGTCGCCGGTCCGTCGTGGTACCGCCGCATCGACATCCATTTCGACCGCTCCGAATACGCCGAGGTCAAGCGCCGCCTCCTCGTTGATCTGCGCGACAAGGCGCCCTCGGAGCTGGCGGGACAGCCGATCACCAGGGTGGTGCCGTTGGCGACGAACGACGGCTTCAAGTTCTTCGTCGCCGATGGGTCGTGGCTGCTCGTGCGGACCTCCGGCACGGAGCCGCTGGTGCGCGTCTACACGGAGGCGACGTCGGAGGCGACGCGAGAGACGATGCTCGCCGCCGGCGAGAAGCTGGTGCGCGGCAAATGAGCGATGGGGCAACGGCCCGGCCGAGGGAGGTCGACGGGGTCTCCTACCGGGTCCACAAGCCGTGGGGCCACGAGATCATCTGGGCCCTGACCGACCGCTACTGCGGCAAGGTCATCGCCATCGACGCGGGTCGCCGCCTGTCGCTGCAGAAGCACCTCCACAAGGAGGAGTCGGTGCTCGTGCTGACGGGCCGGATGCGGCTGTGGCTGGAGGACGATGGCGGGACCGTCCAGCCCATCGAGCTCGGGCCGGGGGACCATCGTCATGTCCCGGTCGGGCGAATTCACCGCTTTGAGGCCATCGAACGCTGTGAGATCGTCGAGCTGTCGACGCCGGAGCTGGACGACGTCATCCGCCTCGAGGACGACTTCGGACGCGAAGGGACGTCGGCGCCATAGGACGCTCGAAGGGGGCCGAATGAACAGGCGACCCAGCGCAACCGGGCCTGCCAGCCTCTCGGGACACCGGATCGGCGCGCGCCTGGCCGCCGGGCTCCTGGCGACGATCATGCTGGCCGCGTGCGCCTCCTCGATTAGCGTCGCGCCAACTGCCGAGCCCTCTGCGTCAGTCCCGCCAACCCTGCCCGCGGCCGCCGCCTCGGCTCTGCCGACGGTTACGCCGGCTCCCAGCGCGCCCCCGGCCACCTTGACGGGGTCGTCCCTTCCAGGCGGCTATGACCCGGCCAAGTTCGGATTCGCGGCCAAGGGGATGAGCCACGAGGTCATGGCTTTCGTGACGACGTCGCAGGTGAACTACGCCCTCGACACGATGGACTGGGACGTCGTGTCGACGGTCGCGTTCTTCAGCCTGGAGGCCGGGCAGGGTGGTCACATCCGCCACGATGGCCGCTGGACGATCTGGAACGAGGCCCGCGTCAGCCGGCTGATCGCGAAGGCCCACGAACGCGGGACCAGGGTCGTCATCTCGCTGGCTCGCTTCGCCTGGTCGCCGGGCCAGACGGCGGTGGCTCGCGACATCCTGGCCAGCGCCGCCAACCGGGCCCAACTCGCAAAGGAGGTCGCGGGGGAGGTGAATCGGCGCGGCGTCGACGGCGTCAACGTCGACTTCGAACCGATTCCGATCGGTCAGAAGGCGAACTTCACGACCTTTGTGCGGCTGCTGCGAGAGCAGCTCGACGCCATCCGGCCTGGCTACCAGCTGACGTTCGACGTCACCGGCCATCACGAGTCCTACGACGTGGGCGGAGCACTGCGACCCGGAGGCGCCGACGCCGTTTACTTGATGGGCTACCACTACGCGGGCGTCTGGTCGAAGGTCGCCGGCTCCACGTCGCCGCTCGGTGGTCCGCGCTACGACGTCGCCGACACCATCCGCAGCTTGCTGCGATTCGCCCTGCCCAAGCAGCTCATCGTCGGCGTGCCCTACTACGGGCACACCTGGCCGACGGCAACCGGCGGCCTCCACTCCAGAACCGTGGGCGGCGGCCACGACGTGCTGTTTGCCCGAGCGGCTGCGGTGGCCGCCGCGATGGGCAGCCGCTACGACACGGTCGAGCAGGTCCGCTGGGTCGCCTTTCGCCAGGCTGGCCAGTGGTACCAGATGTACTTCGATGACGCTCGCTCGATGGCCGCCAAGTGGGCACTCGTGAAGGCCGGGGGGCTGCTCGGCTCGGGCGTCTGGACAATCGCCTTCGAGGGCCGGTTGAGGGAGCTGGACGCGGCCATGCGCAAGGCCTTCATTCCGCCGCCGGCCGCCGCGCCCTAGCCGCCGCGCCCTAGCCGCCTCGCCCAGGCCGCAAGGACGGCCGGGGCGCACCCGGGCCGTCAAATTGGGGGTGACCCGGGCCGGCTCCGGGTGTACCCTTCATGTCGCGACCGCCACAACCGGTCGAGGTGCAGACCGGACGGCGGCCCGACACCAGCGCCCTCGGGGGGCGACGGAGGTTGGACGGCGATGCACAGCTCTTTGATCGGCAAGGTCGAGAAGGCAAATCGCTACGCGCGGGAGCTCGATCGGATCACGATCGACCGTCTCTCGCTCACCTTCCGTGGCGACAATGACACCCATCACGTCAGTCTCGACGCCGGTCAGTGGCACTGCACCTGCCACTATTTCGAGAGCTGGGGTTCGTGCGTCCATCTCCTGACACTTCAGAAGGTCATGGGCGCGATGCTGCCCGAAGACGCGAGCGTCTCCTCGATCTTCTCCGCCCAGGTCGCCCCGACCGCCTGATCCTGGCTCCGGCCGAAGCCGAAGCCGGAGCCTCCGGAGACACCCCGGCCCGGTGCCCTCAGCGCGCCGGTCATCGGCCCGACGTCAATTGCCAGAACCAGGCCGCACTGCCCTGGTTGTCGGCGAACTCGACCAGGACTACGAGCGTCCCCGGGCGGCCGTCGAGGCTGAACGCGATCGGGCCACTGCCGGAGGCGATGGTCGTCGCGGCCGCACCGGTCTTGTCGCCCGGCGGCGCGCGGCGGGCGAGCCAGGTGGCGATCCCCACCGGCGGATCGAGCAGGATCTGGGCCGCTCCGCTCGTCGCCGGCACCGCGATCGGGGTGCCGGGCAGCCACGGGGAGTCGGAGCCCGTGCCGCGGAAGGTGTAGCCACCCAGCGCCCCCGCCACCGCGGGCCGCGCGGCGACCGACAGGAGAGCCGATGGGGGCTGTGGTTCCGCGCTGTTCGATGACGGGCTGACGACGACCGCGGGGCTCGGGACCGCCGTTGGGCTGGGGATCGCCGATGGAGTGGCGGCCGGAGCGGCGCAGGCCGCGACCATCACGAGGCCAAGAGTGGCGAGGACAAGGTTTCGCACGCCCCCGCCGCTCACTGGCCGGACCCCACGGCGGACGCCGGGCAGCCGGTCTGGCAAGGCGCGACGGTCACGCGGACGATGGCGGACACCGCGCCCCGCAGCCCTTCGCCGGCGGGCTTGGAGAAGACCGCCCGCCAGTCCGCGGTCGCCTTCTGGGTCGTCGCGGTGTAGACGTACGTTCCCGCGGAAGCGCCAGCGGGCATGGTCGCGTAATTGGTCCACACGCCGCCGATCCCGCGCCGCTGCAGGAGGACGGTCCGTCCCGAGACGGGATTGCCGCCCAGGCGTTCGTATTCGGCGAGGTCGACCACGCCAAGGGTCGCGGTCAGGGTGACGCTCGAGTTGTAGGCAATCAGCGTCGAGCTGGTCGCGATGCCGGCACTCGTGGCGAGGTCGAGGCAGGTCGAATAGGCGCTCGTCATCAGCGGCAGGTCGTACTTCCGCTGCAGCGTCGCGACGTCGCAACGGGCAAGCGCTTGGGCGTTCCATCCGACCTGCGGCCTGGCGTGCGAGAAGGTCTGCACGACGGCATCGAGATAGTCGTGGTCGTCGCTGAAGTTCAGGTGATGGTTGAGGATCTCGACGTGCCCGAACTCGTCGAGGGCGATGTTCTCGGCGTCGAAGCAGCCGTCCGGCTGATTGACCGTCATCTGGCACCACTGCAGCACGCCCCAATCGAAGACGTGCCCCTGCTCGCGGAAGGACATGCTGAACGAATTCGGTGCGTTGACCCGGTTGAAGCAGGCCAGGCCGTTCACTCCGCAGGCGACGTTGAGGCCGTAATTGATCCAGCTCGCCCCGGCCGCATCCGCGGTGAACGTCGCGGCTCGCGACAGGCGGCTCCGGTTCGCGTCCGCAGCGGCGGCCTTGATCGCCGTCTGCATCGCGGCCGGCGGGGCCTCGCCGGCTCGCCAGCGGTAGCGAACATCCTGGTTCTGGGCGAACAGGGCGCCGCCCAGGATGGGATCCGGCGAATGGGCAGCCGATGCGCTGACGTCCAGCATCAGCACGGCGACCACGGCGGAAGCGATGAACGCGCGCAGCCAGGTGGGGATCATCGAGTCACCTCCGCGAGTCCGACGGTCGCGCCGTCGGCGAGGCGGATGAGAACGGATCGATCGACCGAACCGGACGTGCGGTCGGCCGGACTCAGCAGCGCCCAGCCGGCGGGCAGGCGCTCCCTGGTGGCGGAGCTGTCCCAGGTCGTCGCGAGCCTCAGGTCCGGTGGCACTGTCGCGGCCGGTCGCGAGATGCCGGTGATCACGTCGACCACCGCCAGTTCCGCGCTGCCACTGCCGGTCTCGTACGCGACGACCGGACCTGCCTCGGTGGGGACGAGCCCCGCCACGCCGGCGGCCTCGACCAGCGTCACGTCCATGCCCGAGGCAAGATCGGTGGAGCGCACGGGGCAGGGGAGCCCGCGGCACGCGCCGTATCCGATGAGCTTGCCGCGCGTGATGCCCAGCAGCGGACCCTGGTCCTGGCCGAACATCGACCGGATATCGCCGGACGCGACATCGAGCAGACGAGTCCGGCAATGGCTGAGCCCGCACGACTGGACTGCCAGCTGGTCGCCCTGCTCGCTCCACGAGAGCTCGGTCGAAAAGGTTGGTCCATAGCGATCGTCGGTGGGCAACGGTGGGACCACCCGGACCGCGATTCCGCCCGACAGCCGACGCCGCCACACCCCCAGGTCGGTGCGGCTGAGGCGATCGACCCGGAATTCGTACACGTCGTTGCCGTGCGGGTCGATCGTTGCGCGGCGGATGACGTCCGGCTCCTTCGCCAGCAGCCAATCGCAGGGATCGGCGCCCTCGAAGGCACGCAGCGTCGAGCGCGCGCCATCATCCGCGCCGACGACCACGAGCCTGCCAAACGGCCCCGCCGCAAAGGATTCCGGGGGCAGGTCGAGCAGCCTCGATGCGCCGCCACGCCATCCGATCTCGAGTTGCTGGCCGGCCAGTGCGAGCGCCGCATCGAGGCGAGGTTGCAGCC
>JALZAF010000063.1 GCA_030948505.1 Chloroflexota bacterium
GTCCACGCCGGCGCCGAGCCCGACGAGTTGACCGGCGCGGTCTCACCGCCGATCTACCAGACGAGCACATACGCCCAGGAAGGCGTGGGCCGGCCGCGTCGCGGTTACGAGTACGCCCGCTCGCAGAACCCCACCCGCGAGCGGCTGGAACGCGCCGTGGCGGCGCTGGAAGGTGGCCGCCACGGGATCGCCTTCGCCAGCGGCTCCGCCACGACTGCGGCGATCGCCCAGCTGGCCGTGCCCGGCAAGGAGATCGTCGTCGGCGACGACGTCTACGGCGGCACGTACCGCTATTTCGAGCGGGTCCACCGCGCAAGCGGAGTCGAGGCCCGCTACATCGACCTCTCTGCCGGCCCCGACCCGCTGTGGGAGGCGCTCAGCGGCCTGACGCAGTTGGTGTGGTTCGAATCACCAACCAACCCGCATCTGAAGCTCGTCGACATCGCGGCTGCCGCGGCCCTCGTGCGCCAGCGGACCGGGGGTGCCACCGAAGACCGGCCGCTCATCGTGGTCGACAACACGTTCGCCTCTCCGGCCCTCCAGCGGCCGCTCGGGCTGGGCGCGGACATCGTCTTCCACTCCGCCACCAAGTACCTGGCCGGCCACTCGGACACCGTGACCGGCGTGGCCGTCACCAACGACGATCGCGTCGCCGAACGACTGCGCTTCCTGCAGAACGCGATGGGCGGCGTGCCCGGGCCGCTCGACTGCTTCCTGGTCCTGCGCGGCATCCGCACGCTGCACCTGCGGGTCGAGCGGCACGCCGCCAATGCCCTAGCCGTGGCGCGCTTCCTGGCCGGCCGCGACGACATTGCCTGGCTCAGCTACCCGGGCCTTGCCGAGGGCCCCCATGCCCACCCCCAGGCGGAGCTCGCGGCGCGGCAGATGTCGGCCGGTGGCGGGATGGTCTCGTTCGTGCCGCGCGACGGGGGCCGTTCGGGCCGGCCCGCGCGCGAGCGGGCCGTGGCCGTCGCCGAGGCGACCCGCCTGTTCACCCTCGCCGAATCACTCGGCGGCGTCGAGTCGCTGGTCGAGGTCCCGGCCTTGATGACCCACATGTCGGTGGCCGGATCGAAGCTCGAGGTGGACCCCGCCCTGGTCCGCCTTTCGGTCGGGATCGAGTCGGCCGCGGACCTCATCGCGGACCTCCGGCAGGCCCTCGACGGCGCCTGACTCCGGGCCCGCGACGAGGCCCGGGACCGGACGCAATAGGACCATCGGCTCGCAACCCTGACGCAACCTTCCCGCATCTTTCGCAGGACGAACGCGAGGTGCCCGGGGTAAGATGGCCTGGACTGTGTAAGCCGACTCCCTGCCGCCTACGGGCCAAGGGTACGCGCGGCCGGTCGACCGAACCGATGACGATCGGGCCTGGTCGATCTGGCCTGCCCGCCCGCAAGGAGCACACCGTGGCCGCAGTTCATCCGCCCGCGACGACGCCGACCTCGATAGGCCGTACCGTCCGGGCCAACCTATCCACCGCCGAGCTGTACGAGGATGCGGTCAGGGCAGGGGAGGGGATGATCGCGGCGGAGGGTCCGCTCGTCGTCCGGACGGGCCGCCACACCGGTCGCTCGCCGCAGGACAAGTTCATCGTCCGTGAGCCGTCGAGCGAGAAGAAGATCTGGTGGGGCGAGGTCAACCGGCCCATCCACGAGGCCGACTACGATCGCCTTCGGGCGCGCCTGGTGGACTACCTCGCGAGCCGCACGATCTACGCCCAGGACTGCTTCATCGGCGCCCATCCCGACCATCGGCGCTCGCTGCGCGTGTACACCGAGACGGCCTGGGCCAGCATCTTCGCCGAGAACCTGTTCCGCCGGCCGACGGCCGCCGAGCTGCGCGGCTTCCGGCCGAACTTCACGATCATCAACGTCCCCTCATTCAAGGCGGATCCGGCGACCGAGGGCACCCGCTCGGAGACGGCGATCCTCCTTCACCTGAAGCGGATGGAGATCATCATCGTCGGCACCGAATACGCCGGCGAGATCAAGAAGGGCGCCTTCACGGTCATGAACTACCTCATGCCGGATGAGGGCGTGCTGCCGATGCACTCGGCCGTCAACGTGGGTCAGGCCGGCGACCCGGCGGTCTTCTTCGGACTGTCCGGAACCGGCAAGACGACCCTGTCGGCGGATCCCAGGCGGACCCTCGTCGGCGACGACGAGCACGGCTGGGGTGATGCCGGCCTGTTCAACTTCGAGGGCGGCTGCTACGCGAAGACGATCCGCCTCTCGCCGATGTACGAGCCTGACATCTTCCAGACGACGCGCCGATTCGGGACGATCCTCGAGAACGTGGATCTCGATCCCCTGACCCGCGAGCTGGACCTCGAGTCGGACCGCATCACGGAGAACACGCGCGCCGCCTACCCGCTGCACTTCATCGGCAACGCCTCGCCGACCGGGCTCGCGGGCCAGCCCCGGACCGTCGTCCTGCTGACGGCCGATGCGTTCGGCGTCCTGCCGCCCATCTCCCGGCTGACTCACGCCCAGGCGATGTACCACTTCATCAGCGGCTACACGGCCAAGCTGGCCGGTACGGAGATCGGGGTCAAGGAGCCGAAGGCGACCTTCTCCGCCTGCTTCGGGGCGCCGTTCATGCCGCGCCACCCGGGTGAGTACGCGGCGATGCTCGGGACGCGGCTCGGCAGGGCGGACATCCCGGTCTGGCTGGTGAACACGGGCTGGACCGGCGGACCGTACGGCACCGGTCGCCGAATGAACATCGATCACACCCGCTCGATGGTCCGCGCGGCACTCGGCGGCGCTCTCGAGGGAGTGCCCACGGTGACTGACCCGATCTTCGGCGTCGAGGTCCCGACCGCGTGCCCGGAGGTACCGTCCGAGTTCCTGCAGCCGCGCTCGACGTGGGCGGAGCCGGATGCCTACGATCGCCAGGCACGCCAGCTTGCGCGCATGTTCAGGGACAATTTCGAGGCCTACGCGGATGGCGTCCCGGCGGACGTTCGCGAGGCCGGTCCCCGCGCCGACTGAGACAGCGACACCGGGCTCTGCCGCCTCGAGCCAGTCCGGCAACCGCAGCGACGATCCTCCCTGGCGGGTGGAGTCACGTGAGCCTCCCGGGTGGCGGCATCCGCCACTGCACACCGTGCTTGACCTCCCTCGCCGGGACGCCAGCCAGCAGGACATGCGGCTCGCAAAACGCCCGAGTAACGACCGCGCCCGCTCCCACGACCGATCCCGCTGCGACCGCTGCGCCGCGAAGCAGCGTGGCTCGCGCGCCAATCCATACACCATCGCCGACCCGCACCTCCTCGTCGGGATTGAGCAGCGCCTCGTCGGCGTCGACGATCGAGTGGAAGTCGGAGTCCATGATCTGCGTGTCCCACGCGATGATGACGTCGCGGCCGAACGTCACGGAACGCATCGCGGCGATCGCGACCTCGGACGCGATGAACCCGTCACCGAAGCTCACGGTCGCATCCGGCCCGACGGCCACCTTCGTGCCCTGATTGAGAAACGCCTTTCCGTTGAAGATGACGCGTCCCCTGACCTGCCACACACCACGCGACCGTGGGCGGTCGAAGCTCCCCACGTCGCCGAACCCGATCCGGATCATCCGTGTCTTCAAGGGACCAACGACTTCGACGGTCCCGCCGAGATGATCGAACAAGACGCGATGCGAGACCACGACCGGGATGCGGAGCGCCGTCCGGATCGGGAAATAGCTCAAGTTGAAGCGGACGGTGTTCGGGAATCCGCGCAGGAGCAGCCAAGCGTCCTCCCGCCGTCTCATGGAAACAGGATAGTCGCGTCAGCACGGGCGCTGCAGCGCAGGATCATCGCCAGGCTGTCCGCCCCAAAGGCGGCCGTAGAATGCCCGGGCCGCCATTCGGACCACACCACGGCAGGAGACTCCGCATGCCCCGCCACAAGGTCACCGTCATCGGCGCCGGCAACGTCGGCGCGACCACTGCGCAGCGAATCGCGGAGGCCGGGCTGGCGGACGTCGTCCTGATCGACATCGTCGAAGGGCTGCCACAGGGCAAGGGGCTCGACCTGGCCGAGGCCGCCCCTGTCGTGGGTCACGACGCGCGGATCACCGGCACGAACGACTACGCTGACACGGCCGGCTCCGACATCGTCGTCGTGACGTCCGGCCTGGCCCGCCAGCCGGGCATGAGCCGGGATGATCTGCTGGCCAGGAACGCCGGGATCGTCCGATCCGTTGTCGAGCAGGCCGCCAAACACTCCCCCAACGCGATCCTGATCGTCGTCACCAACCCGCTCGACGCGATGTGCCATGTCGCGCTCAAGGCCTCCGGGTTCCCCCGAGAACGGGTGCTCGGGATGGCCGGCGTCCTCGACTCGGCGCGTTTCCGGACCTTCATCGCCCAGGAGCTGGGCGTGTCGGTCGAGGACACACACGCCTTCGTCCTTGGCGGTCATGGCGACACGATGGTTCCGCTGCCGCGCTACTCGACCGTGGCCGGCGTCCCGATCACCGAGCTGATGTCGGCGGATCGCGTGCGAGCCCTGGTCGATCGAACCGCCAACGGCGGCGCGGAGATCGTGGCCCTGCTGAAGACCGGTTCGGCCTTCTACGCGCCTGCCGCCGCGACGTTCGAGATGGTCGAGGCGATCCTGCTGGATCGCAAGCGCGTGCTGCCGTGCGCCGTGCTCCTCGATGGCGAATTCGGATCGCGTGGCCTGTTCGTGGGGGTGCCGGTCGTGCTCGGCGCCGAGGGCATGGAGCGCGTTTTCGAAATCGAATTGACCGCCGCTGAGCGCGCCGCGTTCGACAAGTCCGTTGCCGCGGTCAAGGAGCTGGTCGCGAAGCTGCCGGCCTGATTGGGCGGCCAGCACCGCAGATGGTGTTGCCGGGAGGCACCCGCCCATGGTCCCTGGGAATATTCCGGATTGACCCGGAGGGTGCGCGACCGGTAGCGTTCACCCCACTGACGTCGACCGCTGGGCCGCGGCCCGGAGGAGCGGTCGCAGTCGCCCGTGCACACAGGGGGTGCGGGTCGACTTCTCGCTGAGGAGGAGAGCACGGGATGAAGCGATCTGCGGTCGCGTTCGCGACGCTGTGTCTACTGGTTGGCCAGCTCGTGGTCGCCACGGGAGCATCGGGAGCCGACCCATCGAGGTTCACGGCCACCCCGCTGACGCCCGACACGACGTTCGTCGGCGCCAAGTCCCCCTCTGGGTACCTGGCCCAGACGGATCCCTCGCTGCTGGGACGCACGGATGCGGCCCCCGTCAACATCATGATCAAGTTCGACTTCGACGCGACCGCGTCGTACACGGGCAATGTCAATGGGCTTGCGGCTACCAGCCCTGCCGTGACCGGCAAGAAACTCAAGGTCAACGAGGCCGCCGTCGGGGCGTATGAGCAGTACACCCGTGCGAAGTCGCAGGCGATCCAGACGGCCATCACGCGGGCCGTCCCAAGCGCGAAGCTCGGCGAGGCCTTTCTGACGGCGTTCGGAGGCGTGCGGGCGACGGTCCCCGCCAACAAGGTCGCCGCGTTGCTCAAGGTCGCCGGCGTCGCGGCAGTCCAGAAGGACAAGCTGGAGAAGCCCCTGACCGACGTCACGCCCGGCTTCATCGGGGCGACATCAGTCTGGCCGATGCTGGGTGGCCAGGACCATGCCGGTGCGGGCGTCATCGTGGGCGTCCTTGATACCGGCATCTGGCCCGAGCACCCGTCCTTCGCCGACACCCACGGGCTGGCCGCGCCGCCGGCGGGTATCCACTGCGAGTTCGGCGACGGCTCGGACGTGGCTAACCTAGGTCCGACCTTCACCTGCAACCACAAGCTCATCGGCGCCTACGCCAAGACCGATGGATACATGGCCATCATCGGCGCGGGCGCGGAGGAGTTCTGCAACAACACCACCCACAAGTGCTCGGCCCGTGACTCCGAGGGCCACGGCACGCACACCACTTCGACGGCCGCCGGCGATCGCGTCAATACCGCAACGCTATACGGCGTCAACCGCGGGCCGATCAGCGGCATCGCGCCTGGCGCGTGGGTGATCATGTACCGCGTCTGCCTGGCGCAGGGCTGCTTCAGCTCGGACTCGATCTCCGCGGTCCAGCAAGCCATCACCGACGGCGTCGACGTCATCAACTACTCGATCTCCGGAGGGGCCCAGCCCTACTCCGATCCGGTCGAGCTCGCCTTCCTCGACGCCTTCAACGCCGGGATCTCCGTCAACGCCTCGGCCGGCAACAGCGGCCCCGGTGCCGGAACCGCGGCCCATGGCGGCCCGTGGGTGACCACGGTGGGCGCGTCCACCTCCAACCGCTTCTTCACCTCAACGCTTCACCTCACCGCCGATGGCGGCGCGACGTTCGACATGCCGGGCGTGACGATCACGAACGGGATCACGAGCTCCACCCCGGTCGTTCTTGCCCAGAGCATTGCCGGCGAGGATGTCCTCTGCCAGACCCCGCTCGTGGCTGGCTCGGCGACCGGCAAGATCGTCGCCTGCCAGCGCGGGACCAACGCGCGAGTCGACAAGGGCTACAACCTGGCCCAGGGCGGCGCGGCCGGGATGATCCTCTACAACCCGATCAAGCAGGATGTCGAAACAGACAACCACTGGCTGCCGGCGATCCACGTCGACGGACCCAGCACGGACCTGCTCACCTTTATCAATGGCCACACCAACGTCAAGGCCACATGGGCCCAGGGCATTGCATCGCCCACTCGGGGCGACGTCATGGCGGCCTTCTCTTCACGCGGCCCTGATGGCGACTTCATCAAGCCCGATATCACCGCCCCGGGGATCCAGGTCCTGGCCGGCATGACCCCGCAGCCGACCGGTATCACGAACGGGCCCCCCGGCAACCTGTACCAGGCGATCGCGGGAACGTCGATGTCGAGTCCTCACGCGGCCGGCGCTTCGGCGCTGGTCAAGGCGGCCCATCCGACGTGGACGCCGGCGATCATCAAGTCCGCCCTCATGACCTCCGCCGCGCAGGACGTGGTCAAGGAAGACGGCCTGACCCCGTTCGATCCATTCGACGCAGGAGCGGGCGGGCTGCGCGTCGGTCGGGCGGTCAACCCAACCCTCGTCTTCAACGAGCGGTACTCCAACTTCGTCGCTTCGGCGGCTGATCCGCTCCATCGCATCAATCTGAACATCCCGAGCATTGACGCAACGACGATGCCGGGCACCATCTCCACCACCCGCACCGCCATCAACGTCTCCGGCCGCGCCCAGGTGCTTCGCGTCTTCACGCAGGCGCCGGCGGGTGCGGTCATCAGCGTTGGGCTGGCGCCCGGCACTGACAAGAAGTTCATCAGCGTCGGCCGCAACCGCGCCATCAAGCTGTACATCACCATCAGCGCCCCGGGCCTGGCCAACGGCCAGTATTTCGGGCGGATCACCCTCGATCCGATGGCCCGCGGGTCCCACAACGTCACGATCCCGGTTGCGTTCGTCAAGCAGCAGGGGGCGGTCACGTTGACCAACACCTGTGCCCCGACCACCATCGCCCGGCGCAGCGGACGAGCGCGTTGCGATGCGACGGTTTCCAACCTCAGCGCCGTCGCCGCCAACGTGCGACTCAGGGTCACGGGCAAGGGCCTTCGCTTCACCCAGATCATGCCGCCGGCGTCCGCGATCGACGGCAACCAGGGTGCGAAGTGGAGCGGTACCCTCACTCCCGCCGTCCCGCCCCAGGTCGCATCGATCGCTCCGACGACCGGCCCGGACGGCGGCTACCTGGCTCTGTCGGTCCTCGGCGTCCCGCCGGTCGCGGGCGTCGGTGACGACACGATCACGAACTTCAACGTGCCGACCTTCTACTACGGCGGTGAGCCGTACACGAGGATCGGCGTCGTCTCCAACGGCTACATCGTGGTCGGCGGCGGGGACAGCGGGGACATCGTCTTCACCCCGCAGCACTTCCCGGTCGCAGCGCGCCCGAACAACACGGTCGCCCCGCTGTGGACCGACCTCAACCCGCCCGGCGGCGGCGCGATCCGCGTGGCTTCCCTGAGTGGCGGCCCCAACGACGGCTGGGTGGTCGTCGACTGGGGCAACGTCAAGAACTTCGGGAACGCAACCACCCATTCATTCGAGGTCTGGTTCCGGATCCAGAAGGGCACCAGCACCGGGCCCGCGAGCGAGGCGATCACGTACTCGTACGGGCCGAACCTCACGGCCCCGGGCGACGGTCCTGGTCTCGGCAATGCCGGGTCCGGCGACCCTGACGCGGGCGTCAACTGGGGCGCCGAGAACCGTGACGGCACGAGCGGCCTGAACATCGCCTCGGCGCCCGCAAACGGGTCCGAGTACCTCGTCACCCTCACCCCGCCCACCGCAGGCGGCACAGCGTCGATCAAGTACACCCTGTCCGCCCTGCGCGCCGGGCACTACCGCTCGATCGCGAGCATGACGTCCAACGTGACGCCGGGAACCACCCAGGTGGTCCAGCCCATCACTGTCACGCCGTAGCCCCCGCTCGGCAACAAGGGAGGGGTCGCCTTCGGGCGGCCCCTCTCGATTCCTTCGGCCGGGCGCTCAGGGAGTCGGCTTCAGGCAGCGTCGCGGAGGGCGAGAGCCCGTGCCCCGGTAGTCGTACGAAACCCCTCCCGCCTCGAGCACAACGCGGTATCCGTCGACCTGGACCTGCGTGTACGCGAGGCCCGGCTGCTCACAGCCGAGGCCGGCGTTGGGAAAGGTCACAGCCTCCGCCGATGTGACCCGCACCTGCCCGCGAGGGACCCCGGCGTCGCGGCCGACCTCATCGATGATCGGGTCGAGGATCGAGGCGGGCAGCTGGGTTTCGGTCACGGTCTGGCTGGCCTCGGGCAACATGGTCTCGACACGGAACGACCGGCCCACGGACGGGGAGGCTGAAGCGCCGGCCGAGGCGCAGCCAGCCGTGGCGAAGGTGAGGACCAGGAGCGCGAGGCAGCGGGCCACGCCAGCGATGATAGGGCGGCGGGACGCGGGACCCGGCGCCAAGCACGAAAATCCGGATCGGCCCCCCACCGATCCGGTCTGCTCACCGGCCGCTCCCCCCGGGCGGCCAGCAAGGTTCGCCAATGATGGCCCGGGGCAGCGGACCGGCCGAGCGCCTCGACGACAGCAGTCGTGTCGGCCAGCCGACATCCCGCGCGATGGCGCCGATACACTGGCGCCCACCGTGCCGATCGCCGTCGTCAGGCTCGACTTCGACCCTGTCCTCCGAGCCGGCGGCAGCACCGTCCGCCTCGAGACGGTGGTCGTCGCGATCGGGCTCGTGTTGGCGCTCCTGCTGGCGGCCTGGATCGTCGGCCGGCCGGGGCCGGGGCTGGACCCGCCGACCACCCAGAGCTTCGGGGGGCGGATGGCAGACCTGATGCTGATCGTGCTCGCCGTCGTCCCCGGCGCCCTGGTCGGGGGCCGGGTTGGATATGCGCTGCTGTACCTCGACTACTACCTCGCGCACTCAGGAGCATTCGTGGACCCGGCGCAGGGGAGCCTGGAGCTCGTCCTGGGGGTGGTCGGCGGCACGATCACCGGGGCTTACGCCGCATCCGCGCTTGGGGGCCGAACTGGGCCGTGGTTGGACGCCGCCGCCATGCCCACACTCCTCGCGCTGGCCGTCGGCAAGGTCGCCATGGCCCTCGGCGGTGACGGCCAGGGCCTACCCAGCAACGTGCCCTGGGCCACGAGCTACGTCGGGCCCGGGCCCTGGGGGTCGCTGGCGCCGGCGATCGCATCGCACCCATCCCAGCTGTACGAAGCGGGGGCGACGGTCCTGGTCCTGGCGTTGGTCGTCGCGGCGACGATGGGCGGTGCGTTCAGACGCCGCGACGGGCTGGCGTTGTTCGTTGCCCTGGGCGGGTGGGCCATCGGCCGGGCGATCGTCGCGACCACGTGGCGGGACGCGCCGGTGCTGGGTCCGCTAGGGGCGGACCAGCTGCTGTGCCTGGGCCTCGCCGCTGCTTGTGTCGGGGCGGCCATGGTCCTGGCCCGCCGAGCCGGCGATTCCGGGGCCTGGAGTATCGTGGAGAGGCCGCCGGCAGGGCGAGCTCGGCGTGACATCGAACAGCGTGAGGTCCACCAATGACGCAGGTCGCAGAGCCACGGACGGGCGGCCTCGGCGGTGCCCCCGTCGACGAGCGGGTCAATCACTGGATCGGCGGCCGGCTCGTCCCCGGAACCTCCGCGCGGCGCGGGCCTGTTTACAACCCGGCTACCGGCAAGCTGGCCCGCGAAGTCGATTTCGCCTCGAAGGAAGAGGTCGACGCGGCCGTTCGGGCGGCTCGCGAGGCCTTCCCGGCCTGGCGTGCTACCTCTCTCTCGAAGCGGACGGAGATCCTGTTCCGGATCCGAAACCTCGTGGACCAGCACCGGGCCGACATCGCGGCCCTCCTGACCGCCGAGCACGGCAAGGTGACCTCCGACGCGCTCGGCGAGGTCGCCCGCGGGCTCGAGAACCTGGAGTTCGCGACGGGTGTCCCGCACCTCCTCAAGGGTGGCTTCAGCGAGCAGGTTTCGACCGGCGTCGACGTCTACCAGATCCGCCAGCCACTCGGCGTCGTCGCGGGCATCACGCCGTTCAACTTCCCGGCCATGGTGCCGATGTGGATGTTCGGCAACGCCATCGCCTGCGGCAACACGTTCGTCCTGAAACCGTCCGAGAAGGATCCCTCGGCGTCGATCTACATCGCCCAGCTCCTCAAGGAGGCTGGCCTGCCGGACGGCGTCTTCAACGTCGTCCACGGCGACAAGGTGGCCGTCGACCGGATCCTCGAGCACCCTGACATCAGGGCAGTGTCATTCGTGGGCTCTACCCCGGTCGCCAGGCACATCTACGAGACGGGCACCCGAAACGGCAAGCGCGTGCAGGCCCTGGGCGGGGCGAAGAACCACATGGTGGTGCTGCCCGACGCCGACATCGACATGGCCGCCGACGCGGCCGTCTCGGCGGGCTATGGCTCCGCTGGCGAACGCTGCATGGCGATCTCCGTCGTCGTGGCCGTCGGCGACGTGGCCGATCCGCTCGTGGCAGCGATCACGGCGCGGCTGCCGAAGATCCGAGTCGGCCCGGGCAACGAGGCCTCCTCGGAGATGGGGCCGCTCGTGACCCGCGAGCATCGCGACAAGGTCGCCTCATACATCGACCAGGGTCGTGAGCAGGGCGCCTCGATCGTGACCGACGGTCGCGAGCACCCGCTGTACAAGGGCGACGGCTTCTTCCTTGGCGTGTCGCTGCTGGACAAGGTCACGCCGGACATGGACAGCTACAAGAACGAGATCTTCGGGCCCGTGCTGGAGGTCGTCCGGGTGCCGACCTACGCGGATGCGGTCCGCCTGGTCAACGACAACCCGTTTGGCAACGGGACGGCCATCTTCACCCGTGACGGCGGCGCCGCCAGGCAATTCCAGTTCGAGGCCGAGGCCGGCATGGTGGGCATCAACGTGCCGATCCCGGTGCCGGTTGCCTACTACAGCTTCGGTGGCTGGAAGAGCTCGCTCTTCGGCGACCTGCACATGTACGGCCCGGAGGGCATCCAGTTCTACACTCGGGCCAAGGTCGTCACGTCGCGCTGGCCGGATCCGGGCACCAGCAAGGTGGATCTGGGCTTCCCGCGCACGCGCTAGGTTCGCCTTCGACGTCCCCGCTGGCGGTGGCCTAACCGCCGGCCATTCGGCGCGCATTGTCGAAGGCGATGATCTCCGACTTGCGCTGGCCGACGTCGAGACGGAGCGGTACGGGCAGCAACTCCAGCCATGGCTGGGTGCTGGCGCGGGCACGATCGAGGTAGGCGTTCGCGCCGGCGTCGTCGGCCTCCACGATGATGCGCATGCGCCCCCCTCCGAGCTCGCGGAGCTCGTCCGTCGAACGGGCGGAGCGTCGCAGGGCGTCGCTGAAGGCAACGGCGACCGTGGTCGCCCGCGTCGGTCCCATGGCCCGTTCCAACTCTGGGTAACCCTTGAGCGAGACGACGAGCGTGGTCTTCGGCGCGGGAGTGCCCGCGGGCCGGCGGGCCCGGTGCCGGCGGCGCGATGAGCGTTCGGCTGCCGCGGTGGCCGGTTCGGTCGGGCCACCGAGGAAGGCCTCGATCGCGCGCGCTGATCGCGCGTGGTCCTCGTCCAGGGGCGGGAGCTTGAACCGGCGGCCGCGCGAGCCGCCCCGCGACTTCTGGGGCATTCCGCGCGAACTCGGCGGTCGCTTGGCGGGTGTCGATGCCTTGCGGGCAGGCTCGACCGAAGCGGGCTCGGGCGCGGCAGGCCCTGGCTCGGGCGCGGCAGGCCCTGGCTCGGCCGTCAAGGGTGCGGCGGCTGCGGGCGCAGCCGGTTCGGGCATGGTCGTGGCCGCAGGCTCAGCCGTGGCCACAGGCTCAGCCGTGGCCGCAGGCTCGACCGCTGCCGCAGGATCGTCCGCCGCTGCAGGCTCGTCCGCCGCGAGCGGCTCGGTCGTGGCCACCGGTTCGGGCGCCCCTGGTTGTACCGGCTCCTCGCGTCGTGCCGGCGGGTCGAGGGTCGCCGCCCGCCCGGGTGCCGCCTGGGGCACAACGGGCGCCGGCTGAGGGACGGCCGACGCCGCCCTCGTCGGACGCTCCTGGACCACTGCGACCGCGGCGATCGGCCGTTGACGGGCGGGTGCGTGGCTCGGTGGCGCGAAGGCCGGACCACGCGGCGCTCGCGCCGCAGGCGGGAACGCCGGCGGCACGTATGGTGCATCGCGCTGACTCCAGCGCGCGAAGGGCCGCCGCTGCGGGGCGGACTCACGGCGCCGCCCGTGCGCGGCCGGCGACCGGCGCCGCAGCACCAGAGCCGCCTGCAACAACATCGTCAGGTTGAGCAGGACGACCAAGGCGAGAATCGCGAGCAATGCGTCGCGGGACATGCAACTCCGGGTGGAGGTCGGCGGAGGACGGCGACGACCGTCGCCGAACCGCGATTCTAGGCCGAACGGCGGAACCTTGGCCGGGCCGGCCGCGCCATGCGCGACCGAGCCATGCGGGAAGGGCCATGCGGGAAGGCGCCATGCGGGACCGCCGCGCCAACTCCGGCATCAGCTCAGCCTGGCGAGATCCGCGGGGGCGCGTTTGACAAAGCGGCCATGGCCCTTCCGTCCGAGGAACTTCCCGTCGCGCACGAGGACGGTGCCCCGGGACAGCACCACGTCCGACGCGCCCTGCACCTCGCGCCCCTCGTAGCACGAGTAGTCGACGTTCATGTGATGGGTCTTGGCAGAGATCTTGTGCTTCCGCTGGGGGTCATAGATCACCAGGTCGGCATCCGATCCGACGGCGATCGTGCCCTTCTGCGGGTACATCCCGAACAGCCGCGCCGGCGCGGTCGAGATGAGCTCGACCCAGCGCTCCCTGGTCACCCGCCCGCCAACGACGCCGCCGTCATGCATGAGGTCGACGCGGTCCTCCACGCCCGGCAGCCCGTTCGGGACCTTCCGGAAGTCGCCCTTTCCCAGCTCCTTCTGGCCGTGGAAGTCGAAGGGGCAATGGTCGGTGGAGACGATCTGCAGGTCGTCCTTGACGAGGCCAGTCCATAGCGCTTCCCAGTGGTCCTTGGTGCGCAGCGGCGGCGAACACACGAACTTGGCACCCTCGAAGCCATTGCCCAGGTCATCCAGGGACAGGAACAGGTATTGCGGGCAGGTCTCGGCGAACGTCATCGATCCCCTGTCGCGGGCCTCGCGCACCGCGTCGAGGGCGTCGCGCGCCGACAGGTGCACTATGTAGACAGGCACGCCGGCCGCCTCGGCCAGGCGGATGACGCGGTTCGTGGCCTCGCCTTCGAAGACCGGGTAGCGGACCACGCCGTGGTAGTAGGGATCGGTCTTGCCGGCCTCCACGTACTGGGCGGCGACGACGTCGATCGCCATGCCGTTCTCGGCGTGCATCATGATCAGCCCGCCGTTGTCGCGCGTCCGCTGCATCGCCCGGAAGATCGCCCCATCGTCGCTGTAGAAGACCCCGGGGTAGGCGGTGAAGAGCTTGAAGTCAGGGACGCCCTCCGTCACCAGCTGATCCATCTCCGCCAGCGTCGCGTCGTTGACGTCGGACAGGATCATGTGGAAGCCGTAATCGGCAACCGCGTTCCCTTCGGCCTTGGCGTGCCACGTGTCGAGGCCTTCGCGCAGCGACTTGCCCCGGCTTTGGACCGCGAAGTCCACGATCGTCGTCGTGCCCCCGAACGCCGCCGCGCGCGTTCCCGTTTCGAACGTGTCCTTGGCGGCCGTCCCGCCGAACGGGAGCTCCATGTGGGTGTGGACGTCGATCGCGCCCGGGATGACGTACTTGCCCTTGGCGTCGATGGTCTCGTCGGCGGTCAGTCCGGAGGCCGGCAGGTCCGCGCCGATCGCATCGATGCGCTCGCCGTCGACGAGGATGTCGGCGTGGTACGAGCCCTCCGCTGTGACAACCATGCCGTTCGTGATGAGCGTGCGCATCGTTCCTCCTCAGCCGCGAGCCGACGGGCGCCTGACCGAGGATAGCGAATGGACGCGCCGCTAGACGGATCGAGCGGCCGCCAGGAACGTCGCGGCGGCGAGCAGCAGAGCGCCAATGGGAGCGGCACCGCGAGCGGCAGGCGGATTGAAGACCACCGCCAGGAGCACCAGCGCGGACAGAAGCACGAGCACCTGGAGCAATCGGCGGAGGCGACGGTCCCGGCGTACGGACCGACCCTCGAGATCCCACCAGGGATCGCGGCGACGACCAAATGGCAGCCGGAACATCACGCTGACGGGCCCCTCTTCGACGACGGTGTGGCGGATGCGGGAGCCAAGTCTGCGGCCCGGGCGGGTACCGTTGTCGAGGGGCTCCTCTTGGCTATGCAAGCCGACTCACACGGCGACCGGCGTTGCCGATCCGCACCACAAGCTGCGGCGGGCCTCAGGTCAGTCCCGCTCGCACGCCTCGAAGGGCAGGAATGATCTCCCGGCCGTAGACGTCGAGGATGTCCTCCTCGTCGCCGTTCATCAGGTAGAGATTGAACTGGTCGACGCCCGCGGCGGCCAGCTCGCGCAGCTTGCGAATGTGGTCGTCGACCGAGCCCAGGATGCAGAAGCGATCCGTGACCTCGTCCCCGACGAAGGCTGCATTCGACGAGCCAACCTCGGCGTGGTGGTGGTAGTCGTAGCCCGTCCGATCCCGCGCGTAGCCGGTCAAAGCCGCCGGCAGCTGCGCACGCGGATATTTCGACACGAGGTCCACGACGTGATTGGACACGAGGGCCGGGAACCAGCGCGTCCGCGCGCGACACAGCTCCAGGTCCCCGACGTGGGCCGGTGCCGCCGCCTGGACCCGCACCGAACCGGGCGGCCGGCCCGCGGCGACTTCCGCCTCCCGCACTTGTCCAACGAACCAGTGGATGAGATCCGGGTCGGCGAGCTGGAGGATCACCCCGTCGGCGACGCGGCCGGTCATGGCCAGCGCCATCGGGCCGTAGCCGGCGACCCAGACCGGCAGCTTCCAGGTGCCCGTCCACGGCAGCCGCAGCTCGGTGCCCTCGTACTCGACCGCCCGCCCTTCGACGAGATCGCGGATGACGCGAATCGCCTCCTCGAGGGTAGCCATCGTCGTGGGCGGCTTGCCCAGCACGCGACGGGCCGAATCGCCGCGGCCGATCCCCAGGTCCATGCGTCCGCCGCTGACCTCGTTGAGGACGGCCAGCGTGGACGCCGTGACCGACGGCTCGCGTGTGGCCGGGTTGGTGACGCAGGTGCCGAGTCGCAGCCGCTCGGTCACTCCCGCCATCAGCGTCAACAGCACATACGGCTCTCGCCACAGCACGTGCGAGTCGAACAGCCAGCCGTACTCGAAGCCGCCAGCCTCCGCCCGGCGGGTCAGAGCAAGCGTGCGCTCGAGCGTGTGGTCGGGTTTGAGGGTGAAGCCAAACTGCATCGGGACCTCCGGCCGGGGCGGCCCATCGGGGCGGCCCGTGGGGCCGCGGGGGGGGGGGG